>JARKQP010000346.1 GCA_029974875.1 Mobilitalea sp.
GAAAGTACGTATATAAAAAATTGGTCTGCCTGAAGGAAATCAGAACAGATTGTGATTACATACTGCGCTTTGAAGGTGTTAACGGCTTTGCAAAAGTATATATTGACGGTAAGTTTGCCATGGAGCATGAGAATGCCTTTATTTCCTGGAATTTGAATATCACTGATATGGTAAGGGGAAAAGAGCAGTTTGTTCTTACCGTCTGCCTCGATGATATTACTGATCAGGTAAGCTCTTACAACCATGGAGGAATCCTTCACAGCGTTTTGCTCTACACCCTGCCGAAGAATTATTATACCTCCGTTCATACCTCTACGGTATTCGATAAAGAGTATATTAACGGTACGCTGAAGCTTTTCTTTGCAACACAAAATTGCTCGGATACTTACCGGTATGATGCCCTACTGATTGCGCCGGATCAAACCGTTGTGAAGGAAATTGATTTAAATCCAGCCGGATATCTGAAGAATGGGGACAGAAGCCTTGATATCCCCGTGGAAAATCCGCTGAAGTGGGATGCAGAGCATCCCTGGCTGTATACGCTCAGATTACGTATTTCCTGGCAAGATGAAAAAATAGAAGAGATAGAACATAAATTTGGCTTCCGGGAAATCAGCGAGGCCGGGAATCAGCTTTTTGTAAATGGCTGTGAGGTTAAGCTGAGAGGCGCATGCCGTCATGAGGTTTCACCGCTTCATGGACGCTGTCTGACTAAGGAGCTGATTGATGAGGATGTGGCTTTATTTAAGGAGGCAAACTGCAATTATATCCGAACCTCCCATTATCCGCCCAGTGAATATTTCCTGCAGCGCTGTGACGAAGAGGGGATTTATGTGGAGGATGAACTGGCGCTGGCCTTTATTGCAAGAACACTTCCCTATACCCAGAGAGACCCGAAGGAAACCAAGCGTTATCTGACTCATTTTACAGAGGTTCTGGCAAGGGATTACAGCCATCCCTCCGTATTGATCTGGTCCCTTTGCAACGAGTCCTTCGGCGGCTATAATTTCGACCTTCTGAACCGTTTGGCACACCGGATCGATCCGTCCCGTCCCACCAAGTTCAGTTACCCGATGACAATGAGGGAGGAGCATGAGGCAGTCGATATCTGGAGCATCCATTACACGAATCTGGAGGAGGATCTTGCCAGGAAATGTGATAATGTGAGCGTGGGCTATACTCCCGGTTATGACAGACCGGTGCTCCATGACGAATATGCCCATATTCCCTGCTATAACCGCACGGAACACAGAAGAGATCCGAATATACGTAATTTCTGGGGAGAAAGCATCAAGAAATTCTGGGATAAGATATGGAATACGAAGGGAGCACTCGGAGGGGCTATCTGGGCCGGCATTGATGAGACCAATATTTACACAGGGGGAAATACCTGCCTGGAATGGGGGATCATTGATATTTGGAGAAGAAGAAAGCCGGAGTTTTATATGACAAGAAAGGCTTATTCCCCGATCGCAATTCCCGGAGAGGGAGCGAGTTACCAGGAGGGATTTTTATCCGTTGAGATTGAAAACCGTTTCTGCCATACCAATTTATCGGAAGTACAGGTGGAGTGGGAATATGCAGATGCCAAGGGTATACTCATGGGTCCTCAGGCAAAGCCGAGGGAAACGGGAGTACTTCGACTGGCACTTGGGCAGACGGCCACAGATTTTGCTTCAAAGCTGGCTCTGACATTTTATGATGCGTTCCATAATAAAGTGGATGAATTCCTGCTTTCTGTTAATGGATCTTCAGCTAATGGATTTTTAGCTAACGAACTTCCAGCTAATGGACTTCCAGTTAACGGACTTCCTCCTGTGAATGGACTTTCTGTTGGTCAGGCTGGGGAAAGGATTAGCGGATCGTATGGTAAAATCATCTGTGAGGAGAGGGACGGAGAAGTGGTTATTGAAGGTCAGGATTTCAGGCTTAGCTTTCATAAGGAATCCGGACTTCTATGCGACGCCTCCTACCAAGGCCAGCCGGTGCTGATCGGCGGACCATACCTGAATGTTCCCTATATCCGGCTCGGAGACTGGAAGCGGAAGGCTTTCCTTACGGAAAAGGATCAGGATGATGTGAAACTGACCATATCCGGCAGTTACGGCAGGGAAATGGAGGTCACCTTCCTAATAACGGTAAAGCCTGACGGAACAATAGATACAGGATATGTAATTGACCGCTTATATGTAAAAATGCCAAAGCAGGTAAAACTCCGGGTAGGTGTTGACTGCGGCGGATTGGATGAATTAGGCGTTTACTATCTGGCTCACCCTGCAATGGATACCCTGCAATGGAAACGAAAGGGCTTGTGGACTGTTTATCCTGAGGATCATATTGCAAGATGTGAGGGTACTGCAAAAAGAAAAAGTGAAGGCTCCGTATTTGGACAGAGGCCGCAGATTTCCTGGTCAGAGGAGATGAAGAGCTTTATCCTGAACGGAAGATATGATGTGGATTATAAAGGTACCAATGATTTCAGAAGCCTGAAGGAACATATCTACAGTGCCAGGCTTTCGGCGGAAGGCTCCGGGGCAGCTATCCAGGCTGTTTCTGGCGGAAATCATTCCGTAAGGCTTGAAATAGCAGAACCGGAAGAGCTGGTCATTTCCGACCGTGATGAGCGGATTCACTACCGGGGAACCTGGTTTGCGATGGAGGATTACAGCGGAAGCCTGAACAATACGGAGATGTGGAGTAAGGAAGCCGGGGCTTATGCGGAATGTACATTTACCGGAACCGGTGCCGTTTGGTATGGACCGGCGGATACCATTTATGGGATTGCAAAGGTGTATGTTGACGGAGAATTGATGGATGCCGCCATCAATCAGAGAGTGAATGGCGTTGATTTTCCCGGGTCTGCCGCAGGATATGATAAAAAATACGGTTTGCCCCTTTACTCCATCACCGGCCTTCCACTTAAGGAGCATACCCTCCGGATTGAGGTATCCGGTGACAAGGCCGAGGATGCGGGAGACTATTATATCGTTATCGACTATCTGAGGATTATCAGAAGGGAAATGGAAGAGCCGGTCCGTTTTATCATAAATAATGATTATAACTATCCCCATATTGCCTGGGGTAATTACAGCAAGCCTCCTATTCTTATTCAGGAGGGCTTCAGCAATTTTGTCAGCATGAAGCTAACTGGTAAGACGGATTAACACCCTGTTTGGACATTAATACAACGTTACGCTTTAGGTATCAATAGGAGAATCCAAGGACCGGAAGGAGCTGGGCATAAGCCTTCCGGTCTGTATGGAAAGGGGTATAGGAGTATGAAGCTGTTATTAGTGGAAGATGAGGAGCTGACAAGAATAGGTGTGCTTAATTATATTCCCTGGGAAGCAATCGGAATTACTGATATACAAACGGCAGAAGATGGGAAGGAAGGGCTTCGGAAGGCTCTTTCCTACCGCCCGGACATCGTCATGGCGGATGTCAGGATGCCCCATATGGATGGGATTACGATGGCCTTTGAGATCAGAAAGCAGATGGAATGCTGTTTCATTTTCATGAGCGGTTTTTGCGACAAGGAATATTTAAAATCAGCTATCGTTTTGTCAGCTGTCAACTATATTGAAAAACCTGTTGAGCCGGGGGAAATCATAGAGACGGTGAAAAAGGCCGTAAAGCAGGTACAGGAAGAAAAGAGAAGAAGGTTCCTGGAAAAGGAATACGAGGGCAGACACCTGGGAATAGAACATGAAATGGAGCAAGGTGAGGGCTTATGCTGGGAATCCGGCTCCATTCTGGCGGATAAAGTAGAGCAGTATATCAGGGAACACTGTCAGAGCAATAACCTGTCCCTGACGGTACTGGCTGACCGGTTCCATCTTACCAAGCAATACCTGTGTCTTATATTCAAAAGGGAAAAAGGGATAACAATCAATCAATATATTATAGACTGCCGTGTAGACTGGGCAAAGGAATACCTGAATGCCCACAAGGAGTACCGGATTAAGGATGTTGCTTTGCTGTCAGGATTCACGGACAGCAATTACTTTATAAAATGCTTTAAGAAGTATTATGGTTCGACTCCGATGGATTATAAGAATTCACATAAGGAAGTGTAGGGGAAGGTTACAAGAAATAAATTTAATGAACGAAAGGGGGACCGGATCCATGCCGGAGCTTTTATGGCAGCTTGTGCAGTACAAAGGCAATGCCCATTAATGATGGGCATGGACATATTTATGAAATTAAAATATAAAATCATGCTGTTCTATGGGATCATGTTTATAATTCCGCTGGTTGTCATTACAATGGCAAATATTAAGCTTTTGACAAAGGGATTATTAGATAATATGGAATATTCTGCAGGGCAGGGATATGAACAATCCCTGTCGTTTCTTAATTATAAGCTATACCGGACCATTAGGCTGTCGGATGTGGTGGCATTAAATGTGGAAATCAACGATATCCTCACCAGGAAGAGCGAGGATTATACCCTACACCAGCAGCTTGCGGATATGAATACCCTCCGCTCCTATCTCCAGGCGATGGATGAAAATGATGTCTACCATATCAAAATATATGTGGATGATTCCTTTATTTATTCCCATGACCAGTCCCTGCTCTTTGGGCTCCAGGATGCGGATGGTGCCCTGTGGTACGAAAAGAAAAAGGAGGATACCCTATACTTTAGTCCTGGACAGTATCTGGAAAAGAAGGTTGAGGGCGATTTGTCCGGTGCAGGGCAGGGACATAATTATGAGGAGAAGTATGTAGCCCTGGCAAGGGATATTGTAGACCGGAACCATTACAGCAGAAGGGTTGGAGTTGTGAGAATTGACATGGCAAAAAGTGATCTGGAGGATATTCTCAAGAAGGCAACACCTACCAGCCATTCCATAACCTATCTTGTGAATTCCGACCATGTTCTGGTAGCCTGTTCGGATCATAGCTTAATGGAGCAATATGGACTTTTGCAAAACATCCTTGAAAAACCAGGCTGGGGAGAAGAGGATAAAAGCTCCCTGGAAACATACAGCTTGAATGGCAATGAAATTTATTACATGAAAAGTATGGTTGACAATACGGATTGGAGCATGGTTACTATAATCCCCCGAAGGGATTTTATGGAGAGCATCGGCAAGCTGAGATATCTGATTATGGGTCTGGTGCTTGCTTTTGGTGTTCTCACTTACTTTATCGGCTCCTTTTTTATTTCAAGGATATTAAAGCGTATCTCCAATCTGGTAGACAGCATGCAGGAAATCAAGAAAGGAAATCTTGATGTCCGCCTTGAAAATCACAGTAAGGATGAGATTGGTATCCTCTATGACAATTATAATGAAATGGTCCAAAAGACCAATCTTCTTTTGCAGGAAAAATATGAGATGGGTAAAGAATTAAAAAGTGCCGAGGTGAAGGCCCTCCATTCCCAGATCAATCCGCATTTCTTATATAATACCCTGGAAATGATTAATTGGCTGGGGTACGGTAAGCGGACAGAGGATATCCATTCTGTGGTTGTTTCCCTCTCAAAGTTTTACCGTCTGACATTAAATCAGGGCAGGGAGCTTATGACCATTAAGGAGGAGCTGGAGCATGTAAGGTATTATCTGGATATTGAATCAATCCGGTTCTCCGGGAAAATACAGTATAAGATTCAGGTTGATGAAGAAATCCTTGGCTGCAGTATACCCAATGTCACCCTCCAGCCTTTGGTGGAAAATGCAATTATTCACGGGATTCTTGAAAAAAAGAATAAAAGCGGTGAGATCCATATTTGGGGAAGCAAAATAGAAAATAGGGTTTACTTATATGTACAGGATGATGGAGCAGGGATAGAGGCGGACCAGCTGGAGCGCTTGCCTGACCGGGCGAAGTCTTCCTCCGGCAGCGGATATGGTATCCGCAATGTCAACAGGCGCCTTCAGCTTCTCTTTGGGCAGGAGTTCGGACTTATCTATAGCAGTGAAAAGGGAAAGGGGACTATGGTTACGGTGTGCTTACCTGATAGGGACAGGGAGGATGGATAAAAAACAGCAGAACATATGCGTATATCACGCATATATATTCATCTCGTTAGTCATAGAAAGACTTTTATCAGGCTAATTGTAAAATGTAAACAAGCAGCCTCGTATTATTTAAGATTTTACTATGGAATATGAAAAGTTTACGATTTATCTGCGAAGGTACGATTAGTAAAATATATGTATAAACATAGGAGTTCCAAAAAAATAAACAAAGTGCATAGAAATATTAGAAACATAAAGATAGTGAAAAAGATAAATAGGAATAGGAAGATGCAAACGGGGCTGTCACTATTTAAAACAATACAAAATGTGTAAGGAGGAGATTTGTGATGGAGATGAGGACAAAGAAAAAGCAGGGCTTCTTTCAAAAACTCTTCCGGTATAAAACGTTGCTTCTCATGCTGCTGCCCTCTGCAGCATTGGTGGTTGTTTTCTCCTATTTGCCGATCGGGGGACTGGTAATGGCCTTCAAGCGGTTTAATTATGCGGATGGTATTTTTGGAAGCCCCTGGGTGGGGCTGGACAATTTTAAGTTTTTCTTCGCATCGGGAAAGGCGTTGAGCGTTACCAGGAATACGGCTCTTTATAATCTGGCGTTTATTATTGTTAATACGGTATTGGAGATTGTAATTGCCATTATCCTAAGTGAGATGGCGGGAAAACGGCTGAAGAAGCTGACACAGTCCATTATTTTTCTGCCCTATTTTATCTCCTGGGTCATTGTGGGCTCGATTGCCTACAGCCTCCTTTCCTATGAGACGGGTACCCTGAACGGCATACTGGATGGAATGGGAATTGACCGGTTGAATTTCTATGGGGAATCCGGCTGGTGGCCGCTTATCATCATAGCATTCTCTGCCTGGAAGGGTGTGGGCTATGGGGTGGTCGTATATCTGGCGGCTATATTGGGAGTGGATCCGGCCCTGCATGAAGCGGCAGCCATTGATGGGGCTAATATTTTTCAGAGGATACGCTACATAACACTTCCTGGCATCGTTCCTACGGCAATTACCTTGATTTTGCTGGCGCTGGGTAAAATCTTTAGGGGGAACCTGGATATGTTCTATCAGCTGGTCGGACAGAACGGAGCCCTGTTTGGGAAGACGGATGTCATTGATACCTACGTGTTCAGGATGACCATAGCGGCCACCGACGTGGGACAGACGGTAGCCATAGGCTTCTATCAGTCGGTATTGTGCTTTATCACCATTCTGATAGCCAACTGGATTGTGAAGAAAAAAGATGAAAATTATTCGCTGTTTTAATTAATAACAACAAAGGCCGGTTCTCCTGAAGAGCCGGGTAACAGGAGGAGTAGGGATGAACAGATTAGAGAGGCTTGCGAATGAGGCTACCACAAGAAGGCATATGTCCAGGGATATTTTATGTTTTAAGGCAATTGGCTATCCTTTGATTTTCTTATTTGCCATACTATGCCTGGTTCCGTTTTTGATCGTGATCGGTTCCTCCTTTACCTCGGAAGCATATATCATACGCAGTGGCTACAGCTTCTGGCCAAAGGAGTGGTCCTTTGAGAGCTACAAGACAATTTTCCAGAGTCCCATGGCAATTATCAGGGCCTATGGGGTAACCATATTTGTGACGGTAGTGGGAACGGCCTTAAGTGTATTCCTGAATACTATGGCTGGATATGTGTTGCAAAGAAAGGATTTTGAGTGGAGGAATAAGCTGTCTTTCTTTTACTTTTTCACGACCCTCTTCAGCGGGGGCTTGATGCCCTGGTATATCCTGTGTGTGAAATACCTGCATCTGAAGGATTCCATCTGGGCTATGATTTTGCCGGGTTTGGTGTCGGTGTGGAATATTTTGCTGGTGAAGGGCTTTATGGGCGGGATCCCCTTTGAAATGACGGAGGCGGCTAAAATAGACGGTGCTGGGGATTTTTCCATTTTCCTGAAGCTGATCTGGCCCCTGTCCAAGCCGGTCATTGCGACCATAGGCTTATTTACTGCCCTGATCTATTGGAATGACTGGTACAATTCCATGCTGTTCATAAACAATGACCAGCTCTACAGCCTGCAGTACCAGCTATATAAATTGATCAATGATGCGAAAGAGCTCCGCAAGATCGCGGAGGAATCGGGTATCGTGGTGGATACGGTGCCCATCGAGTCCATGAAAATGGCTTTAACAGTGGTTGTAACAGGACCTATCGTCTTATTATATCCTTTTGTGCAGAGGTATTTCATAAAAGGCCTGACCTTAGGTGCTGTCAAAGGATAGTACAAAAATAAAAATTGAGGAGGATTTCGCGTTATGAAAAAAGTAAGAAAAATTGTGGCCTTGCTGCTCGTGGGAATGCTGGCCCTGTCGGCGCTGACCGGCTGCAGCGGCGGGAAAAAGCCTGACGGACAGACAGGAGAAAACACACAGCCGACCCAAGCTGCACAAAACGGTGGTTCCGGGGATGCGGCACTGACCTATAACGGGCAGGATGTATCTAAACCGGTGGAGCTTGTCATGTATTTCATCGGAGATAAACCAGAGGATGAGGAGCTGGTGCTGGAGAAGATTAACGGGATATTAAAGGAAAAAATCAATGCAACCCTGACACTCAAGAACATGTCCCTTAGTGATTATTCCACCAAGTACGCGCTTACGATAGCAGGTGGGGAGGATATTGACTTGATTTATACCTCCACCTGGGCTTTCTATCAATCCGAGGCCAACAAGGGGGCTTTTGCGGAAGTGACGGATCAGGTTCTGTCCGACTTTATGCCCTTACATAAGGAGAATCAGGCAGAGGCCTCCTGGGGGCAAGCCAAGATCGGAAACAAGATCTATTTCGTACCCTGCAACATGGCTAACGTAAGTGCCAATGCCCTTGTGCTCCGCGGAGACCTAAGGGAAAAATACGGTCTGGACAGACTGGTAAATCTGGAGGATCTGGAGAAATATTATGCGGCGGTTGCCAATGACCCGGATTCCGGTGTTTCTTTTGCATACAATGCTTCACAGCATAATGATACCTCCAAATATATTGAGCTGTATTCCGAGAATAACTGGGTTAGAATCGAGGGCTCCTTAATGAATTACTTTTCCTATCAGTATTCTGATGGCATAACGGCGGATGATTTATTCTGGATCTATGGAACGGACGAATATCTGGCTTATGCAAAGCTTATGAAGGAGTGGGCTGACAAGGGCTTCTGGTCTAAAAGCGCAATTGCCAATGCCACGGATGTAAAAGAATCCTTCCTCAATGGAACCAGCGCTTCCTTTACCCAGAATCTTGGTACGGTGGGAGCTGTTGCATCCGAGGTGGAGAAGAATCATCCGGAATGGAAGCCGGAGATATATGACCTGAATCCGGAGGCGGACCGTTTCTTTGCCGCGTATACGGGTGACGGCGTGGCTGTAGTGGCCAATTCTAAACATCAGGACCGTGCATTCATGGCACTCGATTTGCTGAAATTTGACCAGGAGCTGTACCGTCTTGTGCGCCACGGTATTGAAGGCACACACTATAACATAGTATCCGACGGTGTGTGGGCCGCAGGAGAACAGATGAGCAGGTATCCTTACGGAAACGGCTTCTCCTGGGGATTGAAAAACTCTATGTTTGATATGACCAGGGAGGATACCTTTGCAGATCAGGTAGAGATCGGAAAAGCCTGGTCGGCGAAGGCCGTGGAAGGACCTACCGCAGCCTTCTCCTTTGATGATACTAATGTGAAGAATGAGCTTGCCAATCTGCAAAGCGTATATACCCAGTATATTCCGCTATTAGATCTGGGTCTGATAGATGATGTCGAGGGAACCCTGGCTGAATTTAACAAGCAGGCTGAGGCGGCAGGCATACAGAAGATTATGGATGAAGTAAAGGTCCAGATGACCGCTTACTTGAACAACGTTAAATAGGGAAGAAGAGATGTGGTCCTCTGTGAAGATAGAGGGCCACATCAATCTATGCTGATAACAATCTATGTCGATATTAATACATACTGATAAACAGCAGGCAAGCAAGGTTAATTTTTATATGCAAAAAATGCGGGAATGGGAGGAAATATGGACAGGAGTAGGAAGAAATATAATAAGCCATGGGAAGACGGCGAATTGAAGGTAACGGATAACGGAAGATATTTTAGCTGTGGAGATACCCCTTTTTTCTGGATGGGGGATACGGCGTGGCTGTTGTTCCACCAGCTTAGCCTGGAGAAGACCTATGAGTATTTCAGGAACCGGAAGGAGCTTGGGTACAATATTATCCTGGCGGACTTTATCCATAAGCCGGGACAGAAAAACCTGGCAGGGGACAGTGCGCTTACGGATGGGGGATTTGAAAAGATCAATAGCCAGGGAGCCTTTTGGGAGCATGTGGATAGGGTAATATCAATGGCGGAGGAATTCGGGCTCTATCTGGGCTTGCTGCCGGTGTGGGGCAGCAGCATGGTAGCGGGTG
>JARKQP010000448.1 GCA_029974875.1 Mobilitalea sp.
GGGGACACACCTCCTTTTCTGGGGTCTAAACTCTGGGGCAGGCGGAGGTATGTCCCCATGGCTAATGATTGTTTTGCTTTTTATAGATATACTATCTGCCCCGTTACTTTAGTAATGTTTATGTTATTTGTATTCTGCTGCTGATTTGAACATTGCAACCATGTTCTCAAATTTTGCATTGGCAGGAGCGTCACATCCGGGTGTAAGGAACATGCCTTTTGTGCCTACGTCGTCAAGCAGTCTCTTGACATAGTCGCCGACCTCTTCCGGCTTTCCTGTAGCCAGCAATTGGGCCGGTACGTCTCCCATGAAAGCCATATGGTCTCCTAATTTCTTCTTTGCATTCCTTAAATCAGTCATTCCATCGGTATTTAAAATACATTTCTTTGCAGGCACTTCAAGGAACCTTTCTATATCCCTGTCCCAATTCTGATCCAGATGGAAAACAGGTGCTATGCCATTATCAATTAATGTCACAGCGGCATCGTACATATAGGGCCAAACCAGCTTATCCCAAATCTTTGGAGATACCAGAGCGCTGGCGCCTCTCCATCCTCCAACCCAAGTGCCGATTCCATTGGCAGCTTTGCAAGTACCTACTGCAGTATTTACGACAGCGCTCTGCATTGCATCCATGGCTGCCTTTACCTTGTCAGGCTTTTTGTAGCAGTCCATATAAAACTGTCCCATGGAGCGGCCGCCGCACAGCATTTCAAAAGGAGGGCTTATCATAGAACCAGTGACAATCGGGTAGCCTGCATCAATATATTTTTGTGCAACACTTGCGCCGTTCTCTATGTTATACTGCATGAATTGTTGGAACTCTCCCATATCCACGACCTGGGGCAGTATTTTGCCCATTAACGCGTCAAGTCCCTTTTCAATAACCAGGTCATAATCCTCATCCTGCATAACCTTCTTTTCCTCTACCTGCCATAGTGAGTTCTCCGGCAGTTCTCTTCCGGGCGCTTTGATTTTAGACAACCAAGCGAGGGACAAAGCAACATTGATTTTCCCCGGATACCCTAAATTCAGGCAGTCAATGGGTGCGACATCATTGATTTCATTTAAATAACCTATAAATACCTCAAGCCCCTTATTAATGTCTGTGATATATTCTGCTATAGTTATACCCATATGCGCAGGAGGTACGGCTGTTCCTATGTAGCA
>JARKQP010000403.1 GCA_029974875.1 Mobilitalea sp.
TTCTTTCAACCTTATGTCCTTTCAGTATTCCTTTGCATCTGGACGATTCCACAGTATTTTGGTATAGTTATTTTAGCATAAGGAAAACGAGGTGACAATATGAAGATCCATGGCTTTAATAAATTAACCCTGCTGGATTATCCCGGCCATATGGCTGCCACTGTCTTTCTTGGCGGCTGCAATATGCGGTGTCCCTTCTGCCACAATGCTTCACTGGTCACCAGGCCCGCTTCCCAGCCAGCGATTCCCATGGAGGATGTCTTAAATACCCTCTCCAAGCGCAAGCACCTTCTGGAAGGCATTTGCATTACGGGCGGTGAGCCTACCCTTAACCCAGGCCTTACTGATTTCATCCGCCAGCTTAAGACCTATGGCTTTAAGGTCAAGCTGGATACCAATGGGACAAATCCTGCCCTGCTAAAATCCCTGGTACAGGACGGTCTGATTGACTATGTTGCCATGGATATAAAGAATTCCAAGGCAAAGTATGCCGCCACCTCAGGTATTTCCGGCCTCACGCTGGATAAAATAGAGGAAAGCGTGGACTTTCTATTATCCGGCGCACTCGATTATGAACTGCGCACCACTATAGTGAAGGAGTTACATACACAGGAAGATATGCGTTCCGTCGGGGAATGGATAACAGGTGCTAAGGCTTATTATTTGCAGTCCTACCAAGCCTCCGATGATATCCTTGAGCCCGGGCTCCACCCCCACGCGAAGGAGGAGCTGGAAGCGTTTATTGCAATATTAAAGCCCTATGTAAGCCAAGTTTCCCTTCGCGGAGTTGATTAATTCATCCATATGAATTTGCAAATTCCAACAATAAAGACGAATTATTGATCTGCATCCAATTAAAATTCCTTACCACAAACTCTTTAAATATGCTCTTTAAAATAAATAGGCCAAAATTAATTCTCGGACAAATTATTCAAAATATTTTTAATGACTTTCTTGAAACGGAGTGGATATTATTTTTAAAATCTATGAAACTGAACGCCTTACCTTAAGAACCTTAAGCAAAGATTTTGCCTACCCAGTCTTGTCCTTCTATGAGGAAAACAGGGAAGCCTTTGAGTCTTGGGAACCGGCACGCAGCATTAATTTCTACACCCTCCCCTATCAAAAAGCTTCCCTAACTGCTGAATTTAATCAAATGGCAGAAGGAAAGCTTCTACGGCTCTGGGCATTTTTGAAAGATAATCCTGAGGAAATCGTCGGTTCTGTATGCTTTCAAAATTTCCTACGTGAACCCTATCAAAGCTGTACCCTGGGCTATAAGGTCAGCCATAAATACCAACATCAGGGCTATGCCCTTGAAAGTATCCAAAAGGGAATTGATATTATATTCCAGGAGCTCCATTTGCACCGGATTGAAGCCTACATTATGCCGGAAAATGAATCCTCCCTGCATGTGATTGAAAAGCTGCATTTTCATCAAGAGGGCTTAGCCAGAGCATATGCACGTATCCAAGGAACCTGGAGGGACCACAGACGGTATGCCCTCCTTAATCCGTGGGACAATTAAAATCAACCGGAAGATACCAATATCCAAAATCACCTTGCTGCAGCTCCCTTTTTCGGATGGATTTAAAGTTCTCAAAGCCAAACATTTTCGCCATGAAGCATTCCCTGTTATGGAAAATTCCCGGGATACCTATGATATATTGGCTGCCGTAGCGGTCCTTCCTTTTTGCAAAAATCAAATGATGATAGCAGTAAAAGCCGTGCATTAAGAAGCTATTATTGCTAAGTCCCCAGATCTCCTTTGGAAGCATGCCGATATCCTTCGGTTCTATCTTCACGCAGAAAATAATTTCATTATCCTCAAAAGGATAAATCCGTGTAAAATTCTCAAAGAAATGCTTCGCCGTGGGATGCTCCGGCTGTGACGGCTGCTCCTGCTGCCCCGATTCGGATCTCCCATCCGCTGCGGTCTCCCGCCTCATTTCTCCTGATCCTTGATCCGGCGCCGTGTCTCTGCCTATTCCTTCACCTGTTTGCCATTCTTCGCCTGTTCGCCCCGCTTCTTCGCCTGCCTGCCATTCTTCACCTGCTTGCCACCCTTCACCTGCTTGCCCCGCTTCTTCGCCTGTTTGCCACTCTTCACCTGTTCTCCACTCTTCACCGGTTCGCCCTGATTCTTCGCCTGTTTGCCACTCTTCTCCTGTTCTCCACTCTTCACCGGTTCGCCCTGATTCTTCGCCTGTTTGCCATTCTTCTCCTGTCCGCCACCACTCTTCACCTGCTTGCCCTGTCTCTTCGCCTATTCGTCTTGCTTCCCTGCCTGCTTGCTCCGAATCGGATGGTGCTGTATCCTCAGTCCTTTTTTTCTGTTTTTCCTTCCCACTGCTGCTTTCCCCTCCCTTGGGCTGGAAAAACAACTCGGAAATATCCTGGTTCGAAGACATCTCCGGTAAATCAAAAAACTCAGAAGGATGAATATCCAAAGGGCGGCCATCCTTTTCACTCCCACTCTGTGGCGGCTTGTGCAGCCGTTCGATGGTCTTCCATCCCCGGGGCAGCTGATATTTGGGAATTGCCAGCTGTTCTTCTATCGTTAATTTACTGATGGAATCCTCTATCTCAACGAAATTGTCCTGAAGCTTATCAGCGGTCTGGGCAAGCTTAGTCTCTTCCTTTAAGACCTCTTTTATTTCCGGAGTTCTAGACCCGGCTCTCTCCTCTTCTGCATTCCGTTTCTCCTGCTGCTTCTCTCCCAAGCTACCTTGCCGGCTTTTGGGCTTTAAGGCTGCCATTACTTCTTTTGCAACGATCGGGGTATCATCCCATTCCGTTCCAAAGAAAACATTTTCGTTTAAAAACAGTAGAAGGCCTCCCATATCTGCAAGGCGGTGACCCGAATCCATAATATTCTCTGCATCTGCAGTGAGCTTGCCGTCAAGCATTTGCCCCTTTAATACCGAGTCCCCCAAATAGATCAGTTCCATGTTATGTTTGTCCCTTTGG
>JARKQP010000404.1 GCA_029974875.1 Mobilitalea sp.
CCAACAATATCTTAGCCTGTCTGGAGACTGCTACCCAGGCCGAGGCGAGAGCTGGCCGGGAAGTGGAGGAAACAAAGGCGGAGATCCTTAGGATCATAAGGCAGCCGGTACAAAGAAGGAGCTCTGTGCAATTAACCCAGAATGCTTCCAAGCTTGTAGCCCTGGCCTGTTCCACCGGAGGACCGAAAGCGTTACATACCGTGGTCAGGGATCTGCCGGGGAACCTGGATGCCAGCGTGCTCATCGTACAGCATATGCCGGGAGGCTTTACGAAATCCCTTGCAGACCGGCTGAATGAGCTTAGCCAGATCCAGGTAAAGGAAGCCGAGGACGGTGAGCTGCTTAGGAAGGGAACCGTATATATCGCGAAGGGCGGCTATCAGATGCGGCTAAAGAAGCAGGCGGACGGGCAGTATTATCTTACTGTGACGAAGGAGCCCGCAAGGCATGGGCTTTTACCCTGCGCGGATATTATGTATGAATCGCTGCTGGATATGGATTTCGACCAAATTACCTGCGTAGTGCTGACTGGCATGGGCAGTGACGGAACTGCCGGAATATCACAACTCTATAAAAAACAAAATATACATGTAATTGCACAGAATGAAGAGACAAGTGTCGTTTATGGAATGCCCAAGGTAATTAAGGAGGCAGGACTTGTGGACGAAGTGGTTCCTTTGAACGAGGTGTCTGATGCCATTACAAGAAATGTGGGGGTGCGTTAAATGGACGTAAGTCAATATCTTGAGATTTTTATCGAAGAAGCAAAGGAACATTTACAAAATCTAAATGAGCATTTGTTAGTACTGGAACGGGAGCCGGAAAATGAAAATACGATTAATGAGATTTTCCGTGCAGCCCACTCCTTAAAGGGAATGTCTGGTACCATGGGCTATAAGAGAATGCAGCGCCTGACACATGACATGGAAAACGTCTTCTCTGAAATCCGCAATGCTAAAATGAAGGTAACCTCAGGCCTTGTGGATGTATTGTTCAAAGGGCTGGACGCTTTGGAAGCATACCTTACCAATATCCAGACAGAGGCTAATGAGGGCGAAGAGGACAACGAAGATATTATCAGTGCACTCAATGATATCCTGAATGAGGGACTCGGCAAAGCAGCGGCTTCAGCTGCCAAAGCGGGCGATCCGTCAACCTCCAAAGAGAATGTCCGGTCATCCGCCAATTCTGAAGCGGCGGTAAAGGCTGCAGAGGTAATACCGGCTGGTGCTGACCAGAGCCTGGCTCATGGCAAGATGAAATTCCTGGACATTAAGATTGAGGAGCATGAGAAAAAAGCAATGGTAAAGGCTCATCTTATTGGGCTGAATGTGATCGGACTGACGGTATACATCCAGGAATACTGCGTATTAAAGGGAGCAAGGGCCTTCATGGTAAACCGCGCCCTGGAGGAGTTTGGTGAGATCATTAAGCTAAACCCCAGCGCCCAGGACCTGGAGGATGAAAAATACGATTTTGAATACTCGGCCTTTATTCTTACGAAGGAAACGCCGGACAAGCTCATGAGGCTTGCAGCGAATGTTTCTGAGGTGAAGGAGATTGTAGCGGATTATTACAGGCTATCCGAAGCGGATATTACCTTATATTCCAAGCAGATTACCCAGGACGAAGCAAAGGCTGTCCAGGTACAGGCCAGTGAAGCAGCCTCCTTAAAGTCGGGCTCTGCCAACTCAGCTGCGAAGCAGCCGGCGAAGCCTGTGGCAAACCGTTCTGTCCGGGTTGATATCGAGAAATTGGATGTTTTAATGAACCTGGTCAGTGAGCTGATTATTGCCAAGAACGGCCTTGTATCCATCAGCGACTCCAATGATACTGCCCTGGATAACTCCTTCCACGAGCAGATTGAGTATCTTGAGCGGGTTACGACAAACCTTCATGAATCCGTAATGAAGACCAGGATGGTTCCCATTGAAAGCGTAGTGAACCGCTTCCCGAGAATGATCCGTGACCTGTCCAAGAAATTAGATAAGGAAATGGAATTGTACATGACAGGTGAGGAAACAGAGCTTGACCGTACGGTGATCGATGAAATCGGTGATCCGTTGATGCATTTGCTCCGTAATGCGGCAGACCATGGCCTTGAAAGCAATGCACAAAGGGCGAAGGAAGGCAAGAATCCAGTGGGCTCCATCTATCTGGATGCATATCAGGATGGCAACAACGTAGTGATTGAGGTCCGTGATGACGGCTCAGGGATCAATACGGAGAGGATAAAGCAAAAGGCTATAGAAAAGGGCAGGATTACGGAAGAGCAGGCTGCCAGAATGACGGATAAGGATATTATTGACGTCCTGTTCCAGCCAAGCTTTTCAACGGCAGAGACAGTGACGGACGTATCGGGCCGCGGCGTAGGTCTTGATGTGGTTAAGACAAAGATTGAGGCCCTGGGCGGAGAGATTGAAGCCAAGACAAAGCTTGGGGAAGGCTCCAACTTTATTATCAGGCTGCCGCTAACACTGGCAATTATCCAGGCCCTGATGGTTATCATTGGAAACGAGAAATATGCGCTTCCTTTGGGCAGCATCCAGACGGTAGAGGATATACCAAGCACTGAATTTAAGGACATACAGGGAAAAGAGGTCATTAATTTAAGAGGAACCGTCGTTCCGATTGTGCGTCTCGGTAAAATACTTGGCTGCCAGAAGCCGGAGAAGGAACCGGAGGAGCATCTGGTTGTTATCGTTAAGAAGGGCGAAAGACTGGCAGGCATGGTAGTGGACGAGCTCATAGGTCAGCAGGAAATCGTTATAAAGTCAATTGGTAAATATATCAAGAATCATAAGATCATCAGTGGTGCTACCATTCTTGGCAATGGTGAGGTGGCTTTAATTCTGGATGTCAATTCATTAGTGTAGGGGGGATCATGATGGCAGCTTTAGATTCAAAACAATATATTATAGCATATCTTAATGGACAGCCGTTTGGCATAGGCATTAAATACATAGACAATATTATTGTACTGCAGGGCATTACAAGGGTGCCGAAGGCCCAGGCTTATTTTAAGGGAGTCATTAACCTGCGCGGCGAGATCGTTCCGGTTATGAGCCTTAGGGGACGTATGGAGCTGCCGGAGGCAGAATACACCACAAAGGCGAGAATTATTATTGTAAGACCCGAAGCCCAGTCAGCTCCCGTCGGAATCATCGTGGACGAGGTGAAGGAGGTAATCACCCTGGATGCGGATGCAATTGAAAAAATGAATTATGATGAGAGCGATATTAAGGGCAGCTTTAGCAACGGAGTCGGAAAGTATGGCAGCGAATTAATCAATCTTTTAAACGTCCCTGCAATTATTGCGGATAAGGGAAACAGCGAATTAGTGTGAAATACAGAATATTTCACATCCGACATTGAGTGACCTAACGGTCAAATGTCTGTTAGTTTAAGGAAAAAATATTATTAAATGTGAGGTGCTGTGGTGTCCCAGATTGACTTAAACCAGATCGATAATATGCAATATGATGTACTGAAAGAAATAGGAAATATTGGTGCAGGGAATGCCACAACAGCTCTCTCGCAGATGATCAATTCAAAGATTGATATGAAGGTTCCAAAGGTGGATTTATTGGAATTCAAGGAGCTTTCAGACATCGTTGGTGGTGCGGAGAATATTGTAGTAGGTATCTTATTTACCCTGGAGGGGCAAATTGATGGCATGATGATGTTTATGATGGATATGGAGGCCGCCAGGCATTTGGTTAATTTATTGCTGGGCGGCGCCTATGAATCAGGTTCCGGGGAGTTTTCAGAAATGGAACGCTCCGCCCTGAATGAAATCGGAAACATCATTGCAGGGGCATATCTGTCATCGCTTTCTTCCCTGACCAATTTATTGATTACATCCAGTATTCCCTATATGGCAATTGATATGTCGGGTGCAATCCTAAGTGTACCTGCCATTGAATTTGGAAAAATTGGCGATAAAGCATTACTGATTGAGACGGAATTCGGAGATGCGGATAATGCAGTTAACGGATTTTTCATATTAATTCCGACAATTGATTCATACAAGGCTATATTGTCGTCCTTAGGATTATAGGTGAATACATGAACGAAATGATAAAGGTAGGTATGGCAGACTCTAATGTGTGTGTGTCGCCTAATGCAATTACTACATTGGGGCTTGGCTCCTGTGTAGGTATTGTATTATACGATCCCAGCAGGAAAATCGCCGGAATGGTCCACGTTATGCTGCCAGACAGTACAAAGATAATAAACAATGAAAATAAAGCGAAGTTTGCTGACACGGGGATCGATTTATTAATTGGCCAGATGGTTGCCATCGGGGCGGACAGGAGGAACCTGGTAGCTAAGATAGCCGGGGGAGCCCAAATGTTCGCCTTCAGTGCCAACAGTGACATGATGCGGATCGGAGACCGCAATGTAGAAGCGACAAAGAGCAAATTAAAGCAGTTAGGAATTAGCTTGAAGGCAGAGGATACGGGAGCCAATTATGGAAGGACGATTGAGTTTTATCCTGAGAACGGCATGTTACTTATCAAATCTGTTGGAAAAGAGAGAAAGACGATATAAGCGCACTGAGCGGGGGGATGAAGTTGAAGGAACGGTATATACCGCCATTTATCACGCTGGTAGCGGCGGTTATTACGAGCATTATTAACATAATAAACGAAGTAGAAATTGTTACGGCCTTAACACGTTTACTTCTGGTAATTATCATTTTTTATATTTTGGGATCTATTGTGAATAAAGTGGTGAAAGTGGCACTCATGAAATTTGCCAGGGCAGCACAGACAGAGGATGAAGAGCCGGACGAGGACGAAAGGCTGCCAGATGGCGGACAGCCGGAAGGAGAGCAGGGGCTGCAGGGTAACAGGCAACAGGCTGCCAAGCAACAGGCGGCAGGCCGCCAAACAACAGGCGACCGAGAAAAGCAGGAATAACTTCTGTGTAAACAGTTGGTTGGATTTCAGGAGGGGCTATGAACGCAGATTACAAACAAAAGCTCTGGGAAGAGTATACCAGAAAAAGAACTCCAGAACTTCAGGAAAAGATAATAATTGAATATGCAGGGTTAGTAAAGTTGGTAGCAGGCCGGCTCAGTATGTACCTGGGGTACAATGTCGAATACGACGATCTGGTTGGCTATGGTACCTTTGGCTTGATTGATGCCATAGATAAATTTGATTACATGAAGGGTGTCAAGTTTGAGACCTATGCCTCGCTGAGAATCCGGGGTGCAATTCTGGACCAGATCCGTAAGATGGACTGGATACCCAGAAGTATCCGGCAGAAGCAGAGGAAGATAGACCTGGCCTACCATAATTTAGAGGTGAAATATGGGCGCATGGCCAATGAGGAGGAAGTTGCCTGCGAATTGGAGATATCGGTGGAGGAATTGGAGAGCTGGCAGAGCCAGACGAAGGTTGCTAACATCATTTCCCTGGATGAATTTATGGACCAGGGCTCCGAAGCGAAGGTGGAGCAAAGCCTCCAGGCTGATTATGACCAGCCGGACAGGATAATGGAGAGGCAGGAATTAAAGGAGATTTTGGCGAAGGCCTTGGAGAATTTAACAGAAAAAGAAAAAAAAGTAATAGTATTTTATTACTATGAGGAATTGACTTTGAAGGAAATCAGCCGTATCCTTGAGGTATCGGAATCCAGGATTTCTCAGCTGCATACGAAGGCTCTGCAGAAGATGAAGCAGCGGCTGGGGAATAACATGGAACTTTTCGCAGGAATTTAAAGCATTGGTATAGCTTTTAAGATAAATGGGGCTGCCGTTTAAGGGGCGGAAGCAAGGGGGATGAATACGTAGGAGGAGAGAAATGAGCGGAAAGAATGGTTACTTTCAGTTAGTGACAAAAGAGGATGGAACTTACCTAAGGCTCTATGGTCCGGAAGCGGGCGGGGGGCCGGTTCTTTATGATGAAGTCAGTAATTATCTGATGGATCAGAACGTATATGATTTTGATAAGCTTGCTATCGGAAGGGCTTTAAATACGTTAGATGGAACCGATGAGGTTAAGATATCATCCTTTTTAATGCCAAAGACCGATGAGACCGTCTGGGTCGAAATTCTGGAGGAGCGTATGTATGCCAGGGCGAGATTTTATCCTCCGGCAAACAATGGAATGCTGCTATCCAAGGAGGATATTGTAAACGCATTGGTCCGCAGGGGCGTAAAGTATGGGGTTGATGAAGCGGAGATCAGGAATTTCCTGCAGGATAGAAGATACTGTACGGACTTTATCCTGGCTAAGGCTACCGCTCCTGTACAGGGACGGGATGCAAAGATTACATACCATTTTAATACGGACCTGACCTTAAAGCCCAAGAGAAATGAAGACGGCTCAGTGGATTTCCATAAGCTTGACATGATCAGCCACTGTAAAAAGGGCGGACTGCTTGCAACGCTTGCTCCCATGGAGCCTGGTAAACCGGGGATTGATGTATGCGGAAACGTCATCCGTCCCTTAAAGGTAAACAATAAGGTGCTGCGCCACGGTAAGAATATCCAGCTGTCCCCGGATGGACTGCAGATGTTTTCAATGGTGGACGGGCATGTTACCCTGACGGATGGACGGGTCTTTGTATCCGATACCTATGAGGTGGGGGCGGACGTGGATGCCTCTACAGGGGATATTGTTTATGAAGGAAATGTAGTAGTCAAAGGAAACGTCATTACAGGATATTCCATCCATGCAAGGGGTGACATAGAGGTAAACGGTGTGGTGGAAGGAGCCTATATTGAAGCGGGGGGACAAATTGTCTTAAAACGTGGAATGCAGGGGATGAACAAGGGAATCCTGAAGGCAGGCAGCAATGTGATTTCAAAATTTCTAGAAAACGCCGAGATAATATCGGGTGGATATATTTCGACAGAATCCATATTGCATTGTAAGATATCTGCCAAGGGGGATGTCATTGTCGGAGGTAAAAGAGGCTTTGTCACTGGAGGGGAGATACGTTCCGCCTCCATGATTTCGGTCAGGACAGCAGGCTCCATGATGGGGACGGTGACCTTATTGGAGGTCGGGATTGACCCGAAAATAATAGAGGAATTCAGGGCACTTGAGAAGAAAATCGCTGTAATGATGGCTGATAAAGAAAAGCTGGCACAGGCTCTGGTTTTATTTAGGAAAAAGCTTTCCATGGGTGCACAGATTTCCGATGAAAAAAAGGAATATTTAAAGCAGGTTACCCAGAATAATATCGTGCTGGAGGCCCAGATCAGGGAAGCACGGAAACGGTATGAGGAGCTGAGGATCGAGGTGGATAACAATACTTCAGGGGTAATCAAGGTGTCTGACGTAGTTTTTCCGGGAACGAAGCTTGTGATATCGAATGTGAATTATTTTGTCCGTGATGAAATACATCACAGCAAATTTGTACGGGACCGTGCAGACATTAAGGTAATGCCGATGTAAAGCATTGCAGATAATACCGCGGCAGCGGAGATGGAGGGAATATGTCCGTTAAACCCATTGACCTTGTGAAGCTGCAGGAGGCGTCACAATACAAGCACATGGAAAGTCAAAGGCAGCAGCACGCCCAGGAAGCATCGAGCCAGAGCTTTCAGAGTATGATCGCCAAGCAGCATCAAAAGCCCCAGGAAGCCACAAAGTCGGAGAATCTGGAGCTTCGTCGTGATGCAAAGGAGAAGGGGAGCAATGAATATGAGGCTTCCCGCAACCAGAAAAGAAAAGAAAAAAAGGAAGATAAGAAAGCCAAGGAGCCTCCGAAAAGAGGGGGCTTTGATGTATTGGCCTGATGATTTTTTAGAATGGAGACATAGATGAGCCCGTTAGAAATCGTTTTAATTATTGCAGGGATTATTATCATTATCATCAGCTGCAGGCTTGTTGATAGGAGTGGAAGCAGCGATGGCAAGAATACAGCCATTCCGTTTTCCTTTGAAGACAATGTATCTGAGGAGGATAAGAGGAGGCTGACGGAGAAGCTCAGGGAGCGCTTGGACGATATCGGTGAGGAAACGGTTGTCCGGACAGATGATACCCTGAGCAGGATATCAAATGAAAAAATAATCGCAGTGAATGAATTTTCTGACCAGATCCTTGAAAAAATAAAGCGTAACCATGAAGAAGTAGTATTTCTTTATAATATGTTGAATGACAAAGAGAAGGAAATGAAAGCCGCCATGAAGGAAATCGACCTCTCAAAAAAGAAGGTCCAGGAGATTATCGAAAGTAAAGCGGTGATCGAAAGGCTACAGACGGCAAAAAGTACAAAAACAGCCATGCCGGACAAAACTGCGCCAAAGCCGCAGCCACAGCCTGTGCAGGAGCTGCCAAAGGACCTGCAGGCGGCTTTGGAAATGGATGAGCCCTCAGGCAGCAGCTTAAATTCCAACCGTAATACGCAAATCCTGAACCTATATTCCCAGGGAAAATCAGTAATGGAAATTTCAAAGCTCCTGGAGATGGGACAGGGAGAAGTGAAACTGGTGATTGATTTATTCAAAGGGAAAAAATCGGTTACTATGGACTAAAAGCTGCTGGCAATTGATAGAAGGCCGATTAAGGCCGGCTTTGGAAGGGAAGGCTTGGTACAGGGATGAAATTGAAATATTATATGAGGGGTCTGGGAATAGGGATTATTCTTACGACCCTTATATTAACCTTAGGAAATAGGACAGTTTCGGACAAGGAGGTCATAAAGCGTGCATCCGCACTCGGTATGGTCTTCCAGGACGAAGAGAATGACAGGTTAAATAAAATGCTGGAGGGCAATAAAGGGACGCCGGGGTTAACACCGGCATTAACACCGGCAATGGATTTAACAGCAGCACCGGAACCCACTGCAGCGGAGGAATCCGGAACGGCAGGAACGACAGCAGAGCCGGGATCCACTACAGTACCGGAGCCTACTACAGTACCGGAACAGGCGGTTACACCTGAGCCGGACCAGACACAGGAGCCGGAGGCTACGGCTAAGCCGGATCATACGCAGGAATCAGAGGCTACGACTGGGGCGGACCAGACACAGGGAACGGCTACAGCTAAGCCGGATGGCGGATCTGAAAATGGAGCTGCGCCTGGAGAAGAGATAAGCTTTACGATTGAAAGGGGCATGAGCTCAGGACAGACGGCCGAGGTGCTGAAGCAGGCCGGGCTCATCCAGGATGCTGATGACTTTAACCAGTATATTATGGAGGCAGGAAAGGCAGGCATTATTAAGATTGGCAAGTTCGAGGTGAAAAAGGGCGCCAGCTATGATGAAATCATTAAGGTTATTACCTCGAAATAGCTAAGTCGACTTTAAGAGCCCAGGAGCGTTACTACAAAATAATACTTGTGATAGAGTGTAGGAGCACTATTATAAAATAATATTTGCAATAGGGTCTGCCGGCATCATTTTAAAATAGTACTTGCTATCATAAATGTGATATGGTATAATCTTGTAGTCAAATTACACGCATATTGATTTCAGCAGTGGTGCCAATGAGCAATGGTCTGTGGGAAATATGATATATGCGGAAGAAAACAACCAAAATGGAGGTAAATTATGAGCGTTATTTCAATGAAGCAGTTATTGGAAGCAGGTGTACATTTCGGACACCAGACAAGAAGATGGAACCCTAAAATGGCGGAGTACATCTACACAGAGAGAAACGGTATCTATATCATCGACTTACAGAAGTCTGTAGGTAAGGTTGACGAAGCTTATACTGCAATCAAGGAGATTGTAGCTGATGGCGGAACCGTATTATTCGTTGGTACAAAGAAGCAGGCACAGGATGCTGTTAAGTCAGAGGCTGAGCGTTGCGGTATGTACTACGTAAATGAGAGATGGTTAGGTGGTATGTTAACTAACTTCAAGACCATCAAGAGCAGAATTGAAAGATTAAGAGAAATTGAGAAAATGGCTGAGGACGGTACCTTTGAAGTACTTCCTAAGAAAGAAGTTATCCAGTTAAAGAAGGAATGGGAAAAGCTTGAGAAGAACCTTGGCGGTATCAAAAACATGAAGAAATCCCCGGATGCTATCTTTGTTGTAGATCCCAAGAAGGAAAGAATCTGTATCCAGGAAGCACATACACTTGGTATTCCTTTGATCGGTATTGCCGATACTAACTGTGATCCGGAAGAATTAGATTTTGTTATTCCTGGTAATGATGATGCCATCAGGGCAGTTAAATTAATCGTATCCAAGATGGCTGATGCTGTTATTGAAGCAAATCAGGGTGTTCAGTTAACAGATTCCAGTGATGGAGCTGCTGGGGAAGAAGCTGAGCTTGCTGCGGTTGCTGAGTAATTGTTATTTGGCCGTAAGGCCGGGCTATAACAATTAATCCAGAGTTTTCATTATGAATCAAGCAGTGGTTCAGTGATAGGAAATTGTAAGTACCCTGCCGGTAAATCATCTGATTTATCTGATTGGGACACAAAGATGGAGGTTAATAATGGAAGTTACAGCTAAAATGGTAAAAGATTTAAGAGAAATGACTGGCGCTGGAATGATGGATTGCAAGAAGGCACTTGCAGCAACTGATGGCGATATGGATAAAGCAGTAGAGTTCTTAAGAGAAAAAGGGCTTGCTGCAGCTGAGAAAAAGGCTGGAAGAATTGCGGCAGAAGGTATGGTTGATGTTAATGTAAGCGCTGATGCCAAGGCAGCAGCCATCGTTGAGGTTAACTCTGAAACAGACTTCGTTGCTAAGAATGAGAAGTTCAGGGATTTTGTTGCAGCAGTAGCGGCTCAGGCAGCTAAGAGCTCTGCAGCAGACATCGATGCTTTCCTCGCAGAAGCATGGACACTTGATTCCTCCAAGACTGTAAAAGAAGAATTGGCATCTATGATTGCAGTTATCGGTGAGAATATGACAATCAGAAGATTTGAGAAGGTTTTGGCTGAGAACGGCTTTGTCGTATCCTATATCCATGGCGGCGGCAGAATTGGTATCCTTGTTGATGTGGATTGCACGGCAAATAATGAAGCAACACAGGAAGCTGCTAAGAATATAGCAATGCAGATCGCAGCTTTATCTCCTAAGTATGTTGACCAGTCCGAGATTTCTTCCGAGTTTATCACTCATGAGAGGGAAATCTTAAAGGCTCAGATCATGAATGATCCTGCAAACTCCAAGAAGCCGGAGAACATCATCGAGAAGATGTTAGAGGGACGTTTACAGAAGGAATTAAAGGAATTCTGTCTTGTTGACCAGGCATATGTAAAAGACGGTGACTTGTCTGTTGGACAATATCTGGCTAACGTTTCCAAGGAAGTCGGAGCAGATATGAAGATCAGACGTTTCGTTCGTTTTGAGACAGGCGAAGGCATTGAGAAAAAGTCTGAGAACTTTGCTGAAGAAGTTGCTAAGCAGATGGGCAACTAGTCACTATGTAAATGCAACTTCTTTTAGAAGATTGCTAAGCAGATGGGACAATGGGTATAATAAAAATGATATGGCTAAAACGCTGGAAACGTATGTTTTCAGCGTTTTTTGATGAATATTACTTTGCATTATTGATCAAATAAGCATTTTTCGGGAATATCTAGTATTTAATACCTAACCTCCCCGGTACAATTTATCCTGGGAGGTCTTTTTATGGGGTTGCAGGTGCTTTAAGGAGAATAAAAAATTATATCAGTAATACAGTTAAAGCCTTTGC
>JARKQP010000418.1 GCA_029974875.1 Mobilitalea sp.
GTCATCAATGGTAAGATATATTTATGACAGGCTCGCATATCAGACTGCTGATAACAGGTATATCCCCCAGGTGGCAAAAAGCTGGGAGGTTGAAGACGATGGTGTTACATGGAATGTTGAGATTTTTGATTATGTAGCAGACTCTGAAGGGAATCATATTACGGCAAGTGATATTGTATGGATGCTTGAAGAGTCTATGGCACAGGGACTGAAGCCCTGCTACAATAAAATTGCCAGCGTAGAGCAGACAGGAGATTACTCCTTTAAGGTCGTTATGAAACAAGATATAGTGAACTCCTTTGAGCTTGTCCTTGTAAGCACCTATGTGGTATCCCAGAAGGCATATGAAGCAAGTACAGATGACTTTGCTGCTAAAACAGTATCCACATCCCCCTATCTTGTAACGGATTTTGTATCCGGTTCCCATATTACCTTTAAGAAGAGGGATGATTATTGGCAGAAGGAAGAATTGATTGATAAAGCCCAGGCAAATAATCTGGAGACGATTACTTATAAAATTATTAAAGAGGCTTCCCAGCAGCAGGTCGCCCTTGAAACAGGAACGGTTGATGCCTTTGAGAACATTAGTGCAACGGTTGTACCTGCATTTGAAGGTAATGCTTCCTATGAAACTGTCCAATTCCCCAGCAGTAACGGCATTCAATTATTCTATTCCGGTGATGAGAGCAGGGTCATAGCAAAGGATGAAGATCTTTGCCGTGCAATCTCTTATGCCATTGATGCGGAAGGACTGGTAGCCGGAGTATATAATGGATACGCTAAAGTAATGCATGATGCGGCTGTTGAGAGCGTTGTTGGGTATCTGGAAAAATGGAATGATGAGGAATATTTCCCCTATGACGTGGATAAGGCAAAGGAATATCTGGCAAAATCCAATTACAAGGGTGAGGAGCTGGAGCTGCTTTGTATGTCTGATTCTACATCACAGCGTATCGCCCAAATGATTCAAAATTATCTACTGGCAGTTGATATTAAGCTAAAATTAAACATTGTGGATGCAGCGTTGTTTTCCGCATCCCGTTTTGATGGCGCACAATACGATATGATTATTATAAATGCAGGTGCAGGATCCTTGCCGGCATTTTGGTCAAACCGCTTTGACAGCACTGCATATGAAAAAGGTGATGGTACAGCACGCAATGATGAGGTTTTAACAGCAATGCTGTATTCTACATGGACCAATGAAGGCTTTACAGAAGAAAATATCGATGCGGTCCGCCGGTACATAATTGACCATGCATATGCGTATGGTATGTGTCTTCCTACAAGCTGCAGCATCTATGCTAAGACCCTTTCCATTCAAGAGATCGTCAGCCTCCCCGCCGGTACCCTTGATTTTGCGGCCTGCGTTTATCAGTAAACGATAATGTGGAGGCAATTGATCGGATATCGCTCCATGATGGAAGGAAGGAACTAGATAATGTTAAGATATATTTTAAAGAGAATTCTATGGATGATACCCATAGTGCTTGGTGTGGCAATTATCGTATTTACATTAATGTCTTTTTGTCCTGGTGACCCGGCCACGATCATCCTTGGTTCAACTGCAACAGAGAGCGACCTCACTGCGATGAGGGAGGAGCTTGGGCTAAATAAGACCTACATAGAGAGATTAGGAACCTTTCTATATGATACCTTTATCAGGTTTGATTTCGGAGAATCCTGGATAACACGGACAAGTATTAAAGCGGCTATAATAGAACGGTTGCCGAGAACGATGCTCTTGACCATAGCGACCTTGGGTCTTTCGACTCTCATCGGTATTTCATTAGGGATTATGGCAGCCATTAATCAGGGGAACTGGAAGGATAATCTCTGTATGGCCTTTGCCTTAATAGGTGTCTCTGTTCCGGATTTTTGGCTGGCGTTGCTTCTGATCCTCTTGTTCTCAGTGAAGCTGGGGTGGCTTCCTGCGATGGGTATCGGTGGGCTGCAGTATTATATCCTGCCGGCAATGGCCGGGTGTATGGGCGGCATAGCTGCCCTGGCCCGGCAGACACGGTCCAGTATGCTGGATGTAATACGTGCAGATTATATTACAACGGCCAGATCCAAGGGCGTTCCGGAATTCCGGGTTATTACAAGGCATGCGTTAAAGAATGCATTTATCCCGATCATCACTATTATTGGTACACATTTCGGTAAAATGCTGGGAGGAGCAATGGTTATCGAAACTATTTTTGCGATCCCGGGTATGGGCTCCTATATTGTAACAGCTGTAAATTCCCGGGATTATCCTGTGGTTCAGGTTGGCGCTGTCTTTTTAGCGATTGTATTTAGCATATGCATGTTAGGTGTGGACTTGATTTATGCGGCAGTAGATCCTAGAATCAGGGCCCAGTATGGAAAAAAGAGTAGGAAGGTGAAGGTAAATGCTTAATACGATGGCAGGAAAAACACAAATTAAGATAAAAAAGAAGTCTGAATTCATGAGAACCTTAAAGCAGATGAGCTATAATAAGCTGGCCGTTTTTGGTGCTATTGTGTTTGCAATTGAGTTAATACTTGTTATATTGGCTCCGCTCATTGCACCCTATGGGTATGCAGAGATGGATATGGCTGCGGCATATCAGCCGCCTTCCTGGGCACATCTGTGCGGAACAGATGATCTGGGAAGGGATATCTTTAGCCGTTTGCTATATGGCGGACGCTATTCCATCACAATGGGTATTTTCAGTATTGGAATTTCAGTCATGCTGGGTATTATCATCGGCTCTACCGCAGGCTATTTCGGTGGGAAGGTTGACAATATTATTATGAGGTTTTTGGATATCATCCAATCTCTTCCGGGCATGCTGCTTACCATCGTAATTTCAGCGGTTCTTGGTTCCGGATATATCAATACAATCCTGTCTCTTTCGGTAAATGGTATTCCCGGACAGGCAAGAATGCTGCGTGCGCAGATGATGAGGGTCAGGGGAAGTGAATACATAGAGGCAGCAGAATCCATCAATTGCAGCAAATTCAAAATTATTGCGAAGCATCTGATTCCGAATTCATTTTCCCCGCTGATTGTACAAGCAACCATGGGCGTCGCAAATATGATTATCATGGCAGCCGGCTTGAGCTTTATCGGTCTTGGAGTCCAGCCTCCTGCTTCCGAATGGGGAGCGATGCTTTCCGGTTCCAGGCAGTTCATCAGATCCAGTCCACATATGGTATTCTTTCCGGGACTTGCCATTGCAATCACAATTCTCGCCCTCAACCTGATGGGAGACGGACTGCGTGATGCACTGGATCCGAAACTGAAACGCTAAGGAGAGGAGGCAGAGTATATGTCGGATGAAATAAAAGAAAGCATGCCGTTTCTGGAAGTAAAGAATTTAATTGTTGAATACTTCACAAACGAACAGACGGTTCATGCGGTCAATGGTGTTTCCTTCAAACTGGAAAAAGGAAAGACATTAGGCCTCGTTGGTGAGACCGGTGCAGGAAAAACATCAATTGCAAAAGCCATCCTTCGGATATTGCCCGATGTCGGAGCAAGGATTGCCAAAGGGGAAGTATGGCTGGCAGATGAAAACATCACCCGGATATCGGAAGAGGAAATGAGAAAAATCCGTGGGAAAAAGATATCTATGATTTTCCAGGATCCTATGACGGCGCTCAATCCGGTTCAACGGGTAGGTGACCAGATTGCAGAGGTAGTATCCCTGCACAATAGCGGAACAAAGGAGAGCTTCAAGAAAAGGGCAGAAGAAATGCTTGAAATGGTCGGGATACAGAAGGAACGCTATGGGGATTACCCACACCAGTTTTCCGGTGGAATGAAGCAGCGGGTGGTGATAGCAATTGCGCTGGCATGCAATCCGGAGCTTCTGTTGGCGGATGAGCCAACAACAGCCCTTGACGTAACGATACAGGCCCAGGTTCTGAAGTTAATCGATAACCTAAAAGAAAAGCTCAATACATCCATGGTATTAATTACCCATGACATGGGTGTGGTGGCAACCCATTGTGATGATGTTGCAGTTGTTTATGCGGGAAATATTGTTGAATATGGAAGTAAAGAGCAGGTATTCGATCATCCGGCCCATCCATATACCATAGGGCTGTTCGGAGCTATCCCAAATCTGGGCAGGGACGAAGAGTGGTTACATCCCATTGAGGGACTTCCGCCGGATCCGTCGGATTTGCCGGAAGGCTGTTCCTTCCATCCCCGCTGTAATTATACAACAGAGGAATGTAAGGCTGGAACGATAGACATGTTGGCTACGCCTGATGGGCACCAATGCCGTTGCATCCATATGGATAAAGTCTTGAAAGGAGAGGTTTAGCATGCAACCAGTAATCGAAGTAAAAAACCTCAAAAAATATTTCCCGGTTGCAAACGGTGTGCTCCATGCGGTTGATGATGTGTCATTATCCATAGGAAGAGGAAAGACGTTGGGTGTTGTAGGGGAATCAGGCTGTGGAAAATCAACACTGGGCAGAACGATTATTCATTTGCAGGAGCATACCTCCGGAGAAATTTTTTTGCATGGGGATGATATTTCTAATTTAAAAGGAAGGGAATTGCGGAAAGTCCGCGAGAAAATGCAGATTATTTTCCAGGACCCATATTCGTCAATCGATCCCAGGAAAACAGTGGATGCAACGATCCGTGAGCCACTGCAGGTATCAAAAAGGTATAAGAGAAATGAAATTGACGATGTGACCACAGAGCTGATGGAGCTGGTAGGAATTGATAACCGCCTGAGAATGTCTTACCCTCATGAGCTTGATGGCGGGCGCAGGCAGCGGGTAGGAATTGCCAGGGCGCTTGCACTGAATCCTGATTTTGTTGTATGTGATGAGCCGGTATCTGCCCTTGACGTTTCTATCCAGGCACAGGTATTAAACCTACTGAAAAAGCTTCAGCAGCAGAGAGGGCTGACTTATATGTTTGTTACCCATAACTTGTCGGTAGTCAAGCATATTTCAGATGATATTTGTGTCATGTATCTTGGGCAGGTAGTCGAATTATGTCCGTCTAAGGAACTTTTCAAAAATCCTCTGCACCCATACACCAAAGCATTACTCTCAGCCATTCCCTCCATCGATATTCATAATCCGAATAAGCCTGAAATTTTAAAAGGAGAGCTAACATCCCCAATTAACCCAAAGCCGGGATGCCGGTTTGCTTCAAGATGTAACTTTGCAACAGAAGCCTGTAAACAACCCCAAAAGCTGCAGGAAATTTCCTCAGGGCATTTTGCCGCATGCTGCAGGGTAAGAGAGATACAGTGAATATAAAGAGAAATACATAATGATCATTTTCCCGGCACCACGAAAATGATAAGCTAAAAGAATATAATCCAAAGGCTTAAACCCAAGGAAACCGTCTGTTGCACTACAACTAACGCAACAGACGGTTTCTTTCCATAATAAAACTCCTATAAAACAATATAATTCCACCCAACAGAAGGCCTCATACATTAAACTAACGCGGAGAATCGGAGGGGCTCCATCTCCACATGGGTGCAGACCGGGCCTCCTGTGGTTACCTGAACTTGGCAATCACAGGAGGTTAAAAGCAAGCCCAGGTGGATATGGAGCCCCTCCGATTCTCCTCACAACCTAAACCCCATTAAGCCAAAATCGCCTTATCATTCGTAAATTCCCTACCAGAAACCAATTCAAACTGATGCATAAGATCAGCCACCGTAAGCTTTGTCTTCTCCTCACCCCGGATATCCAGGATGACCCTGCCTTCATGCATCATAATAAGCCGGTTGCCATGGGCGATGGCATCCTTCATATTATGTGTAACCATAAGCGCAGTCAGGTGGTTCTCCGCAATAATCTGGTCTGTTACACGGAGCACCTTTTCAGCCGTCTTTGGATCCAAGGCTGCCGTATGCTCATCCAGCAGTAACAGCTTTGGATGCTGGAGTGTAGCCATAAGAAGGGTCAGCGCCTGGCGCTGGCCGCCGGATAAGAGGCCAACCTTGGCAGTCATCCGGGTTTCGAGGCCTAAGTCAAGAGTTTTCAGCAGCTCCTTAAACTTCTCTTTTTCCTGCTTTGTAATATACCAGCTTAAATTCCTGATCTGGCCACGCCGTGCAGCCAGGGCAAGATTCTCCTGGATCTCCATGGCAGCGGCGGTTCCGGTCATGGGATCCTGGAACACACGCCCCAGGTAAGCGGCTCTTTTATGTTCGGACAGCCCGCTGATATTCTTATCATCAAGCTGGATGGCACCCTGGTCTACGGGCCAGACACCGGCGATGGCATTCAAGGTAGTAGATTTTCCGGCACCGTTGCCGCCGATAATCGTACAGAAATCACCGTCATCCAAATGGAGGTTAACACCGCTTAAGGCCACCTTTTCATTAATTGTACCCGGGTTGAAGGTTTTATGGACGTCAATAATATTTAGCATCTTACTTTACCTCCTTACTGTTCAGTGCTTTCAGCAGCCCATCAGACATTTTTGAAGTCCGGGCGAAGGAGCTTCTGCGCATGCCCTGGAGATATGGGACTGCGAGGAAGATAGCAACGATAATAGCGGTAAACAGCTTAAGGTCATTGGAATTTAACTTCAGCCAGAGGACAATACCGACTACGATATAATAGATAACACCGCCCAGGACCACAAAGGCTAAGCGCAGTGCAAAATTCATATGCTTTTTCAGCAGGGCATCACCAAATACCTCGCCGATAATGACGGCTGCCAGGCCGATAACGATGGAACCGCGTCCCATATTAATATCTGCAAAGCCCTGATACTGGGCCATTAAGCCGCCTGCCAGACTGACAATGCCATTGGATAAGGCGAGGGCAAGTACCTTTGTAAAATTAATATTAATTCCGTTCGCCTTACTCATGGCAGGGTTACATCCGGTTGCACGGATGGAGCTTCCAAGCTCGGTACCAAAAAACCAATAAAGAATGATGATCAAAGCAGCAGTAAAAATACATCCGATAAGGATGGATCTTGATATATGCATCAAGGAAATCAGAAG
>JARKQP010000421.1 GCA_029974875.1 Mobilitalea sp.
AGATGTAGAATAAATTCCATGCTATGTTGGATCTACTCATATATATGTATTTCGAACTCATCATCATTGTACTGATAGGTGCTGTGGTTAATATAGTGCTCCGCTACGGGGTCAACAAACTGGTACACGCGGCTGTACTCCTTCGTTTCGGGATCCTTTACGGTTTCGGAGCGGTTGCGGGAGAGGAATTGTACGATATCGTAGCAATCAATCCAGATCTCGCTGTTGCATTCCTTCTGGGATTCATCAAAAATAAGCTGTATGCCGAAATGCAGGTGGGGAGTGTTGATGTTATTCGCATTTTCTGAGCTGCTATAACCGGTTCTGCCAAGATAACCAATTACATCACCGGCCTGGACGATGCTGCCGACCTCCAGTGATTTGTTGAAGGGGAAGTTTTTGCGCAGGTGGGCGTAGTAATAATATCTTTTTTTATCAAAGCTGCGGATGCCCAGGCGCCAGCCTCCGTATTGGTTCCAGCCAAGGGCCTCCACATAGCCGGATTCCACGGCGATCACCGGTGTACCCACCTGGCCCATCATGTCATGGCCGAGGTGCTTGCGCCTAAAGCCATAGCTTCTGGACACGCCAAAATCATCAAAGTGGCTGAAAGGATAATATTTGGCCAGGGGCAGGAAGGCTTTCAGACCGTATTTCTCCTCCCACCTTTTCCCGCCGGGGGCGGTTTCATCTGCCACTTCGATGCGGTAATTCCCCACCATGCCGCCTAGGACGGCAGAGTAGGCGTCATAATAATAATCGTAATATTTCATATCCTTGGTTATTGTCTCGATGGTTTCTTCTTTCTTTTTTAATTTTTCCACCAGCTCCGTCATATGCTTTTCCTTATATTTTGAAAAATCCCCTCCGTACCGGGTTCCAAGGCAGGCTAAAAGTTCAATCCAATCGACCTGCACATCCCAGGACCTGGATTCCACATCATACCGGCAGGCACGGTCCATGGCCTGGCTGGAGACATCAAAGCTTACCCATTTGATATAGTCCTTTTCCGTGTCATATAGGGCGGTATGCATGTAGGTATCCTGGTCAAAGCCCTTCTTAATAAGGAAGGAGGCAAATAGGAATATGATGATTAATTCACATAAAACAATATGCTTGGTTTTTAATCTGGACAGCATTTATTTTTCATCCTTGTTATTTACAACTTGTAATATTCTATGAAATAACAGGGGTATCTAGTACAACTGAATCTATTCAAAAATATCGCGCAGCATCTTGCGGTGGAATTTTTTGTAGACATTCAGCTGATCCTGGTTGCTGTCATAGGTGGCAAGCATTACCTCCTTCATATCAGTAATCTTGTGTGCACTAAGCTGCTTGTCCACCCATGCTTCATCCTTTCCGGTGGATTTTAAATTATCGTTAATTATTTTGCCGTCAATGATTACATTGGCAAGAGGCTTATCCTGGACAGGGTCCAGATTCAGGTCCTGGGGAGTTGCGGGACGGTTCAGTGATTTTGGAAGGACACTTACCTTTCCGTTCATCTCAAGATATATGCTATGGATCTCTTCCAAATCAAAATACCCGCTAATACGGCAAACAGACAGCAGCTCACCTATATCAAGCTTGGCCTTTAGCAGGTTCTTCTCAAATATCTGACCGTCCTGGTACAATAATATGGTAGGGCCTCCAAAAAAGCGGCGTAAATAGATAGATTTGCAGGTGACATAGGAGACGAGGGTTGCAAAGCCTGCGTAAATCGCCATGGATACGAGGGGCTCCATGATACTGTCGGTAGACATAACAGCCATTTCGCCGGCAATGGAGCCGACGGCGATGCTGCTGATATAGTCGAACATGCTAAGCTGTGACATTTCCCTGTTTCCCATAAGCTTGGTGGCAATAAAAAGTGAAATTATGGATGCAAAGGTAGACATAACTATTTTTAACATTAGAAAACCTCCTGGTTATACATTCTGATATGGGGCTACATTGATGAGGAAGGGTGATTTGTGTAGTATAAAGGCAATGCTCATAATGATAAGCAATGCCATAATGATAGGCAATGCCCATAATCATGGATAAGGATAGTATTTTCAGATTAAATGAAATTATAACGAAAGTCGTAAGATTTTAAAGGAAAGGTGAAAGAAAAACAAATAGCAAAACGAAGTAGGTTCGGATCCATGCCAGAACTTTCATGGCAAATTGAGCAGTATAACGGCAATGCCCGTAATGATGGGCGATGCCTATCATAATAGGAATGGACATAAACACGGAACACAAAAATAAGGCAGCTTCCCTGGAGGGTGAACCAAGGAGCTGCCCATGCTTTTTTAAATCTAACGCTTTTCTACCACATCAGCACATTCCGGGTGGTCTCCAAACCACTTTACGGCATAGCTGCAGGAGAGTATGGCCTTCATATTATGTTCCCTTAGATGGGAGACGGCTTCTTCCATCAGCTTTGCTGCCACGCCCTGACCCCGGAGGGAATTGTCTACAAAGGTATGCTCAATATTTACGACGCCTTCCTTTACCTTGGGGAAGGTAACTACGGCAACCATATGGCCTGTTTCATCATTTAGATAGATTCTATTTTCTTCGTGGATAAAATTCATTTCATTACACTCCTTTCATGGATAGTGCTGTTTTGGCGGAAAATAATCCGCAATCCATAGGATGGAAAAAGCTTAGGGTAAAAGCGTCTTCCAGGTAAATCCATGATAGCAAATCTTATCAGGAAAATCAAGCCAAACAAGCCCCATTTAAAAGAGGTCAATTACGCTGACGGGACAGCCGTCCCTGGCTTCTTCCGCCCGTTCAAGGCAATTTTCAGGGATATCGCCCTCAATTGCTTCTGAGATATCATTTTCATTATAGCTAAAGACCTCGGGACAGACATCAATACATAATCCACAACTGATGCAACCGTCCTGATCAACTGCTGCTTTCATAAAATTCTCCTTTCTTAATGAAACACAAGATAAGAATAGTATGATTATGGAAACGGTGGATTATTCATGT
>JARKQP010000454.1 GCA_029974875.1 Mobilitalea sp.
GTATTGGCACTCAGTCCTTTTCTGGCTTTACCCTTGATTGTTACAGTGCCTGCTTTAGGCGCTTTCCAGGCCCTGACGGAATCGTTGGCATCGGGATGCTGCCAGTCACTCGCAACGATGCAGTAGGTTTGTCCGTTCCACCTGTTTTCTCCGGAGCTCCATGTGGGCATCCTGCTGTAGCTGCTGCCGTTCCATTGCATATAGTACCATTGGTTTTCACCCTGCTTCAAACTGAAATCCTTTGATGAGTTATATACATTTCTTGCAGTATCTATATAATCCACATCTGGGTTCCAATAGGTGGTATCACTCACATTATTTGCATTTTTATTCACTATGAAATATATCTCATCGCCGGCTGCTACCGTAACCATATTGTCATGGCTATATCCGGTAAAGTTATTATATGCAATAGCCTGCCAGCCGCTTGAAGGCCAGATTTGGGCAGTGCCCTTAAGTATCTTTACATTTACACCGTCACCGGCGCCATGCCCGCTGGATTTTTTTACCGTACCTGAAACTCTCACTGTACCTGATTTAGGCGCCTTCCACACTCTGACAGAATCATTTGTGTCCGGATGCTGCCAGCTGCTTCCGACAATATTATAGGTTTGTGCCCCACGCCACCTGCTGTTGGCCGAATCCCAGGTCATATCGCTATAAGCACTGCCGTTCCACTGCTTATAATACCATTGATTTGCTCCTTGGGAAGATGTATATCCGCTTATTGCAGAATAATTGTCCCCTGTATTTGCAGTGATGGTTATATGCCTTCTATACAGGTCGTCGATGGAATAGTTACCGCTGGTTCCTCCCTTTCTGGGGTACATTATATAAAAATCTCCATCCACGGTGGAACAGTCATCGGAAGCTCCTTCCATATCTACAAATGCTGAATAGGGCTGCATAGCTCCTCCTTCCTGACCTGGAGCAGTATCAAGCAGTGCCTCCATACTGAAGTTCACACCATCTGTTGATGAGTATAAGCATAATTTGCTTTTATATTCGGTTTGTATTGTCAGCAAATACTTGCCTATAGCCGAACAGTAGGCTGCATCGGCATGACTGTCTATCTGGCCGTAAACATTGTCCATGATGGCAGTTCACAGACCCGTAAGTGCATTTTCATTAAAGCTTCCATCCTTATATTTGTACCAGGCGGACAAAGTGTGATTCCTTGCGGCGTTTATCACCTCCTGCAGGTTGGCTCTCGCTACGCATATGCTTCTCGGCCATGGGCTCGTACCTTCTTTCTGAGTGCCGTCATTATAATAAACATATATGTATTGGCCTATTATAAGATAAGGGGTTCCCCCTACATTAAGTTGACGGTGCTTTGGTCTTAAAAACTCCCCGCAGTATTCCCAGGTACTGCCGTTGTCATTGGAATATGCTATTCCAAGAGAAAAGTCCGGATGGTCATTACCCCTCGGATTGTTTGGAAGATATGCCTCGTTATGGGTTATCCCTATAAGCTCATTGGGACCTATCTTGTACATGTTGGGTATCCATATCTCATATCCGTTGGTATAGTTTGAACCGATACCGTTTTTGTCTATATAGCTGCTGTCCTTCTTTACCCATTCGGTGGTTTTAAGAGGCGTATCAACAGGCCCATAGTATTTGATCAGATCGGGATCGTATGAATTCACCAT
>JARKQP010000455.1 GCA_029974875.1 Mobilitalea sp.
ATTTTTCTACGGCAAGCTTCTGCTTTTCAAATGCAATTTCCTGTGGGGCCATCAAAATCATGGAACCGAGATATCCGGCCATAATGCGCTCGTCGTCGGTCATCACCGTTTTTACTGTACTGCCGATGGCCGCAGTGTTAGAGCCGCCGGACTGGCTCATCTGCCCGATTTTTTCCTCAAGGGTCATCTGCATAAGCAGTGAATCGATAGCTGCTGCGATTTCTTCATCGGTACGCTCTACTACCTTACCGATACGGTAATTAGGAAGATCCTCAAGCATCTGCTCGAATCGGGTTTTCCCGGTAAAGGCAACAGCCTTGCCGGTGATCTTGCCGAGGATGGGAAGCTCTCCGTCTACTTCATAATAATCATCCTTCCAGGTCAGATTCATGTAACCCTTTAGGTTTTCCATCATAGGAATTGATAGCTCCAGTTGGATTACGGTGTCTGTGACAGTCACCTTGGAAGGCTTCATTTTTATCCCGTTGTTCGTGCTTTCCATCACAACGTCCAGTGTGCCCTCTGATTTTTGGATGTCATACATTAGTTCTCCAATGGAGGTTGGTAATACGTATTTTCCCAGCATATACAGAACTCCTTCTCTTCTATGAATTTGATAGTAACCCTATCTTACCTTATGGTAGCATACCGGCGGGCATGCTATCAATAACCATATTTAAGAGAAATTATAGGTTGAATTTAATATAGTTGCTCTGATACAATGATAATTGTGACGGTGAACTACCAAATAAGAGTATGGGTAGCTATTTGTAAGATAAAGCAGCTGCCCTTGCTATATGGGATATAATCTATATGGAGCTATAATCTATATAGAGATATAGTCTATGTGGAGCTACAGTCTGTGTGGAGCTATAGTCCATATGGAGCTATAATCTGTATAAGGCTATCATGGTGATAATGTAGGACGGATAGGAGCCAAAGGATCATGGATAACAATTCAGTATACGAATATTTATTGGATACAAATGAATGGGAAAGAAAAGCATTAGAGTATATTAAGCAGTACGGGAGAAAACCCTCCGGCATAGACCTGCTGATGATCTACAACCGGGATATAATCATAGGGGCTATACAGGAGGACAAAGCCTCCAAAAATCTGGAGGCTTGGGAGGGATATCGAAGGTCTAGTGAAAGCCTGCACTCCTTCGGCCACATTGTATACCAGGAGGAGGAATGCTTCCTGCCAGGCTCCAATATTGAGCTGTGCAAGGTGGAAAGGTATGTGGATAATATACTGCATACCCATGAATTCTTCGAAGGATGAAGACCGTGA
>JARKQP010000484.1 GCA_029974875.1 Mobilitalea sp.
CTGGCCTTATCCCGGACACTCGCTATCACAGGCACCAGCTTCAAAGCAGGATGAACATAAAGCAACTCATTCTGTATGTCATACAGATTATTTTCATAAATATCCAGTATGATCAGCTGGGCCGGATCATAGGATGCAATCTGTCTGCAAAGCTCAGAGCCAATGGAGCCTCCACCCCCAGTGACAAGCACCACCCTGTCCTTCAGATAGGAAGATATCTCCTCCATATCCAGCCTTACCGGCTCCCTGCCTAAAAGATCCTCAATATCCACCTCCCTGACTTTCTGCATCACAACAGATTCATCAATCAGTTGGGAAACAGACGGAAGTGTTTTCACCTTGCAGCCTGTTTCGGCACAAATATTGTATATTTCGCTAACGTCTTTATGAGTGACAGAAGGTATGGCGATAATAATCTCGTCAATACTCCTTCTTTCCACCACCTCAATAATTTTATCCCTACCCCCAATTATTGGCACGCCATTTATTTTTTTCCCTATTTTCTCAATATTGTCGTCAATAATGGCCACAGCCTTACTTTTCAGCTCGCTGTGGGTCAGCATTTCCTTAATAATGATAGCTCCCGCATCACCACCGCCAATAATCAGTACGCGTTTCAGATCTTTAAGCTTGATTGCCTCTCCCCTGACAATCCTGCGGAGCACTCTATAGCCAATCCTAACACCACCAATAAAAAGAAGATCGATCATCATTGTGATAACAAAAATACTTCTCGGCACACTCACCTGCGCCAGGAAGGCATACCCCAGCATGATGATATTACCTATAGAAACCGCGAGAGCGACACATATCAGTTCATAGGTACCCGCATACTTCCAGAGAGAGTTATATATCCTGAAAGCCAGAAAACATATAAGCTTCACTACGGTAGCCATCAAAGCCAGGTGAAGTATATTCCGGGTAAAATACTCCGGTATACTGCCCCATTTTCCATCAAACCGCAGAAAATAAGCGGCTAATAAGGATATGTTAACCAGAATAGCATCTATAACAATCAATATATTCGCTCGAATTCTCTGTTTCATTGTCTCCTCTTTCTAATGCTCTTGCCTGATAACCACTGCCCGATTCATATTATAACATCATATGAAGCATGATTAAACAATAATATCCCTGCC
>JARKQP010000488.1 GCA_029974875.1 Mobilitalea sp.
AATTAGAAACATTTTCTTTAGCACATGAGGAAGAGGCCATATTTCCGGCTATCAGGGCAGTGCAGGGAAGCCTTGAGGTCGTGGCAACGCCCTGGAGTCCACCAGCCTGGATGAAGACAAATAATGATATGTGTAATGGTGGGAAATTACTGCCTGAATATTATCAGACATGGGCAGATTATTATATAAAATATATTAAGAAAGCCAAAGAAAGCGGAATTAATGTCACTACGATTTCTATCCAGAATGAGCCCCTGGCTAATGTAACATGGGATTCCTGCCTGTTTGATTCAGAAGAGGAAAGGGACTTTTTAAAGAAATATCTGGGTCCGGCGTTAAGGAAGGCAGGATTAGGGGATATTAAAATATTGATTTGGGATCACAATAAGGATCTGCTGCTAAACAGGGTAGAGACAATCATGAGTGATAAGGATGCTGCCAAGTATGTATGGGGAGCAGCATTCCATTGGTATGCGGGCGATCATTTTAAAGCCTTGGAGATGGTCCATATAAAATATCCGGAATTAGTTTTAGTATATACGGAAGGATGCCATGGCGGTATTTACAGAAAAACCGGATTATGGGAATCAGGAGAAATTTATGCCCATGAATTATTCGGAGACATTAATAACTGGACATCATTGTGCATCGACTGGAATATGGTTTTGGATGAGGAGGGCGGACCAAGCTACGCCAAAAACTATTGTGATGCACCAATCTTAGTTGATACCCGGAGTGACGAGGTTTTTTATGAAAGCTCATATTATTACATTGGTCATTTCAGTAAATTCGTAAGACCGGGAGCAAAGCGGATTGGGGTGTCCAGCTTTTCAGAAGAATTAGAGGTTTGCGCTTTCAAAAATTCTGATGGAGGGAAGGTACTCATTGTTATGAATCCGACAGACAGTGAGGTTCCAATCTGTATCAGATATGGAACAAAAATTGCGGCTGTAGCAATGCCCGGCCATGCAATAGGTACATTACTTTTTAATTAATAAGGTTAAATTAAATGTTAGGAGGGAAAGCAGATGAAGAAATGGAATTATGAGTTTGAGGTACCAGAGAAAAAGAAGATCAGGGTTATTGTGCATACCGATTGCAAAAATGAAGCGGATGACCAGTTTGCCCTGGCACATCATTTAATGACGCAAAAATTCATTGTCACAGGCATCATCGGAGGACATTTTAATAAAAACCCCCAGGAATACGGAGAGGGAAATACGGCGCAGGCCAGCATGGAGGAAATTGATAAGGTTCTGGAGCTGATGGGCTTAAAGGGTGAATATGAG
>JARKQP010000493.1 GCA_029974875.1 Mobilitalea sp.
GGTTGTGTAGTATACCAGTTACCTACTAGAGGAGTTTAACAAGAAAAAAGGAAAAGCGAAAGTCCGGAGGAGGTTTCATAGCCCCATCGGTGCCTTTCGCAGAAAGGCGGATTTATAGATATGAAAAAGAAAGCATTGGCACTATTACTGACGGCAGCCATGGCTGTGTCTTTACTGGCAGGGTGCAGTTCCGCTGCCGATAAGCAGGGAAAGGATACAAAGGAGGGTACAACGGCAGAAAATACTAATACATCGGAGAACACCCCAGGTACTACAGATGGGGAGGACAGTGGAAAGGAGCTTTCCGGAACACTGACCGTCTGGTCATCGGGAGAGGAATTGGGACGTTTTGTTGAAGGCTTTAATGCCATTTATCCTAATATAAAGGTAGACATTACCGTAGTTCCGAATGCGGATTTCCTGGCTAAATTAACACCTACCCTTTCAAGCGGCCAGGGAGCTCCTGATATTTTCACCGGAGAAAGCGATTATGTGCGTTATCTGGTGGAGAGCCCTTACTGGGAGGATTTGAAGCAGGAGCCTTATAATGTGACACAGTATACGAATGATATCTGGAAATATATCGTAAGTGTTGGTACGGACAGTAACGGAGCGATCAAAGCATTAAGCTGGCAGGCATCCCCAGGATCCATCATGTACCGCAGGGATATGGCACAGGAATACCTGGGCGTATCTGAGCCGGAGGATGTTGCAAAGCTGCTGGGAAGTAATGCGGACATGCTAAAGGTGGCAGCGACCTTAAAGGAAAATGGAATTAAAATGTTTGCCAGCTGGCAGGATATCTGGAACATGAGTTTTTCAAACAGGGGCAGCTCCTGGATCGAGAACAACACCCTGGTAGTGGGCGATGATGTTGTGGAATTCATGGATATGGCAAAGGAAATCACGGATAAGGGCTATAGCCTGAATGTAGACCCGTGGTCACCTGAATGGACGGCAGCAGTTGAGAGTACGGACACCTTCTGCTATGTTCTTCCTACCTGGGGATATCAATTTGTGGTAAAGCCGGCGGCAGATACCACGAAAGGAAAATGGGCACTTACAACGGGACCGGTCCCGTACGTAAAGGGCGGTACCTGGATGGGCATTTACAAGGACAGCCCGAACAAAGAGCTTGCCTGGGAATTCATGAAATATGTCACCTGTAATGCAGAGGCACAGAAGGCCTATGCGCAGCAGTATGGAGAGTATGTTTCCTCTGCATCGGCAGATGAGGCACTTGCCGCAGGCGCGGGAGAAGAGGTGCTGGGCGGACAAAATCTCTATGAGTTTTATAACAACCAGATGCTGCAGATTCCTGACAATAAAATGTCCCCTTATGACGGTGTCATCAATAATGCATTTTTATCCGCCACAAAGGCCTATACAACCGGAGCCTTAGGCAAGGATGAGGCAATCCAGCAGTTTAAAGACGATGTCGCTTCCAGTTATCCTGATTTAACGATTGAATAGAACAGGTGCGGCGGATAGCATTCCTATCCGCCGCCTTTTAAGAGAGGAAAAACCAGTATGAAAAACAGACAACATTATGGCTATTTTTTTATCCTACCGTACTTTTTAATATTTGCCGTATTTGGACTGTTTCCGATCCTGTATACCTTTTTCCTGAGTGTGTATAAATGGGACGGCATGATGCCCAAGGTGTTTATCGGTTTTGACAATTTCAAAAGATTGCTGACAGATAAATATTTCTATCTGGCAACCGGAAATACCATAAAGATTTGGTTATTTAACTTCATACCACAGATTGCGGCGGCTCTGTTGTTGTCCTGTATTTT
>JARKQP010000502.1 GCA_029974875.1 Mobilitalea sp.
TCAAAGCCCAGCTGCCGAAGAGCCGCAGCCATTTTCCCCGTAACGACGGTTCCCGGCTCCGCCCCGAACTCTTCACCCAGGGCAACCCTGACTGCCGGTGCCGTCTGGACAATTACGTACTTATTCTTATTGTTAATAGCATCCCATACCTTTGAAACATTATTCACCTCCGTCAATGCCCCCGTCGGACAGACCGCCACGCATTGTCCGCAGAAGGTACAGGTGGTCTCATGCATGGGCAGGTTCATGGAGGGTGCGATATAGGTATCAAAACCCCTGTTTATGGCGGAAAGTACATGGACCGTCTGGACCTCGTTGCACATGGTCTCGCACCTTCTGCACAGGATACATTTATCCATGTTCCTGACAATGGATTTACTGGAGGTGTCCATCGGATGCTTTGCCCGTTCCCCTTTATACTTAATCTCCCGGATGTTCAGCTCTGCTGCCAGGGCCTGCAGCTCGCAGTCCAGGTTCTTTTCACAGACCAGGCAATCCTTCGGATGGTTGGAAAGCAGCAGCTCCAGCACTACCCTCCGCGCTTTGATGCATCTTATGGTATTTGTCCGCACTACCATGCCCTCCGTTACGGGAGTCGCACAGGAGGGTGCAAGATTTCTTCTTCCTTCCACCTCAACAACGCATACACGGCAGGAGGCTGCCTTATTTACCATTTTCATATTATCCAGGTTCAGATGGCAGAGGGTCGGTATCCTGATATCTAATTTTTTTGCTGCTTCCAGTATCGTACTGCCTTCCTCTACGGAAACCTTTTGGTTATTAATTGTAAGATTTATCATCACTATTTATAATCCTCCTGATACCGTTTTTTTCATCAGGAGGATTTTTCCTCCTGATAACGCTTTTTTATCAAGATGATTTTCCTCTTGATAACATTTTTCCATCAAAATGATTTTCCTCTTGATAACATTTTTTCATCAAGATGATCTTCCTCTTGATAACGGTTTTCCATCAGGAGGGTTTCCCTCCTTTCCTTAGCGTTTTTCAATGGCACTGAATTTACACTTATTAAAGCATGCTCCGCATTTAATACATTTGGACTGGTCTATTTCGTGAACCGTCTTCAGCTCACCAGAAATACAGCTTACCGGACATACCCTTGCACAGGCTGTACAGCCGATACATTTATCCGGCAAGATATAGTAGGAAAGCAGTGAGGTACAGACCCCTGCCGGACATCTCTTGTCCCTGACATGGGCCAGGTATTCCTCACGGAAATATTTCAAGGTGCTCAGGATCGGATTGGGAGCGGTCTGGCCAAGGCCGCAGAGTGAGGTATCCTTAATGACTTCCCCTAGCTCCTCCAGATCCTCCAGATCCTCCTCCGTACCATTCCCGGAGGTGATTTTCTCTAATATCTCCAGCAGCCGCTTATTGCCTACGCGGCAGGAGGTACACTTGCCACAGGATTCATCTACCGTGAACTCCAGATAGAACTTAGCGATGTCTACCATACAGTTATCCTCGTCCATGACAATCATACCGCCGGAGCCCATCATGGATCCGATGCTGCTTAAGGATTCATAGTCAATGGCGATGTCCAGGTTCTCCTGTGTGATACAGCCGCCGGAGGGTCCTCCGGTCTGCACGGCCTTGAATCCTTTTCCATTCTTAAGTCCTCCTCCGATATCAAAGATGACATCCCGGAGCGTAATCCCCATCGGAACCTCAACCAGACCCACATTATTTACTTTACCTGCCAATGCAAAAACCTTTGTCCCCGGGGATTTCTCGGTTCCTATCTGCCGGAACCAGTCTGCCCCCTTTAAGAATATCGGGGGGATGTTTGCCAGGGTTTCCACGTTGTTAACACAGGTGGGCCTGGCCCATACGCCGCTTTCCGCCGGGAAGGGAGGCTTTGTCGTAGGCTCACCCCTCTCTCCCTGGATGGAGTTGATCAGGGCCGTCTCTTCCCCGCACACGAAGGCTCCGGCACCATACCTTAATTCAATGTCAAAGTTAAAGCCTGTCCCCAGGATGTCCTGTCCCAGCAGCCCCAGCTCCCTGGCCTGTGCAATGGCGATTTCCAGCCTGCTGATGGCAAGGGGATACTCTGCCCTTATGTAAATATAGCCATGCTCCGCACCAATGGCATAGCCGGCAATAGCCATGGCCTCCAGGACAGAATGGGGATCGCCTTCTAAAATGGATCTGTCCATAAAGGCTCCCGGATCACCTTCATCTGCGTTGCAGATGATGTATTTCTCCTCTCCCTTGCTCTGGCTGGCATATTTCCATTTGAGGCCGGTGGGGAAACCGCCGCCGCCCCTTCCCCGGAGCCCAGATTGGATTACGGTTTCGATTACATCCCGCCTGCTCATCCCGGTCAGGCACCCCGCGAGGGCCTGATAGCCGTCTGCTGCCAGACATTCATTAATATCCTCAGGATTGATAAACCCGCAGTTCCTCAAAGCAATACGGACCTGCTTCTTATTGAAGGGAAGGTTCTTCTGACCCTCCAGCTTCGTCTTTAGGTTCGGCTCCACATAGAGGAGACGCTGGACCTGGCGCCCTTTTATCACATGCTCTGCTATAATTTCTTCCGCATCCTCCGGCTTCACCGTTACATAGAACACATCATCCGGATACACCTTAACAATGGGTCCCTTTTCGCAGAAGCCAAAGCATCCGGTAATAACCACCTCTACTTCATTGGAAATGCCGTACTTCTTTATATACTCGTTTAATTTGTCCACCAGCTTCAGGCTCTCGGAGGAGGTACATCCTGTGCCGCCGCAAACCAGCAGGTGCATTCTGTATTTTCCCATATCTCATCCTCCCTCTGCCTATTTTTCAAATGATTTGGCTATAATTGCATTCTGGAGCAGGCGCCCATTCATAATGTGTTCCTTCACGATCTCCCTGGCTCTTTCCTCATCCACATGTCCATAGATAACCGAGGGCATATCCTTGCTGACAACTTCAATGATCGGTTCCTCTGCGCAATAGCCCATACAGCCGGTCTGGGTTACGGAGATGTTGGGAATGTTCTGTTTTGCGATCTCATCAATAATCGCCCGCATGGTTTCTCTCGCCCCGCTTGCAATTCCGCAGGTAGCCATTCCGACCCGGATGATGATCTTGTCCTCCGATTCCGCCGTAGCCCTCAGATCAATCCTTGCCTTGGCAGCCTCCCTTATTTTCTGAAGCTCTTCCATGGATTTTAATTTGTTCATATGGTAACCTCCTACACATATTCCGCAATAATTTGCTTCACCTGGTCAACTTCCACTCTTCCATATACCCTGTCATTAATCATAACCACCGGGGCAAGGCCGCAGGCGCCGATGCACCGCAGTCCTTCCAGCGTAAACTTCATATCCGATCTGGTTTCTCCTGCCTTAATCTTCAATTCCTTTTCAAATTCCTTCATGACCGCATCCGCCCCACGGACAAAGCAGGCGGTGCCAAGACAGACATTGACCACATATTTTCCCCGCTCCGTGGTTGTGAAATAGGAATAAAAGCTGATTACACCGTAGACCTTGGAACTGGGGATATCCATTGCTTCCGATATATACAATATGATATCATCCGATAAATAACCATATAGGTTCTGCGCCTTATGAAGTACCGCAATCAGCGCACCTCTTCTGTCTGCAATGCTGTCGATGAACTTCTGGAGCTCTTCAAACTTAAACTGCGTATCACTACTTGCCATGAACAAACCTCCTTTTGCTTTATAACATCTGCTGATATTATATCATAACCACCGGAACAAATGAAGATATTTTTTATGCAATATGCATATTAAATAAGAGCTTTTCAAAATCATATCACACACTTTTACACATATTGCAATTATTTTATTTGTTATTTTGTATATTTTTTCACAACCACCTCTTTCTCTTATATCTACCATCTGCTTTAACTGTATTTGGCAAGAAGCCTCCTGCCTCTCCAGCAGTGGGATGAGTCTCCCTAAAGCTCTTGCAATAATGTACAATTCATTCTATTCCTATTGTATTCGGATTAATTCATATAAAAAAAGATACCTGTAAACATTGCACCAGCATTTCTATGTGCTTTATTTACAGATATCTTTATTTATTCCTTTTCCGGGCTACTTCTGCATCATCAAAAATCCAGCCTATCCTGACAGCCTGCTTACAGCTACAGCTGCAGCTGCAATTCAGCATCATGGCCAAAGACGGAAACAGAATCCCTGATCGTCTTCTCAATCGCCTGATGTCCATAAGCATCCACCAGGTTCTTATCCTTCGAGCTATGGGAGAGACAGGCCGGCCCGCCGATACAGCCGCCTTCGCATATCATACCTTCAATAAAGTTCTCCGAAAGCAGACCCTTACTGGCCTTTAACAGGGCTGTCTTGCATTCGGAGATTCCATTGCAGACCAGTGGCTTACAGGTGAACTGCTCCCCGGTTACCCCATGCTCCTTCAACGCCTGCTCTACTGCAGTGGATAATCCACCGGAGCGGGCAAAGATCCGCCCAAAGTAGGAGGCATTGTCAAGGGGCTCTTCCTCCAGGGCTTCCAGCTCAATGTTTTTCGCATTAAACATTGCCTGCATCTCCTCAAAGGTCAGGACACAGTCGACATACTCCCTGACGCTCTCCTCCTGGCGTTCCGCCTTTTTGGCAACACAGGGTCCAAGGAATACAACCTTGCCATTCGGGTCATTCTGCTTGATGATCTTTGCAATCTGCGCCATGGGTGAGAGATTATGGGAAATGTTATCTGCCACTGCCGGATAATTCTTACGAATATAGCGTACGAAGGCCGGGCAACAGGAGGAAGTAAGGAAGCCTTTCTCCACAAGCTCCAGCGCTTCCATGGAAGCAACCATGTCTGCCCCAAGGGCCGCTTCGACTACGGAATGGAAGCCAATCTTTTTCAGGCCGGCGACCACCTTTCCCGTAGTAATCTCCGGCAGGCTTGCATATTGGCTGACCAGGGACGGCGCAACGACTGCATATATTTTAAATACCCGGTTGTCATCGGACTCACGGATCATACGGACCGCCTGTGTTATGTAGGATTTATCCATGATCGCTCCAAAGGGGCAATGATATACGCAGGCTCCGCAGGAGATACATTTTTCATCCTTGATGACAGCCTTCTTCGAATCCTTATCAATGGATATGGCATTCACTTTACAGGCATTTACACAGGGTCTTGTATGCTTAACGATTGCGCTGTAGGAACAGACTGCAACGCATTTGCCGCATTCCACGCATTTGACCTTATCTATGACCGCGCGCCGGTCTATGATGGTAATTGCATCCTTGGGACAGGCATTGACACATTTGTGTGCAATACATCCGCGGCAGGATGGGGTCACCTGTATTCCGTCTACGGGACATTCATCACAGGCAATTTTTAATACCTCTACCATATTAGGGTTCTTCGGATCCCCGCCCAGGGCCAGCTTTACACGTTCGTTTACAATTGCTCTTTCCTTATAGATACAGCACCTCATCCTCGCCTTTCCTTCCGGGACGATGATACCCGCCACATCCATCAAATTCTCTGCCGTCAGTGAATTGTCAAAGGCAAGCTTTGCGATCTCACTGAGCACTTCATATTTTAACTGTTGAACATCATTATCAAAATAAGCCATGTTTTATTCTCCTTTATCCATTCACAATTTTACTGTTATATCCGTTTCAATGGAAAGATAAAAAAAGCATACTGTTACCAGCACAGTATGCTTTTTTGGAATAATGGCCTTATTTTTTTCAAATTATCCTTTTCTGATTGTGTCCCGCATCCGGTAGAGATGGCCCAGGAATTTACGGTCTGTATCGGTCATCTGATAGGAATTAGGATAGATCATCATATCCCGGTGCCTGTCATTCTTCCCCACTACCTGCTTCTGTACCAGCTGATAGCGGAGCAACAGCTCCTGGGGCACCGGAGAAACCCAAATGTAGCTGGAGGGGACGTTGGTCAACAAATCGAATTGACTTCCCCGCTCATAAATATAGATATTCTTCCTGCTGCCTGTCGTATGCTCCAGTTTCCGGATTTCCCCTGCCGCCAGGGAAGGAATCCCGGTATCGCCATGGGCTATTTCGATCAGACCGCTTAAATCCGATAACCGGAGTTCCTTCTTATTGGCAAGGGGGCAACTGCCTGACATCAGTGCCACATATTCAAATTCCAATAAGGTATCACCGTATAAATCAAGCTCCTTTAACAGCTTATGATAGTACCTCTCATATTCCAAGGGATAGCGCAGGATGCCAAGATGGTGCTTTTTGGAGGATACATTTTGAATTACCTGCATGGAGCTGGTTTCAGAAAAATCGATCTGCAGTCCGTCCGTATCTGCAATTTCCCTGACAAACCCGGCGAAGGCATAGGAAATATAGCTGGCCCTCGGAACTGAAATACTAAAGTAGTGCTTCATCCCTTCCAGCTTATATTTCGCTTCAACCGCTTCGAATTTTTCCAGGATTTCTTTTGTGGAAAGCAGGAACTGGGTTCCTTCCCTGGTCAGGGACACCCCCTTGGAGGAGCGCCTGAAAATAGTAATCCCAAGCTCCTTTTCCAGGGCAAGGATTGCCTTGCTCAGGTTTGGCTGGTTCATATACAAATTTACAGCGGCCTGTGTCATTGAACCGGTTTTAGCAACTTCTGCAACATATTTCAAATCTAAGATATCCATAATAACGTCCATGCCATCTTTATGGACATTGCCCCTATACTGCGCAAATTGCCCTGATCGTACCGGCATGGATCCGGTCCCTCCTTCGTTGATTTATTTTACTTCTTTCAACCGCACAGTCTCACTCATAATCAGACAAGCAGTACACTAATATTCTTTCTAAATTTGGATGGCAGCCTTTAAAGCCTGGTAATGCAAAACGAATAGGTAATATCCTTCCCGGCATCAATATGGTATGCCGGCTCAACATCCGCTCCCCAGCTGTTGATCCCGCCGACTCCCCTGACCGCACCAAGAATTGATATCACCGTCCTCCTTGCGGCCGGCAGCTCCTCCTGATGGGTGGCATTTTCCAGCTCCTGCGCTGTATAGGGAATACAGGAAAATGCGAAATCCCGGCCAATTCCCGAGAACCGGATTCCAAAAGAATCCCCGTCCTTTCTTGAATTATCAAGGGTTGAACTGCGGTATACCTCCAGCCACTTTGTGTCCACATGCACATTGCAGTCCTGGGGAACCAGGTAGGGTGTTACAGGCAGCCCCTCCACCTCATAGATTCCGGGGATTCCCCCTTCCTTACGGTCTGGATAGGTTTCTCCCGAAATTCCCTCATACCTGTATTTGGTGGCCTTGGTCGGTACAATGAAACGCATGCCGAACACCGGCAGCTCCGGCAAGCCCGCCCTTCCATGATAATGCACCGCCACTTCAATCTCTCCGCCCGGGCTTACCTCATAGGTAACCCCTACGGTTACAGCCGGTACTGTGATTGTCTGATAGGTATATCCTATCTTCACCTTATGCGCCGTTTCCTTCCCGGAATACCGGTTATTTACCGGTGGCAGTGGCAGCTCTATTTTTTCATCCTCCACAAAAACCCCGATCCCGATACAGTCGATGAACATGTCGGCACCAAGCCATATTCCCGATTTTAAGGGGAATTTATTCCCCCTGTCATTATCCGTGGTTGCCCGCCAAAAGGTTGGCTTCGGCACACGGTAGAGCCATTCCCTTCCGTCCATGACCAAAGATTCCGGCCCGCCAAATTGATAGGAAAAGATATAATCAAAGTCCTTTCCATGGACACCCAGGGTACAGTCCCCGTAAACAAGCCGGAGTACCTCTTTCTCCGGATTTTCCTCCCTAGCTGTATAATCCATAAAAATATCTCACCTCCTGCATGGCCGGCTTTTCCGTTCTGTCGGCGAATAGGATTCCATTTCCTGAAAATTCATAATCGGAGGGCCTGTCGTCAAAATCGCCCCCGTAGCGGAGCACTCTTTCTCCGGTTATCTCATCCTTTACATAAAGAGCCTGGTCAATAAAATCCCAGATAAAGCCTCCCTGATACATATCATACCGGTTAAGGAGCCCGATATAGGATTTCATTCCGCCCAGCGAATTTCCCATGTCATGCATATATTCGCATAAAATAAAGGGCTTTGTGGGCTCACCCTCCAAATATTCCACTACCTCCTCCGGCGTGGCATACATCCGGCTCTCTACGTCTGAGATGGAGGCTTCATATTTTCTGTTGTGGAACACACCTTCATAATGCACCAGACGGCTGTCATCCCTTTCTTTAAAAAAGCGGTTCATCTGCTCCATATTATCCCCCGCATAGGATTCATTCCCAAGGGACCAGAACAGGATGGAGGGGTGGTTTTTAAATACCTCAAAATTAGTCCTTGCCCTGTCGATTACCGCCTCCCTCCACTGGGGAAGACTGCCGGGGACATTCCAGGAGGGCTCTACCCTACCCTGCTTCTGCCAGGAGCCATGGGATTCCAGATTGGTCTCCGCCATCAGATAGATGCCATTTTCATCACACAGATAATACCAGGGGATTTGGTTTGGATAGTGGGAGGTCCGGACTGCGTTGATGTTATTCCTAAGAACCGCCCTCATATCCGTTTCCATCTCTTTCCTGCTGATGCACCTCCCCCGCTCCGCACTCCATTCATGGCGGTTTACACCGTTTAGGATCAGCCGCTTTCCATTTAAAAGAATTACCTTATTCTTGATTTCAATTCGCCGGAATCCGATTTTATAAGGCACTATTTCCACCAGCCTGCCAGCTTTATCAAAGACTTCTACCGTCAGGGCGTAAAGGTAGGGGTTATGGTAATGCCAGGGAATGACCTTGCCAATTGCAGCCGGAGCCAGCTTAACCTCAGGGCTGATACCGGCATGCCGGTCATAGCAGACATTTCCAAGCTTATCCTTCAGCACAATATGGACCTCGCCAGGCTCCGCCAGATAGGATAGCTTTAATTCCATCGCCAGGCTGCCGGAAGCATTATCCTCATTCAAACAGGCTTTTACCCACAGATCCTCCACATGGATATCCGGCTTTGCATAAAGCGTAACATCCCGGAAGATTCCGAAGAACCGGAAGAAATCCTGATCCTCCAGATAGGCCGCGGTACTCCTCTTATGCACCTCTACCGCCAGCAGGTTTCCCTTTTCCCTGATATAGGGAGAAAGGTCAAATTCCGAAGGAGTGAAGCTGTCCTCTGAATAGCCGATGAATTTCCCGTTCAGCCACACATACATAGCCTGCTCCACACCTGCAAAGCAGATACCCACTCTCTTTCCCTGCAAGCCCGGTTCCAGGTCAAAGGTCTTAAGGTAGGAGCCTACCGGGTTATATTCAGCCTGGCTGAAGGAACCTAAGCCCTCAGCGTTCCCTTCCAGACTATAGGCCGGACGCCGGAACACATGCCCTTCCCAGGGATACATGGTATTAATATAATGGATTTTATCGTAACCGGCTAATTCGATATGGCCAGGCACCTTGATTTCATCGAATTCTTCCGGGCAAAATTCCTTCTTATAAAATTCAGACGGTCTTTCCCCCGCATTAACTGAATAGCGGAATTTCCAGCTTCCATTTAAGGATTGGCACAACGAATTCTCTCCGGACCGGAGCTCTTCCACGCTACAATAGAAAGCATGGTCACTATGAGCCGGAAGCTGATTCATGCGAAATATTTCCGGATTATCCAGGTAGCTAAGATCTGCCCTCATACTACACTCTCCTTCCCTTTATTCTTTCTAGGCGCACTTATTCCTTAACGGCACCGGCCGTCACGCCCGCCAGGATATATCTCTGGAAAAATACATAAATAACAATCGTAGACATCATAACTATGATAATGCCCGCCGCCAGCCTTTGCCAGGAGCCCTGCTGTGCATTTGCATAATTCATAATAAAGGTGGTTAAGGTACGCAGCTTATTCTTTGGCATGTATAAATAGGGGATATACATATCGTTAATAATATTGATCGCTTTGATAATACAAACCGTTGCCGTCGCAGGGGTAAGCAAAGGAAAAATAATCCGTGAAAACAGCCCAAAATAAGAACATCCGTCCAACAAAGCCGCTTCGTCCAGGGACACGGATATTCCCGATAAAAACTGCCTGTAGATATAGAGCTGCATTAAGTCCGAGGCTACATAGATGATAATCGGTGCCCCCAAGGTGTTATACAGGTTTAAGCCTTGGATGATGCGGAACCTTGCAATTTCCGTTACAAAGTTGGGAATCAGCATACCTATAAAAAACAGGGCAACGACAAGCTTTTTCCCCCTGAATTGAAAACGTTCGATGATGAACGCAGTTAATGTGCCAAAAATCACGTTAAAGAAAATGGATATTACCAAAATGATACCAGTATTTTTAAAGCCGAGCAAGAGATATTTATCCGTCAGTACATCCGTGAAATTCTCCAGGGTGATCCTATTCATGGGCGGCAACAGCAGGGGGGAGGTATTCACCATGTCAGCCCTGGTTTTAAATGCCGCGAACAATGTAAGCAGAATGGGTGCCAGCACAACGAGAACCATGCAAAGGCATATTATTTGTTTTGCAGTCTGATCTGCTATCCTCTTAACCATATTATTTCCTCCTATCCCTTAAAACCAGACCATGGATGATATTATTCTGGATCAAATAGATCACCACAATCATAACCATAATTGCCACCGCCATCGTTGACGCAAGACCAAAGTTAGAGAAGGTAAAGGCCGTCTTAATGGTATACAGGGTAAAGGTAGAGGATGCATAGCCGGGACCTCCGGAGGTCATAACAAAGGGAATGTCAAATACCTGAAGCGCTCCCCGGACATTATCAAACAGGATGAAATCTACCATCAACATAATTGCCGGAATTTGGACATACCTGAACAAATGCATGGCATTTGCACCATCCACCCTTGCCGCCTCTTCGATATCCTTCGGGATGGATTGCAGCGCCGCCATAAACAGAACCACATGATATCCGCTAAATCTCCAGACGGATACAAAGGACAGCACATAATTCACAATCTTCGAATCCGATAACCAATTTGCGCTCAGGAAGTCCAGATTCAGCAGCGCCAGGATAGAATCAAAGGCACCGTTGATGGGCGAGAAGAAATAGGAAAAGGCATAGGATATTGCCACACCATTAATAATGTAAGGTAAAAATACCATCGTCTTATAAAACTTAGCCGCACGGAGCCTGCTGTTCAGCAGCACTGCAAATAATAGTTCCAGCGGGATCATGCACAAGTGCACCACAAAATACACGGCATTATTCTTTAAGGATAGCCATAGATCCTTATTCTGAAACATGGCTATATAATTATCAATCCAAATGAACTTGCTTTCCGGGGAAAAACCATCCCAGTTTGTGAAGCTCATGCGGAACAGATCAATTGCAGGGACTACTACAAACCCGATCAAGAGCGCTACCGGTATGACCAGGGAAAGCAGGATGAACCAGGTTCTCTTTCTATTTAATTTTGTCATATAAAAATCATTCTCCATTCCAAACATGCTGCACTACAGCACTCTTTACGGTATAAATCCGGCCAGGTTAAAAAGCTGCTCCTTTGTTACCGGCAGGATGCATAATTGATCAACATGCCGCTCCTTGTTGCCAGAAAGCAGGATTGACCAACGGGCTGATCTCTATTATCAGGCACCAGCCTGTTATGAGGGTTACGTTTCGTAACCCTCATAACAATAGCCGGTTGCTTTCTGCTTATTGAATCTGCAGCTTTTCCCTTGCCGCTTTCCACTTATTATTCAATTCGGATAAGGT
>JARKQP010000511.1 GCA_029974875.1 Mobilitalea sp.
CAATGTTATAAGAATTATGACAGAGATTGACGCGGACAGCATTGTAAAACAAATCCCATAAACTAGGTGATTAGAAATTAATTCGTATCAAATCTGCATTAAATTTAGAAGGAGGAAGCCATATGGCGATCAACAATATCAAGATCAGCAATAACAATAATAAGGAACAGCTGAAGGGAAAGGACAACAAAAGGATCAATTCCAAGACCCCGACCAACTGTGAGTGCACAGCGGCCTGGCAGAATCAGGAGGGCTATTATAAGGCAGACCAGGTAAATATAAATAAACCGTCATTGGATGCGGTGATTGCCGCAAAGGACTGGGTAGATAATGGGAGTAAATTGTGATTAGGAGGAGGAAGTAATGAAAATTCAGATGACTGTGGATGGTAATACGGCGGCGGCTTATGCGGCCTATGCCTTTACGGAGGTGGCTGCCATTTATCCGATTACGCCATCCTCCGGAATGGCAGAGGTGACAGATGAATGGGCTGCGAACCATAGGAAGAATATCTTTGGGCAGGAGGTCGATGTGGTTGAAATGCAGTCCGAGGCAGGTGCTGCCGGAGCATTTCACGGCTCCTTGCAGGCAGGGGCACTGACAACGACCTTTACGGCGTCGCAGGGCTTGCTGCTTATGATCCCAAACCTCTATAAGACGGCGGGAGAGCTGCTGCCGGGCGTTATTCATGTGAGTGCCCGGGCAATTGCAACCCATGCGCTCAGCATTTTTGGGGACCATCAGGATGTTATGGCGGTCAGGCAGACCGGATGTGCGATGCTGGCCTCTGGCTCCGTACAGGAGGTAATGGATCTGGCTCCCGTGGCACATTTATGTGCAATCAAGGGAAGGCTTCCCTTTGTGCATTTCTTTGACGGCTTCCGTACCTCCCATGAGGTTCAGAAGGTGGAAGCGTTGGAATATAGGGATTTTGCCGAAATGGTTGATATGGAGGCGATCAGGAGCTTCCGTGACCGGGCTCTGTCACCAAACCATCCGGTGGTCCGGGGAACTGCCCAGAACGCAGATATTTACTTCCAGGGAAGGGAGGCTTCGAATCCCTTTTATCAGGATATAGTACCGATTGTAGAAGGCTATATGAAGAAGCTGGGCGAATATACGGGCCGGAGCTACGGGCTTTTTGACTATTATGGTGCAGAGGATGCGGAGTATGTTATTGTGGCCATGGGCTCCGTATTGCCGGCGATTGAACAGACTGTCGACTACTATAACCAGATCGGTGAAAAATATGGCTT
>JARKQP010000519.1 GCA_029974875.1 Mobilitalea sp.
GATATTCTCTTTTGGAAAAAGGATGGGAAAATCGTAACTAAGATTGCAGGAACCGTGCTTGAAAAGGGAGAATCAAATGCAGAGCTGAACAGTGAGTGTTTTGGTGTCCGCTTTATGCCGGGTGTCAATCCGGTATACAAATCCCTTCCGTTATACGAAATCGTAAATAAGGAATGGGAATTTGCCAGCATGATTTCCCATGACGAGAAGGAAAATTTATTGGAAAGTATGTTTTTTGCTGATACCATCGAAGAAAAAATTAAAATATTCATGAATTACTATACCAATCATGTTGAGCAGAAGGCAGAAGATTCCTTCAGCCTGAAAAATTATCTCCGCAAGGAAATTATAAATTCCAACGGAGACCTGAAGCTATCTGATCTGAGTATCAAAACCGGATATTCCGAGCGCTATTTAAACAAAAAGATTCACGAGGATTTCGGGATGAATCCAAAGAATCTTATCCGCATTATCCGTTTTCAAAAGGCGGTGGATAATCTGACGGCAACCATCGGCGATACCAATTGTATTAATACTGCATTGGATTATGGTTACTATGATCAATCCCATTTTATTAAAGATTTCAAAAAATTGTCCGGACTAACTCCCATCAGCTATGTTAATAACTTACTAAGCCATTCCTATAACCAAAAGCTGCATGTGATGCAGTAACCCTCCCTCCGTTGCTGCTACTGCATATTCCGCATTTGGCGGCATCAGCACTTTTCCCGGCTTTCCCCTAGGAAACCACTGTCAGCAATTCCCTGACCAAGCTCTCATAAGTCTGGTTCTTAATCACTTCCTGGACGGAATGTTCATTCATCAGAAACTTGGATGTCATATCATAAAAGCGCTGTGTTGCTTCACTGGCTGAATGGGCAATTGCAGTCAAAACAACAAGCTGTACCATATTCGTTTCCCAAAGTATGGGTTCCTTTAACACACCCACACAGACTAAATTTTTCTCTGTCAGGATTTGGTTCGGATGTGGAATTGCTGTCATATTCCCAAAATCCGTGTTGCCCATCTGCTCACGCTCTATTATAGAATCATATAAACCCTCGGGGATTTCCCTCACCTTCACGATTTCATTGCATAACCAATGAATCACGTCCTCTCTGGTCCTGCCTGGCACATCAGAAAAAAACAGATCCCTCTGGTAAAAATCCTTTATATGATATTGGTTTTCTATCTGGCTAAGTTCCTTCTGAAGATTCATAATTTCCGCCTGGTCAAAGAAATCCTGAATCATAATGATGGGTAATGGTAACACCTTATCAATTGGTACTGTAGAAAACACGTAATGATATTTTTTAAAGTCGATTTCCTCTATTTCAAAAATACTTTTCATATCAATGCTTTCGATATAATCCTTGAATTCCTGCTCTAACCGATATTTTAGAAACTGGGATCCAATTTTTCCTGTCGCACAGAGCAAAAGGATATTGACTTTGCGTATTTTGTCTACTGCCTGTTTTAACGCCACTTCAAACAGCAGGGCAAAATAGCCGACTTCATCCTCTGACATTCTCTTTTGGTAATGGTTGTATAATACTCCGACAGCCTGCTGCGCTACGAGAAACGAGAAAAAATATTTCTGTTTAATTTCTGATAAATGTGGATTTTCCAAAGCAATTCCATATTTTAACCTGACGTCCAGAGAAGCCATATGCTGGATCAGATACATTTTTAAATTAAGGTCTCCCCGCAGATCGATTCCAAAGCTCTGATATACGGAGGCAACCATGGCCGAAGCCAGCTTTTCAATATATTCCGGTATTACATGATTAGAGATATTGCTTCCTGAATTCTCGGTGATTCTGCTTCCCCGGATAAACACTGCGGCATAATATACTTCACCCTCAGTGTACCGGCTAATAAGTCCAACTGCCTTCAATTCCTTAAATATCTCTTTTGCAATTGTCTTCGTACCTTCCTTCGTATCACTTCCATTCAGCTCAGGTTCCTCAATCGAAAAACCGTGCTTGACGCGGTGAACCATAATATAGAGATAATAGATCAGATTTTGCAGCGATAATTCCGGGAAATGTATTTTATAGGCCTGGGAAGTCTTTATTACGGACGTTCCTATCATCTCCAGGGTTTTATTGCCGGCCTCTCCGATAAAGAAATTAGTTGTGTTCATCATAATAAGGTGGTTCATAATACATTGGCGCTTTTTAAATTCCGGTCCGATCACCAGCATTCCATAGGAGGGTTTTCTGTCCAGAAACAGATCATATTGTTTTAGAATAAATTCAACACGCTTAATATCCGCCGATATTGTCTTTTCCGAAACACATAGAAAATCAGCTAGTGTCTTCCGTTTTAAATACTCCGTCCTGCTCAGCAAAAAAGATAGAATATAGGAAATCCGTTCATTGCTATCAGAAGGAATGGTATTCTGTGTTTTGTTCAGGCTATTCCTCTTCCAGTCCATAAAGGCTTCTTCATCAACAATTACCAATTTATAGCCATAGCCGCGTTTTGATTCTATCCTTGCACCAACTCTTTCGATAATATCGTTGATTTCCCTGATCCTCACCCTTAATGTCTTTTCACTGTTATGAAACTCCTGCATCAATTCAACCGTAGAGACATATTTATTTTGATCCATCCGGTTGAGTAACTCGAATAATTTCTGTGTCATAAAAGCCCTCCTTCCTTGTTATATTTTTGTTCCTAACCCTCTTCCTGCTTCAGTTCCCCTATGATATTTTCACCATTGGATTCAATCACTTTTTTATACCAATAGAAGGAGTCTTTCCTTTTTCTTGATGAATCTCCGGTTCCATTATCATATTTATCAACGTAAATGAAACCGTAACGTTTTGCCATTTCCCCGGTGGATGCAGATACCAGGTCGATACATCCCCAGGGCGTGTATCCCATCAGCTCTACCCCGTCCAGAATCGCTTCATGCATCTGTTCGATATGTGCCCTCAGGTAATCAATCCGGTAACTATCATGGATGGAACCATCCTCTTCCAGCCGGTCAAATGCTCCTAATCCATTTTCAACAACCATGACCGGAATCTGATATCTGTCATATATCTCATTCAGAGAATATCTCAGGCCTTTCGGATCTATCTGCCATCCCCACTCGCTTGCTTTGAGGTAAGGGTTGGGGATTCCTCCGATAATATTCCCTTTGCCCTTTGCCTGCTCCGGGTCAGCGCTCTGGCAGACGGACATATAATAACTAAAGGTATAGAAATCCACGGTCCCCCGTTTTAATATCCCCAGATCCTCCGGTTCTATTTGTATCTTGATCCCCTGTTCCAGGAAGAACCTCTGTATATAGCCCGGATATTTTCCCCGCACCTGGACATCTCCGCAGAAATAATTCATATTATGGTTATGATGCATATTTTTTATTACATCCTCCGGATTACTGGTCAAGGGATAGGATGTGGCATAAATCTGCATGCATCCTACTTTGTTCTCCGGGTCAATCTCATGTGCCAATTGCACCGCTAATGCACTTGCGACGAATTGGTGGTGCAGGCCTTGGAATCTCAGTTGCGGGATATCTATCTGACAATTAAATTCTGTCGCCCGATGGGCTTCATTTAAAATTCCTTGTGATAAAAAACCTCCCATCGGCATGGTTGCACTGTTGATTTCATTAAACGTAAGCCAATACCTTACTTTACCCCGATACCTCTTGAAAATGGCCTCGCAATATTTTAAATACAGGGAAACCATCTTTCTGGACGACCAGCCATTATATTTCCTGGTCAAAGCAAACGGGACTTCATAGTGGGAAACCGTAACGAGAGGCTTTATACCATATTTTAAGCATTCATCAATCAGCTCTTCGTAAAACTTCAACCCGGCTTCGTTGGGCAGTTCTTCCTCTCCCGTAGGGAAAATTCTCGTCCATGCGATGGAGAAACGGTATAGTTTAAAACCCATTTCCGCAAAGAGAGCGATGTCTTCTTTAAACCGGTGGTAATGGTCTATCGCCTCATGGGAGGGATAAAAAGCCTTTTCTTCCAGTATGGGGGTGATCCTTTTACTGGCATTACGGCTGCCTCCGGTGCAGATATCAGGGCAGGAGAGGCCTTTCTGCCCCTCCTGCCATCCACCTTCCAGCTGATTGGCGGCTGTTGCTCCACCCCATAAAAAATCCTTCGGAAAGCTCAATCTTATTCCCCCTCTTTCAGTGCCGCTTCTTCTGCCAAGCATTTCTTATCATAGATTGCAACAAAAGGCTTCCATAGCAGATAAGAAAATACTAACATGATTAAGAATACGACGACTGCCCTCCAGTCTAAGGTGCAAAGGTACTGGAAGATCGGCATAGGGATATTGGCAGATGCCATGATGACTGCTTTATTCATAAATCCAAAGTACATTGCACACCAGATGATTCCCATATTCACGGTCGGCATAATCACCCACGGAATTCCTAAGATCGGGTTAAACATAATTGGGGCTCCATACTGGATCGGTTCCGAGATATTAAAAATGGAAGGAAGAAATGCTATCTTTCCAATTGATTTTACCCGTTCGCTTTTAGCCTTTAAAAATAACGCCGGAATAATCCAAAAGAAAATACCTGACATCTGGAACATCGGTAATGTAAAGATTTTTGTTGCGGTCTCTCCGGCTGCATATGCTTCTGCATTCATTCCTGTATTTGCAATCAATAACGGTAAAATGATGCCGGATAATACATTGAAGCCATGCACGCCAAAAAAGCATAAAAGTGCAATTAAAAATTGTACCAGCATACAGAACCAGAGCGATTCCGATGCATTGATCGCCGGTGATAAAATATTCATAAACCATGCCGGCAGAAGTTGTCCGGTAAGCGCCTGACATAAAAGTGACAGCAGATAGAAGCCCGTGACAATGGTGCACATTGGAATAATTGCATTGAAGGTTCCTGCGACTACCGGAGGAATGCTGTCCGGCAGCTTAATCTTAATATTATGTTTTTCCATGAATCTCATTACTTCAACTGAAATTAACGAAATAAAGATAGCCACGAATATGCCCTGTGACCCTAAGTAAGTAGAATTCATTGTTCCTGTGCTGCTATCTATGGGTGCAGAAACTACGATAAAGGATAGTATAGAAATAATCGCTGCCTGTATCTGATTTAAATTGTAGCTTCTTGCATGGAAATATGCAATGGCTATGACAGCAATTACGCCAAATAAACCGAATGCCATGTTGTAGGGATATAATATAGCATTTTTAACACTGTCACTATAAGCAGGGATAAATGGAAGTATGTCATGAGCGGCTGCAATAAGCTGAAAGATACTTCCGAATATGGTCAGCGGCATGATCGCCATTAACCCATAACTAATTGATTGTAAGTGCCTTTGGGTTGCCAGACGGTTCCCCCATTCAATTAACTTTTCTTCAAATTTTTTCATATCCTTCTCCCTTTCCTGATTTTTGACACAATAAAATTGCATCCTGTTTTTTTGAACTACTTGTTTGTATCTATTACGGCGTTCAAGGTACTTATCGCCGAATTATAGCTTAAGAGACTGTTGCTTTACAGACTGTTGCTTTACAGACTGCTGCTTAACAGACTGCTGCTTTACAGGTTTGCTGCAATGAAGTAAGCATCATTCGTTGCTTCCAATACCTTTGCCGGTCTGTCACAATCTCCGACAACATAGGTTTCCGGCGTAATTCCGTAAAAGGAGAATGCCAGCTCTTTCTTTGCCCTTAAACCTACTGCAATAATAACAGAATCTGCTTCGACAAATATTTCATTCCCATTTTTATCTTCCACAAACACACCGGTTTCAGCTATTCTCTTACAGCTGGATTCCATCATTGGTTTGATTGTATCGAACTTCTCTAAATGGCGGCGGATCGCAATACGATAGAGCATGTGGCCTTGGGCATTCAATTTATCCGACTGCTCTACAATTGTTATCTCATGCCCATCTTCTGCAAGGTCAAGGGCAAGCTCAGAGCCTATGGTTCCTCCGCCGACGATTACCACTTTTTTACCCAACATATTCTCATTCCCATAAACACTGGTTGCCTGTATCACATTTGGACTATCAATCCCTTCAATCCGGGGCATAATAGGCTCGGCACCGACGGCAATAATGATTGAATCAGGCTGCAGCAATTTGATTGTTTCCGGAGTAGCTTCTGTTTTCAACCTCACATCAACCTCTGACTTTGCGACCTGAAGTTTCAGGTATTCCCTATACCGATTTAATTCTTCTTTATGGTGTTCATATTTTGAGCACTTGATTTGTCCCCCCAATTCATCGCTTTTTTCAAATAAGGTTACCCTATGTCCCCGCTCACTTGCCGTTAAGGCAGCTTTTAATCCTGCCGGACCACCACCGATAACAATTACGTTTTTCGTTTGTTCTGCCTTTTCAAGCTTTAAGGGCACCCGGTTTTCACGGTGGAATCTTGGGTTGACGGAACAGCAGATACAATCATGCTCCGTTGCAATATGATAGCAATAAGAGCATCTCAGGCACGGAACAATATCTTCTGCTCTTCCTTCCCTTGCTTTTTTAGGCCAAAAGGGATCTGCAACCAGGGCACGTCCAAGCATAACGGCATCCGCCTTACCTGACTCAAGAATTTCTTCTGCTTCCTCCGGCGTCATGATACCTCCTACTGGGCAGACGAGGAGCTTTGGACACTGTTTTTTAATCTCTGCAGCCCAATGGACATTAATCATATGGGGTTCAAAAATCTGGGGAGAGAGCATTACATTAACCTCATACCAGGTGTCCATACCGCAGGATACATTGACAAGGTCTATTTTATCTTCAACCGCCTTTAAATAAGCCAGCATATCCTCAAAGGAATAAGACCTTTCCACGTGCTGCACGGCACTAATTCTCATTGCAATAGGAAAATCCGGGCCGGCTGCTTCGCGGGCCTTCCCGGCTAACATGACCGGGAACCTCATCCTGTTTTCCAGGCTTCCTCCATATTCGTCTGTTCTTTTGTTAAACAGCGGAGATAAAAACAGTGCCGGTAATTGATCATGTGCAAAATGCAGAAGCACAAAGTCAAAACCAAATTTCTTCGCAGCAGCCACGCTTTTTGCCAGCTGGTCAGCCAGCTCTTCCATTTCTTTTATACTTATTCCTTTAATTTTAGGCTGGCCCGGAACCTCATAATCGGATGGTCCGTATACCGGTCCATCCAAGGAAGTCACACAAACCAGTGCACCGCTTTTGGCTCCGGCCTGCCGCATGACCGACAGCTCTTCCCTGATTACATCCCGCTCATATTTTGGATATGTACCGTCTTTCTGCACCGGCATTACACCCATACACAAGGCTCCGGAACCTCCCAAAGACTTATCAAGCAGGCTTACTCCTCCATAATTAGTAGAAGAGATATACTTGTGAGTTGATGGGAATCCCATAGGTGAGGCAATAATACGATTTTGTAACATGATTGAGTTCACCCTTAGGGGTGAAAATAGTACTGGATATTTCGTCATTTTCTTTTCCTTTCCCTTTAACATTTTTAAGACATTTACCGGGCCGCCAGGTTCATTTTTTACCGGTAGCTTATTTTAAAAAATACTATTTACTGATTTTTTTATATACGTCGATAAATTCCTGTGCCAGTATCCCAAAGCTTTCGGCACTCATCATCTGGTCTTCCGCATGCAGCATTAACAAGGTTACCTGGAACGCTTCTCCGTTAGCCTCCTTTGCAATTAGCTCCGAATGCGCCCGATGCCCTTCAACAAAGGAGTCATAGCCTGCTTTCATCAGCATTTCTGCCTCAGCATAGCTTCCGTTTTTCGCCTTCTGTACCGCTTCTATATAATAGGACCTGGCGCTGCCAACCGCTGCAATCATACTGAAATATATTGTTTCCATTCCGTCCATACTAATCACCTATTACTTCCATAACATGTTTCATCACATTTTTTCCATTCATCATGCCGTAGTCGCTAACATTAATATCTTCTACCTTAATGCCCGGACATCTCTTTTTAATATTGTCTAGTTGAAACCTGATCTGTGGTCCAAGCAATATAATATCAGCATCTCTAGCTACATTCTCAGCTTCTGACGCTGCATATGCATTGATTTCACAGTCAAAGTCCATATTTTTTGCAGCCTCTCTCATTTTTAATACCAACATACCCGTGGACATTCCTGCCGCACAGAGTAATACTATTTTTTTCATCGTCAGCATTCTCCTTTCATTGCGCGTCAAACAACCTGTAATTTATGATTCCAGTATACTAGGATTAAAATTCTTTTCCATCCCGGTTTTTCCCCTTGCCAAAACGGTAATTTGTTTCCCTTAGGGAAGTTTTATTAGGAATATGGTCTTTTTCTGTTGCTAATAAAAAACCCTATGTTCTCCATCATATAAAATGATAGATCTAAACATAGGGTTCTTTTTTCTGTAAAGAAACTATTTAGCTTTTACTTAAATAACGCAGTAAATCAATTTTTTACACAAGTAGGGCTCCTCCACCCCCTGTCTGACAGCCAGGAGTGAAAGAGCCCTGCTTTCCTACATATATTCTTAGCAAAGAGTGGTAGGCAATGAAAGCATTCCTTAAAAGACCATACGAGATAAACCGGCTTGCTGTTTTATCTCAAGGCATTACTTCCGGCTCTTGTCATAAATCTTATAATTATACTGGTTGATATCATACATGCTGGTATCTTCAAAGCTGTTGCAGGCTTTGCCTGCGAACATATCGCTCAGACGTTTGACAGCCATTTCTCCCCACAGCTCATTGCGCTGTACGATCTGTGAGGTAACAATGCCTTCCTTGACTGCAGCCGTGATGCCATCACCTTTACTGAGGATTACCAGCTGTTTTTTAAGGCCAAGCCTGCGGTAAAGCTCAATCGCCACTTCGCCGCTGTCCGCCGTAACCAGGTAGAGGAGGTCGAAATCAGGATGTTGCTTTATTAAGGCTTCCAGCATCGTCTTCGTTACGGCGATATCCGTGTCCTTCTGCTCCTCCTTTTTCAGGATTTTAATCTCCGGATGCTTACCTAACTGCTCGGCAAAGCCACGGTATCTCTCCTGTACTGTCGGTACCGCTGCCGCTGCCAAAAAGACCAGCACCTTTCCTTTCCCGCCAAGATCCTTGACAGCAACCTCACCGGCTAATGCACCGCCGCGGTAGCTGTCGGAGGTAACGAAGATATCACGCTTTGTATTAGGGGCATCCATGTCGATGCAGGCGACCTTGATTCCTGCGGCTACCGCCTCATCAATGGCAGCCTTCAGGCGGTTTGCATCGCCCGGCGCAATGATGATTCCATCCATGCCTTCCTTTACAAAGTCACGGAAAATCCTCTCCTGTTCCTCCACATTAAATCTCTTCGGTGCGGTACATACAACTTCAATTCCAAGCCTCTCACCGGTGGCATAGGCTGCATCCTCCACCTCACGGTAGAAGGGCGCCTGCTCCAGGCAGACCACACCGATCCGCTTTTTCCTTGTAGTTTCCCGCCTGATCTTGAAGCCTTCCAGATACCTCATAAGCTGCGTTGTGTTCATATTAAAGCGCTGCAGCATCTCAAGGATCATCTCATCCTTGCTGTTCGCTTCCATGGAAGCGCTGGAAACCACCTGGCTTGTCGCCGCATATTCCTGGGTCAGGGCCGCTATTTCATTAATCTTATCCAGCAGCTCCTGGTTGGTGGAATACATGGTCTTCACCTTATTATTAATCTTTCGTTGACCGGTCATCAGGTCAGAAATCGCGTGGTTAATCTCCTCCATGCCGGAGCTTACGCTGCCGATGGCATTGGACTGGTTTACCACGCCTTCCTTCTCCTGGCCGACCAGTTCCATCATCACATGCATCTCAGACGTGATTGCCTGGATGTCCTTTTCAATATTCTTGCTGGCAAGGTCGCTGTCCTCTGCGAGCTTCTTCACTTCGCTGGCTACAACCGCAAAGCCCTTGCCCGCCTCCCCTGCCCTCGCCGCCTCGATGGAAGCGTTGAGGGAGAGAAGGTTGATCTGGGAAGCAATCCCGGAAATGGTAGCTACAACCTGGTTAATCTTTTTTAATGAATCATCAAACTGTGTCAGCTTTTGGGAAAGGTTCATAAATACCTCATTGGATTTCTGTATCTCCCCTAAAAAGGCCTGTAGTGATACCTGCCCCGCTTCGCTGATTTTTTTTGTCTTTTCGGATTTTGCGTCCATTTCCTGTGTTTCTGTCAATAAATCATCAAATTCATTCTGAAATTGCCCGGAGAACACCGCACACTGCGTCGCTGTCTCTGCCTGGTGGCTTGCCACCACGGCAATATCCTCGTTTGCCCGGCTAATGCTCTGATTTGATTTCGCCCTGTCCTCATAGGTCAGGGAAATAATACTTCCTTGCTGTGCCAGCTCCTCTACACCGGCGACCACATGGGCTAATGCCTCATGGTATTCAAGTGCTGTTTCCAGTAATCTCTTTGCATGTCCGTCATGTAGTTTTAGGTCAGGTGAAGCATCTGCAAAATTCTTGCTAATAAATATCTCGGCTACCTCCGCAAGTTCAGACCGTTTTAATAATTTACCTTGAAACATTGTATTGCCCCCCTTTGTATCTTAAATGCCTTCCCGCATTTTTATCTCTTTGTAAGAACTTCCTGCTCGTATTTCTGGATTTCTGCAAACCACTCTGTCTTCTCCGGAACATTGTTGATCTCGCAGAAATAGTTCCATACATCACCTACAGGATATAGCTTTAATTCCTCCTGGAGCATCATTAATTCAGATAAGCGTCTGTCATTCTGAAGCTTTGCAAGATGTGCATTCGGAAGTAATAATGCATTTAAAAGCGCCTTCTGCATGTTTCTCATGCCGACAACCCAAGCTGAGATCCTGTTGATGCTGGCATCAAAGTAATCCAGGGAAATAAGCACCCTGTCAACACCGTTTCTAACGATTTCCTTTGCAATCTCCTTGGTCTCATCATCAAATAATACAACATGGTCACTATCCCAACGAACCGGTCTGGTTACATGGAGTGCAAGCTTTTCGGAGAATAACAGCATGGAAGAGATTTTATCGGATACCACCTCTGTCGGATGATAATGTCCGTTATCCAGTAAGCAAAGGATATTATTCTTTGCAGCATAGTTCATGTAGAACTCATGGGAGCCTACGGTATAGCTTTCCAGACCGATTCCAAATACCTTGGATTCTACTGCAACATATACCTTGCTCTTATCATAAGGGATTGCAAGGATCTGATCCAGGGAATCCTTAAGTCTTGCACGGGGAGCGGTCCTGTCGGCAGGAATATCCTTAAAACCATCCGGAATCCAGATGTTCATGCAGCAAGGTGTTCCCAGCTCCTCTGCAAAATACTCTGAAATTCTGAGGCAGCACTTTCCATGCTCGATCCAGAATTTACGGATGTCATCATTCTCGCTGGAAAGGGTTGCGTCCGCTGCAAAAGGATGTGAGAAGTAGGTAGGGTTAAAATCAAGTCCCAGCCCTCTTTCCTTCGCAAATTCAACCCATTTCTTAAAATGCTTTGGTTCAAGCTGGTTGCGGTCCGCTTTTTCGCCATCCTCAAAGATTGCATAGCTTGCATGGAGGCTAACCCTGTGGACACCTGGGATCAGGCTTAAGGCCTTATCAATGTCAGCCATCAGTTCCTCCGGGGTAGATGCTTTTCCCGGATAGTTACCGGTTGCCTGGATACCGCCGGATAATTCGCCAGCGCCTTCAAAGCCGCCTACATCATCACCCTGCCAGCAGTGCATGGAAATGGGGATGTTCTGGAGCCTCTTGATTGCAGCATCTGTGTCAACACCAATTTTTGCGTAAATTTCTTTTGCGGATTCATATCTTTGTAAAGTTGTCATGTGTTATTTCCTCCTAATATAATATATTTTTGTTATGTTTGAATGCAATGAACATAATTTAAACATCCATTGAATATAATGCCTTACTTTTTCCCAGTCTGCTGTCCGGCACTTTGTTGCCGGTTCCTCGTATATTTTGCAGGTTACATACTTTTCACTTTTGTGCCCTGTTTTTTGTTCCCTGTTATCTAATACTTTCCTATTTCAAAGGATTTGCTTACGCATTCACGTGCAGCCTTAAGATCCGCCAGATCCTGGTTGCTGATCATCTGGGCAAGGATATTACCGATTGCAGTTGCCTCGCCAGGTCCTGTATATACGGTCCTACCTGTATAACGGGCAGTCAGCATATTTAAATAATCTGCATTGGAGCCGCCGCCGACCACATGGATCTTATCAAACTTCTTACCCGTCAATTCCTCTATCTCGTCAACAGTATCCTTATAGCACTTTGCAAGACTGTTGTAGATCACTGATGCGACCTCAGCAATTCCTTCCGGTACCGGCTGACCTGTCTCAGCACACGCCTTCTTCACTTCCTCCGTCATATTCTCCGGAGCCAGGAAGCGTCCGTCGTTGGCATCAACCAGGGATGGAATGGTAGTCTTTGATGCCTGATCACAGATTTCAGCGTAGGATAAGCCTGCTCCGATCTCCTTCTTCACTGACTGGATCATCCAAAGTCCCATGATGTTCTTTAAATAACGGAAACGGTATTCATAGCCGCCTTCGTTGGTCAAATTACACTCCTTGCTCCTTGGGGAACAATCCGCATCCGTACGCTCAATCCCCATTAAGGACCAGGTGCCGGAGCTGATGTAGAGGGGAAATTCATCACTGGAGGGCACTGCCATAACTGCTGAACCGGTATCGTGTGTTGCGGGAAGCACTACCTTACAGTCAAAGCCGACCTCTTCCTGCACTTCCTTTGCCAGCCCGCCCAGGACTGTGCCCGGAAGGGAGGTATCCTGAAAGATCTTGCGTGGATAGCCCAGCATATCAATCAGCTCGTAATCCCAATTCTTAGTGACCGGATTAACCAGCTGCCCCGTTGTTGCATTGGTGTATTCATTGCTTTTTACACCGCTGAGCAGGAAATGGAAATAGTCCGGAGTCATCAGGAAGCTTTCCGCCTGTTCCAAATAGTCCGGATGCTTTACCTTAACAGCCATAAGCTGGTAGATGGTATTAAAGATCTGCTTTTGGATCCCTGTCCTTGCATAAAGGTTGTCCTCAGAAATGATTTCATAAACCTTATCATCCATTCCCTGGGTACGGCTGTCACGGTAAGCTACCGTATTGCCAATCACCTTATTGTCCTTGTCAAGAAGAACATAATCTACTCCCCAGGTATCAACACCCACGCTGACCGGTATTTTGCCCAGCTCTTTACATTTCTTCATGCCAAGCTTAATCTCAGTGAACAGTCTGTCAAAATCCCAGCAATATTCGCCGTCCTTTTTGGCAATCCCGTTCTCAAAGCGATGGACCTCTTCCATCACAAGCTGTCCGTCTTTTAAATAACCCAAAATGTGGCGGCCGCTCGAAGCGCCGATATCGACCGCTAAATAATAATTACTCATAGTAACTGCTCCTTTCCTCATTATTTCATTATACAGGAGAAAATCCACAAAAAAAAGAACACCATTTGTATAAAAAAGTGTCCTGATTTGCATTTCACATAATATTGGATGCATCGCCTTCATGCCCCTTAGTAATTCTGCCCTATAAAATAGAAGCAGATAAGACCCTATATGGACATATTAGGGCTTGGCATCCCTGTATTTCTTCGGCGATACGTTATATTTTTCAAAGAAGATGCGATGGAAGTAGCTAAGGTTATCATAACCTACCGCCAGACCGATTTCAGCTACAGTTAGTTTGGTCGTAGAAAGCAAGTATGCCGCCTGGTTCAATCTTTTGGTCTGCAGCAGCTCCGTAAAGGTCTTGCCTGTCAGCCTCTTAACCATCCTGCTTAACCAATATAAATCGCAGTGCATCGCCTCTGCCAGATCGGATAATTTCCCATCCCGGTAATGCTCTTCGATATAACGGAGCAAGCGGATAGCCAATTCCTGCTCATACTGGTTCTTACCCACCGATACCTTATCCGTATGGTTCATCAGCTGCAGGAACATAAGTCCCATGGTAACCTGGTTAATACTCCGTACATTCTGCAGGTTATTCATTATGGTCCATATTAAATTCTCCACCAGATTCTGGATCGGAAGTATGTCGGCCACCTTAAAATGCAGGTAGTTAACCTTATCATCCTCACGTTTTAGACACCCTATGATAAATTCACGGAGAAGATTCTCCTCCTCCCCTATCATTACCAGGGTTCGGTCGAAAAATTCAGGGAGAATAATAAAATTTACCGCAATATCGTCAATGCCCGCCGGAAGTATCTCCTGGGTTGCATTTTGGTTCAGTAACAACAGTTCCCCCTCATTCAGCTCCACATCTTCCCCATTAATCATATGATGCGTCTGTCCCTGGCACATGTAGATCATTTCCACATAATTATGCTTGTGCTTTGGAAAATAGGCAAAGCGGGTATGAGGGCGCACCTGGATAAGCTTTCCATGATCGAGAAGCTTTTTATTGTCAATAATGTTCGAGGAGGAATCCATATAGATGGATTTATCGATCTGCTGCTTTCTTCCATCCAATATGTCTTGTTCTTCCATAGTTATTACTTTTAATTTTTCTAAAATTTGAGGATTCATTCTACCCCACCTTTATAAAGAATGAAGGCCAACGTTACCCTTGTAACACGATTGTTCTACGACAATATCTTATCATAATGTTTTATGCCTGACAACATATATACAACGCGCTTGATCTATAAAGCTTCCTGCAGACACTTATTTATTAACAAATTAAGCATTCAGTATTATAAAAATGTGATTTAATGTCAGTATTATAAAAGTGTGATTTAATTGACAAATACTAGAAACAGAATTATAATAATTAATAATAATGTGATTATATTACACTAAATATGCATAAAAACGTGATATTTTGGGGGGGTGTGCTATGGAAAGACTGATTATGCAAAAACTGTTAGACTGGAAAAATGCCAAATATAGGAAGCCTTTAATTTTAAAAGGAGTGCGCCAAGTCGGTAAGACCTGGATCTTAAAAGAGTTTGCCAGACTCCATTATGAAAATATCGCGTATTTCAACTTCGATGAACATCCTGAATATAAGCAGTTTTTTGAGAGCACTAAGGATGTAGAGAGAATTTTACAAAACTTAATGATGGCTAGCGGTGAATCCATTAAGCAGGATGCCCCACAGAATACCCTCATCGTTTTTGATGAAATCCAGGAATGCCCCAATGCCTTGAATACGCTAAAATACTTTTGTGAAAATACGCCCCACTATCATGTCGCCTGTGCAGGCTCCCTTTTGGGCATTGCATTGTCTAAGCCAGCATCCTTTCCAGTTGGCAAGGTGGACTTTTTAGAGATTATGCCTATGACCTTTACTGAATTTTTAATGGCTAATGGTGACGAAAACCTTGTCCATTATATGAATCGTATAGACCGGATCGAACCAGTCCCTGACGCCTTTTTTAATCCATTATATGAAAAGCTAAAGATGTATTTTGTAACCGGAGGCATGCCTGAATCAGTCCGCTCTTGGACGCAGGATAGAGATGTAGAGCTTATGCAACAGGTCTTATCAAATATTTTGGGCGCATATGAGCGTGATTTTGCCAAGCATCCTGACCCTGGAGATTTCCCTAAGATATCCCTGATCTGGAGGTCAATCCCTTCCCAACTGGCGAGAGAGAACAAAAAGTTTATTTATAAGGTAGTGAAGGACGGAGCGAGGGCAAGGGAATATGAGGATGCCTTACAGTGGCTTTGTGATGCCAGCCTTACTTATAAAATATATCGCAGCAGTGCCCCAGGGCTGCCCATTTCTGCTTATGATGATTTATCCGCCTTCAAGCTGTATATGGCAGATGTAGGCTTGTTACGGAGGTTGGCCCTCTTAGCCCCCTCTGCCTTTGGTGAAGGTAATAGACTGTTTGTGGAGTTTAAGGGTGCCTTAAGTGAAAATTACATCCTGCAAGCCTTACACAGCCAGTTTGAAGCCATGCCACGCTATTGGGCTATTGATAATCCCAGATATGAAGTGGATTTTCTTATCCAAAGAGAAAACGATATTTTACCAGTGGAAGTAAAATCAGAGAGCAATGTTGAAAGCAGGAGCTTGAAAAAGTACAAGGAAAAGTACAGTGATAAGGTGAAGCTTCGGGTTCGCTTTTCCCTTAACAACTTACGTCTTGATGACGACTTGCTGAATATCCCTTTGTTTATGGCTGATTATGCGGATAAGCTTATCGGGATGGCTTTAGGGCAGTTAGAAAATTAAACAGGAAATTATATAAAAAGAGTATAAATAACCCAGGGCTTTGCTTCCCTGGGTTATTATGAGCCATTATTTTCTTTCTTCTGAAGGTGAGATCCCGTGTACTTTTTTATAGGAATGGGAAAAATGGGAAAAATTATCGTAGCCTACCCTGGAAGCAACAAATTTAATAGGTAAGGCCGTTGTTTTGATCAGATTCCTTGCCACATTCATTTTTTCACATATAATATATTCTCCCAAGGTCACCCCCGTATCTCTTTTAAATATCCGCGTTAAGTAATCCGGATTTAAATGTACAGCCAAAGCAACATCCGTTCTTTTTAAATCCTTTCCGATATTATCATGGATATACTCCTTTACCCGGTCGGTTATGTTCAAGTCCGCTTCCTTATCAATGTTATCCATAAATAAATTCATAATTTCATTAATAAACCGCAGCATGCCATGTAAAGAATGGACAGATTCCTGGTATACATTCAGCTTCATGATCTGCTTCATCACTTCATGGGGCTGCACCTTATATTCCTCCAGACTGTCACATACCATCCGGATCAAATCGATATGAAAATGATACAGGACATCCTGGCTTAACTGGCCATGCTTTGCCAGATTATTCAGATATTCTTTCATCTCCTCCCTCACCGTATCAATCAGATTCGATGATAAATACTGCTTCCATCTCTTTAGGGAGGTTAAATGGTATTCATTTTTCCCTTCCTTAAACTCACTGTAGCCCTCTTGAAAAATCCCTTCCTTGGAAGTCACGTTCTTCTCCTTCATGGCAATAAGGCTTTGATAGCTTTCATTTATGTCGGAAGTACTAACGGCCCTTGATGCATAGTATGCCGTGTGCAAATCATAGAAGGCAGAGAGATTCTTATCAATCAAGGTCAGCTGCCGGATAAAGCCCTCATAATCCATGCAATAGCCCTTGATTCCGTAGACCAGTATAAAATAAGAAATTTTTGATGCCGGGTACAATATGACATCCTGTTCATAGGATGCAAATAATTCCCTGCTGATATTGGTTATAATAAATTGCAGCAATTCATCCCCAAGCTGCTGCAGCTTATCCTCTGCATTAAACTGGATCAGGAAGGAATAACAGCTTTGTGACCATTTGGGCAGCGTAACAATGTCACCGTATTTTTCATAAAGCTTCTGGGTAATGCCGCCATTTACAAGATCCCTCAGGATTGTCCCCTTCAGGGCGTCTTTGCGCTCCAGCATAGCCTTATACAAGGAATACGCCTTATTATGGCTGTTCTTCTCCAACACCTTGATGACCGCACTTGCTATGACCTTTTGAACCTCCCCGTAGGGTGCCGGCTGCAGGATATAGTCATAGCCCCCTGCCTTGATTGCTTCCTTCGCATATTCAAATTCTGCATGGGCTGTCAGGAAAATGCATTCCAGGTCAATGTTTTCCTGCCTCACCCACTGTAACAGCTTGATCCCGTTCTCTATCGGCATCTCTATATCACAGAGCATGATATCGATTCTCTGCTCCTTTAATACCGCCTTTGCTTCAAAGGCGTTGAAGGCTGTAAATACCTCGGTAATCCCTATCAGATTCCATGAAATCCCTTGTGCAATGCCATTTACAACGCTGGTCTGATCATCGACAATCAATAAATTCATGATACCCCCTCCCACAGGCCTTTGTTAACCGCTTTTATAAAAATCTCCGTAAAAGCACCCTCGTAATTTGAATGGGCAAAGATAACATTTTCTTCTCCGAATTGCAGTCTGTAGCGCTGAATCACATTATAGATTCCAATATGCCCCTCTGCCGGCAGGGCTTCCAGCACAAAATTCAGTTTTTTTAGCATGTCCTCCTCAAAGCCCCGTCCATTGTCGGATACGCTTAAATAAACAAAGGGCTCGCCCTCAATCATCATCCTTCCTATCTTTACATGGATCTGCAGACCTTTTTCCATATTCATTCCATACTTGATGGAATTCTCCACGAAGGATAGCAGGGAAATGGAGGGTATCTCAAATTGGTTTAATTCCGGTTCACATTCTATGTTACAAAGGGGCGGATATTTCATACAGATTTGCTGCAGTTCGACAAAATTGCGGATATACTGCAGCTCCTTTTCAAGGGTGACCATCCTCCGCTCTTCCTGCAGCATATACCGCAGGTGGTTTGACAACAGGATAATCAGTCTTTGGATGTCCTCTAATTTCCCCTCTACTATCATACCATATATGTTTTTTAAGCAATTAAGATAAAAGTGGGGTTTAATCTGTTCCTGATACTATTGCAGCTGTATATGGTTGATCTCCAGCTGCTTTGC
>JARKQP010000525.1 GCA_029974875.1 Mobilitalea sp.
CTCATATAAATCTCTGCAGTACCCCCATATATTTTCATAATCCACAACACGTTTCTTAATCGGTCCGAGATTCCGGTAATAATGGGTATCAAATCTTGCCAATGTTACAAAGAACCGAACATCACTGTCGGTCACATAATCCCCAAACAAGAAACGGTTCTTGGATAACCGTTCTTCTAAAAGATCCATCGAGTTATAAAAATCGTCAAAGGCTTCCTGATAGGCCTCCAAAGATCGGCAGAAAGCCATGCGGTAATGGGCATTATTGATATTTGGAAACAGCCAATCATTAAAATCATCGATTTCTTTCCGTAATTCCTCCGGATAAAGCTCCGGTGCGCCCTCAGACTGGAATGGACGGAAGGCAACTTCAAAATAGTTCGTCAGACGATGGTAGTCGTTATTTACGACCTTCTTGGTCGTGATATCCACCAGGGCAGGAACCGTACTTCTCCCTTTATATTCCGGATCTGCGTTATTGTATGCCTCTGCCAGGAATTTAATTCCCAGCACTGGATCCTCATGCCCTTCATTATAAGGGAATCCCCAGCCATAATTGGACTTTTGTCCCACATGGCCAACAACATATATGCTGATAGCATCCTCTAATCCCAACAGTTCCCTTACTATAGACGCACGGTTGGACCAATGGCAGCCCTTTGCCCAAAACAGGCGGTATTTTCCTGCCTCTGCCTTTAATTCCCCTTCTCCAGCTCCAAATGGAGTGAAAAAATAGTTTGGCTGACGTACAAATGCCCCCCTTTCATCGATCTCTGATACAATCTCCTTCGGCCTTTCCTTCACACCTCTTTCGGCAGCCTCTTTATCTAATAATTCATCTGAAACTCTAATTTTTTGATCTGCCGGAGCTTTAAAACTGATTGCACAACTAGACATAACTCTATTCCTCCTCAATTATTATTTTTGTATCCACAAGGATTGGTACGTAGGACGGTCATCCCACTTCCCTTAAATACTATACTCCAGGCCTTCCAGCATATTGATGTTGATAAGGAATTCCTTTAAACGGTCGCTTTTCGGCCTCTCAAAGATTTCTTTGGGAGTTCCGTCTTCTACGATCCTTCC
>JARKQP010000526.1 GCA_029974875.1 Mobilitalea sp.
CAACGGATAAAAGCTACCCTGGGGATAACAGGCTTATCACTCCCAAGAGTTCACATCGACGGAGTGGTTTGGCACCTCGATGTCGGCTCATCGCATCCTGGGGCTGTAGTAGGTCCCAAGGGTTGGGCTGTTCGCCCATTACAGCGGTACGCGAGCTGGGTTCAGAACGTCGTGAGCCAGTTCGGTCCCTATCCGGCGTGGGCGCAGGATATCTGAAAGGAGCTGACCTTAGTACGAGAGGACCGGGTTGGACGGACCGCTGGTGTATCGGTTGCACTACCAGGTGCACGGCCGAGTAGCCAAGTCTGGAAGGGATAAACGCTGAAGGCATCTAAGCGTGAAGCCCCCCTTAAGATGAGATATCCCATAGCACAAGCTAGTAAGGCCCCTGGGAGACGACCAGGTGGATAGGACAGGGGTGGAAGTGCGGCAACGCATGGAGCTGACTGTTACTAATAGGCCGAGGGCTTGACCTAAAAAGGTTTTTCAGTTAGGATGGATGGAACATTTTCGGAGGAAAGGAAGTATCTTTCTTATCCTTTTGGGGTGCGTGGCGCCCCGTGTGTAGTTTTTTAATGTTAATTCAGGATAAGTCAGGAAACTGATTTACTCATGATAAAGAGTGAAACAGAAAACACTTAGGTAGTTTCTGTTTTTTCTATTATTAGAAGTAGCTTGCTTGAATCAGTCAAATTGATCTTCCTCGATAGCTCAATGGTAGAGCACACGGCTGTTAACCGTGGGGTTGTAGGTTCGAGCCCTACTCGGGGAGCTTAACAATAGTGGTGCGCCAAAAAGCGTTAAAAGCTGGATTAATCCTTGACGTATCAGGATAGTATTGTTATAATAAAGTCACTTCACAATTAAATACGGCGACATAGCCAAGTGGTAAGGCATGGGTCTGCAACACCCTGATCAGCAGTTCAAATCTGCTTGTCGCCTCTCGAAGAATGGTCTCTAAACCTTAAAAAAGGTTTGGAGATTTTTTATTTTAGCCATCCGGGATTGCCTGTCTCATATCTTTCTGATATCATGTTATAAAGAATCTTAAACTAATATTATATAAATTCTATAATTTGAGGGTATTGAAATATAAGCGTATGAAAGAATTATGATAAGCTGCGGTGAAGACTCATGAGTCGGATTTAAATGGAATATTCTGAGTTATGAAGATAAAGACATAGCCGAATTTATTTAAAATTAGGAGGTTTCGTGATGTATTCTATACTATTAACGGCCTGGGTACCGGAAGAATACCTTCGGCCATACAGGGATGCGTACCATATTGTATGCCCGGAACCGGGGCGCCATATTTCCGGGCAGGATTTAATGGATGAGATTAAAAATTATCACGCCCTGTTCGCCTTGGGAGTTCAGGTCGACAAGAAAATAATCGATAAAGGAGAAAAGCTTAAAGTAATTGGAAACTTTGGAGTAGGTACGGACAATATCGATGTTGTCTATGCAAAAGCCAAAGGGATCAACGTTGTTAATACTCCATCGGCAGTCTCGGATGCTACAGCGGAGCATGCGATTGCGCTTATGATGTCTGTTATGAGGGGAATTGTCAGATTTGACGGAGAAATACGCCAGGGAATTTGGTTTAACGAAGCTTTTTCTGACAGGAACAGTGGGATAAGCGGAAAAACATTAGGTATCATAGGGATGGGCAGGATTGGAAAGCTGGTATGCAAAAAAGCGCAAGGCCTTGGAATGAACTGCGTATATTATAACCGTTCCAGACTGGATGGGGTAGAAGAAATTAAATATAATACGTCCTATCTTGAGCTTAATGAATTGCTTAAAACAAGTGATTGCATTACCCTTCATCTCCCATATAGTAAAGCCTCCCATCATATGGTTGATAAAGAATTCCTCAGCAAAATGAAGAGAGAAGCGTATTTTATTAATACATCCAGGGGGAAGGTTGTGGACGAAGCTGCATTAGTAAAGGCCCTAAAGCAAAAAGAAATAAAAGGAGCCGGTCTGGATGTATTTGAGGAGGAGCCGAAGGTTTCCAAGGAGTTGCTTGGGATGGTAAATGTGGTTTTAACCCCTCATGTTGCAAGCAATACGCTGGAAACACGTATCAATATGGTAAATGAAGCATTGGGAGGAATAACCGGGGTCTTAGAAGGAAGATATGTAGATAATATTGTTTGATCCGGAAATGGAAAGCTGATTGTAGAGGGATGATTTTTGTATAATAGGGTATTTGCATCATTAACTTAGGGCGGCAGATGACATCAATACAGCTCTCAAAGAATGGTCTCTAAACCTTTAACAATAAAGGTTTAGAGATTTTTTATGTATTCTTTTTTTCCACTTGCCATATAAAATAACACAAAAATACCTATAATATGCCATGGTAATAACACAAAGATAAAATACTCTAGCCTTGGATTACAAAGAGAAACTTTATTGTTATGCAGAGTTAGGGAGGCTGACATGAAAAGAAACAAAGGGAAATTATGTAAGGCGTTACACAAACTAGTTATTGTTATTGTGGTTATATGCTTCTTTGGAGGACCGCAAGCGGTTCAGGCAGCAACAGCAAAATTAACCGCCCCAAAGACGGTGAAGACGACAATTGCTTCCGGCAGCAGTATTAAAATTGCCTGGAGTAAGGTAACGGGAGCAAGTGGATATCAGATTTACCGGGCTACTTCCGCAAAAGGTACCTATAAACTGGTTAAGACGACTACCTCGGGGACGTATAGCTATAATAATACAAAATTGACTCCGGGCAAGACCTACTATTATAAAGTACGTGCGTATAAAACCTCCGGAAAATCCAAAACTTATGGGCCGTACGCCAAAGCTGTCAGTGGAAAGATTACGCCCGCTACAGTGGGCAATTTTAAAGGAAAGTTAACGTCCTATGAGGGTGCAACCCTAACTTGGGGAACGGTGAAATATGTAAGCGGATATCAAGTATATATGGCTACTTCCAGTTCTGGCAAGTACTCTCTTGTTCAGCAAACAAAAAATAAATCTTATAAAGTGAGCAGTCTGGAGCCGGGAAATAGCTATTATTTTAAGGTTCGTGGATATATGTTAAATGGCAATAGTAAAGTATATGGAGGATTTTCCCCGGTAATCACAGTAAAACCGATATTGCAGGTGCCGGATTCCATAACAGCATCGGGGGCAGCGGATGGCACTATCGATATCAGCTGGGATCTGTCGGATGGAGCGGATGGTTATGAGGTATACCAATCTTCAAGTAAGAGTGGAAGCTATCAGTTCTTGGGCACAGTGTCAGAATCCGGTTACACGGATACCGGATTAAACTTAGGAAGTACATATTATTATAAAATAAGGGCTTACCGGATGGTGGGGGAGACAAATGTATATAGCCAGTATTCTACGGTTACAGGGGCATATGTTCCCGACCCTGACCTTACAGAAGTATCCTTGGATCAGAGTGATATATGGATGGTAGTAGGAGGGACGGATCAACTAATTGCAAATATATCCCCGCAGAATGGAGTGGATCAGGAGCTGACGTGGATAAGTTCCGATGAAACTGTGGTTGTTGTGGATGACTGGGGAACGATATCAGCCATAGGTGAAGGGGCTGCAACCATCTCTGTTGTGTCGGATGATAGCGGTAAGCAGGCAGAATGTAACGTCACTGTTGAAAAAGCGTACATCAAGGGGATTGATGTATCAAAGTGGCAAGGAACCATTGATTGGAGCAAGGTGAAAAAGGATGGGATTGAATTTGCAATGATCCGGTCTTCTTACGGCAGCAGCAGTTTGGACCCCAAGTATGAAGTCAATTATCAGGGAGCAAAGGATAATGGTATTGCTGTGGGGATTTACCATTACAGCTATGCCACTACCGTTGCGCAGGCTAAAACAGAAGTGGCTTTTCTGATTAAGACATTGGAAGGAAAGCAATTTGAATATCCGATCTGTCTGGACCTGGAGGATAAGGCACAGATGTCCCTTGATAAGAAAACCATAGCAAATATTGCACTTGTCTACTTTGACGCTCTTGAGGAGGCAGGATATTATCCTATGTTATATAGCAGCAAAGGATGGTTTACAGGAAAGCTTTATGATGCAAGCTTAGATGTTTTTGACCGCTGGGTAGCCCAATGGTCTAATGTGCTGACTTATACCGGTGAGCTTGGAATGTGGCAGTATAGTGCCAAAGGTTCAGTTAGCGGGATCTCCGGAGATGTTGACCTGGATATTTCATATATTGATTATGAAAGCAGGATACGATGGCTCGGATTGAACGGATATTAATTCAAGCCGTTTTGACAAATCAGTTGACAAAAGTGAAAAACGGAACTATAGTTCAATCAACATAATTAAATCATTAATTTGGAGGCATAACTTCCATTACTATTTGTGCCGCAGCTTGGCGGCGGAATGGAGATTAAGATGAAAAAAAGATGCTTAATAATTTCAGCACTTCTAATTGGAACATTGCTGGCAGGCTGCTCCCAGAAACAGGGAGATACCAATAAAAATCCCGAGGTTACCAATGTACCTACACCCGTTGTAACTACCACGCCAACGGTCACAGCGGTACCGGATAATACGGCTGCGCAGTCTGCCAAAGGAGCAGAACTAACGGGCAGTACTCCCCTTGGCGTAACCATATACCAAGGAATGGAGGAAGAAAACGCCCTGGAATATATCTATCTTACATCCGCAGAGGGCTGGAAAGCTGAACGTAATGCGGAGGGTATGTTCAAAGAGAGTATAACCCTGTATAAAACAAAGGATGGCGGGGCGAGCTGGGATAAGCTTACCGGTACGGAGGATGAGAATGCCACCATTCCCCTCGAATCGAAGACAGGGATAATCTTTACTGGCAGTAACGATGGCTGGATTACCACACAGATTCCCCAGGATGGATATATTGGTTTATTCCGGACCACAGACGGTGGTGTGGCCTGGAAACAGCAGGAGTTAACGATTCCAGAGGAATATTCCACAAGCCAGTTTACCACCTATCCGCCGGTATTCTTTACCGCCCAGGATGGACTATTATTATCCTATGCATTTGATGACGAGCCAAAGCAGCTGGTATATGTTACCCATGATGGGGGAGATACATGGACTCAGACAGATGGGAAGGATGATGGTACCTTCCAGTGGAGCTATACCGAGAAGGAGGATATAGGCCAGGCTGGTGGATGGACGATCACATATGGGAACAAGACCTGGACCACATCGGATGCACTGATTTGGAATGATGGCAGTACCAATTAATGAAAGAAATATGGAAAATTAGATAATTGTAAATAGTCTTTTTTGATAAATTTTGGGTTTTAATGAAATAGTTGACTTTAAAAATAGATTATGATAAGATAGTTAGGTTAGATGAAACTAACTATCTTTTTTGCCCAAAGGTTAGTTAAGACTAACCCACTCAAATATATATTTATAAGGAGATTTTTATGGAAGACAAGAAAATTACAGCAAAAGACCTTATTAACATCGGAATATTTGCAGCAATATATTTTGTGGTATTGTTTGTAGTAGCGATGACCGGATTTTTCCCTCCTTTTATGCTTTTACTTTGCTTTATTTGTCCAATTGCAACAGGTATTCCGTTTATGCTTTATATGACGAAGGTTCACACATTTGGACAGCTTACAATTTTTGGCGTTGTCATCGGGCTCGCTAATATACTGATAGGAGACCAATGGATTACTTTAGCTCTTGCGGTGATTTGCGGACTTCTGGCCGACCTCATCTGTCTTTCCGGCAAATATCGCTCTGGCAGCCGGACAATTCTAGGCTATGCTGTTTTCAGTATTTGGACCTTTGGTAAAATGCTGCCGCTTTTTATTATGCGTGACAGCTATTTCCAGGCTATGGGGCAGGGCTACGGACAAGAATATGCCGATGCAGTCCTCAAACTCACGCCAAGCTGGATATCCCCGATTATTTTGGTAAGCGGATTTATCGGCGGACTCATTGGTGCCCTGATAGGAAAGGCTGTGCTCAGAAAACACTTTGAGCGTGCCGGAATTGCATCATGAATACTTTTTTACATACAACCGCAGGAAAACGTCATTTACGGCTCGACCCGCGAACTAAATTTGTACTTATTTTATGCACAAGCTTTACTTTGGTTTGGGGTATGAGTCTTATTGGGGCAATGGCAGTGGTACGACCTGCTCTTGCCCTTGTTCCGGCTGTGCTGCTGCTATTTACACCGCGCTGGAGAGTGGGAACCGTATACGGTATTCTTGAACTATTGTGCTTTACGGCGGAAATCACTGTCTTTCAGTCCACAACAGGATTTTGGAATTTGATCCTTCTTCCTGTTTGTGCAATAATCACGAGATATATGCCTTGTGCTGTCGTTGCCTATTATATGATGGCAACGACCACTGTCAGTGAATTTATAGCAGGCATGGAACGGATGCGTGTGACGCAAAAAATTGTGATTCCTTTATCTGTCATGTTTCGTTTTTTTCCGACGATAGCAAGGGAACACCGCTGTATCAATGATGCCATGAGAATGAGAAATATTACCGCTTCCAATCCTGTGTCCATGCTTGAATACCGCATTGTTCCCCTGATTGCGGCGATTGCTAAAATCGGTGATGAGCTGAGTGCGGCAGCATTAACAAGAGGCCTTGGGGGTGACGTAAAACGCAGTAATGTGTGCGAAATCGGATTTGGAGTACAGGATATCATTATTTTGCTCATATCCTTTGGCGGTGCGTTTGCGTATATATTGGTGAGGTTAGGATTAATATGATTCATATTGAAAATTTAAGCTTTCGTTATAAAAGAGGACGCAGTGATGCGGGAGTTAATAATATTAACCTGAAAATAAATATGGGTGAAGTCGTTTTGCTTTGCGGCGAATCGGGCTGCGGTAAGACCACGTTAACCCGTCTGATTAACGGCCTTGTTCCCCATTATTATGATGGGGATATTGACGGGGCTGTCTTTACTGATGGCAAAAACGTCCAAAAAAGCACGCTGCATGAATTATCCCGTATTGTGGGTTCGGTTTTTCAAAATCCACGCAGTCAGTTTTATACCGTCGATACCTACAGCGAGCTTGCATTCAGTTGCGAAAACCAAGGATTACCGGTGGATGAGATCAAAAAACGTGTTGACGAAACCATCCGTTTTATGGGAATCGAACACTTGATGGGACGGAGTATTTTTGATTTATCGGGCGGCGAAAAACAAAAGCTGGCATGCGCAAGTGTCTGGACGGCATCGCCAAAAGTGCTTGTATTAGATGAACCGTCTGCCAATTTAGATGAAAAAGCAATTGAGGATTTGCGGTCGGTGCTTGAAAAATGCAAATCTGCCGGAATAGCTATTATTATTGCTGAACATAGACTTTATTATCTGAAAGGGCTTGTAAGCCGTGTGCTTTTTATGGAAAACGGACAGATCACAAAAGAGTTTGATGCCAAATCCTTTTTTGGGATGAAGGATTCCCAGCGCATTCCGCTCGGACTGAGAACACTGACACCGCCCATGCTTTTATTTGGCGAACCGGCAAATGAAAGCCCTTCAGCCATGTTATCTAATTTCAAATTTAAATATAAGCATAGTGAAACCGGTATCTCAGTAAAAAAAGTGTGTATCAATCAAGGTGCAATCACCGCAATCACCGGACATAACGGTGCCGGTAAAACCACCCTGCTCAGATGCCTATGCGGACTTGAAAGTAGCGCCGAGGGTGAGCTTTGGCTTGAGGATGAAGTCCATAAACGTAAAAAAAGGCTGAAAAACTGTTTTCTTGTCATGCAGGATGTCAATCATCAGCTTTTCTGTGAAAGCGTGCTTGATGAAGTTCTGATTAGTATGCCGAATGCTGATAAAGAAAAAGCGCTTGCACTTTTAAAAGAACTTGATTTAGAAAGGTTTGCAAGCGACCATCCGTTAAGTCTGTCAGGCGGACAAAAACAACGTGTCGCGGTCGCCTGTGCCGTTGCAAGTGAGCGGCAGGTCATATTATTTGATGAACCTACCAGTGGATTGGACCTGAGGCACATGGAAGCGGTATCTAAAGTGATTGAGAAGCTTGCCCAAAGCGGCAAAACTGTTCTTGTCACAACCCATGACAAGGAATTTATTAAAGCTTGCTGCAACTATGTGCTGCACATGAAAAATGGAGAAGTAACTGCAAACCATGTTTTAAAAGAAGTGGAGAAAGTATAACTTACATTTAATAAAGGGGGGATTGGTTTTGTTCAAAAAAGTACTTGAGTATGCGGGAGAATATCGGAAAACTACATATAAAGCAGTAGTTTCTATGCTGATCGGCCTTATTTTTAGTGTCGCTCCATTTTTTCTTGCTTATCAAATCATAAAACCGCTGCTGCTAAAACAATCGCTTGATGTTTTGACAGTGGTGATTTTAGTAGCAGCTATCGCTGTTTGCGGTGTTTTGCATACCGTATTCTACATTATGGGGCTGGAATTATCCCATATTTCGGCGTTCCATACCTTAAAGAATTTGCGTATATCACTTCAAGGCAAGCTCGAAAAGCAACCGCTCGGTGCCATTCAGGATAAAGGCACAGGCGCTATTAAGAAAATGTTTGTTGATGACATTGAAACCATTGAGCTGCTGCTTGCACATACATTGCCGGAGGGTATTGCAAATCTGACTGTCCCTGTTATTATTTTTATCGGTATGTTTGTTGTCGATTGGAAGCTTGGTTTGTTATCGCTGTGTGCATTGCCCCTTGGCGTACTGTGTATGGGAATGATGTACAAAATTGGCATGCGGGATATGGGCAACTATTATGCTTCCGGTAAGAAAATGAACAATACGATTGTGGAATACATAAACGGTATGGAGGTCGTCAAAGTATTTAACCGTGACGGCGAATCATACCATCGCTTTGAAGGTGACGTGAAGGGCTACCGTGATTTCACGCTGAAGTGGTATAAAGCGTGCTGGCCGTTCATGGCTTTATACAGCAGTATTTTACCCTGCATAGCCATGTTCACCCTGCCGGTTGGCGCTTATCTTGTATTAAATAATCATTCAACCCTGCCGGATTTTGTTCTTGTTTTATGCATGTCCTTTTCGATTGGGCCGCTGTTTTTAAAAGCATTAGGATTTATGTCCACCCTGCCGCAAATAAACTTTAAAATCAAATCACTTGAAGATACCTTCAATTCACCCCCACTGCAACAAAATAATAAACCGTTTACCGGAAGTGGGCACGGGGTTGAATTTGAAAATGTCCGCTTTGCCTATAAAGAGGAGGAGGTTCTCCACGGCGTTTCCTTGAAAGCAAAAGAGGGTAATTTGGTAGCGCTGGTTGGCGAATCGGGAAGCGGTAAATCCACCCTTGCAAAACTGCTGGTGCATTTTTATGATGTTACCGGCGGCTGTGTCAAAATCGGCGGACAGGATATCCGTGATATGAGCATTGAGGCTTTAAATAACGAAATATCCTATGTAGCGCAGGAACAGTTTTTATTTAATATCAGTCTTCTCGAAAACATCCGTTTAGGAAAACTGGATGCTACTGATGATGAGGTTATGGCTGCTGCTAAAAAAGCACAATGCGGCGAATTTTTGGCGCGGCTGCAGGATGGTATCCACACAATGGCCGGCGATGGCGGAAAACAATTATCGGGCGGAGAGCGTCAGAGAATTTCTCTTGCCAGAGCCATACTTAAAAATGCCCCTATCATTGTGCTTGATGAGGCAACGGCATTTATGGATCCGGAAAATGAAGAGAAGATGAATGAAGCCATTGCCGAACTGATACACGATAAAACAGTTATTGTTATTGCCCACAGATTGCATTCCATTGTCGGTGCCGATATTATTTGTGTTCTTGAAAGCGGCAATCTTGCCGCTGCCGGCACACATAAAGAATTATTAGAAAGCTGCCCGGCCTATCAAAAACTATGGAGTGCAGCCGAGGACAGTGTCAGCTGGAAGGTCAGCACAGCTTTAGGAGGTGAACAGGCATGATACGTTTAATAAGTAGAATTCTTAATTTTTCCGGTAAGTATAAGACCAGAATAATAGGTGCTTTGGTTTTTTCGTTTTTTAAATCAATCCTTATGAAATCTCCGATCGGTTTGGCTTTCTTTGCACTAAATGCTTTTTATAACAAAACAGCAACAGATGAAATGTGCCTTTATATTGGTATTGCCATTATCGTCAGCCTTATTTTACAAGTAATCTTTCAGCATCTTGACAATAAATTACAGGCTTCAGCCGGATTTATGTTTATGGCCGAAAAGCGTATGGAGCTTGGCGCATTTTTAAGAAGATTGCCAATGGGGTATTTCACTAAAGGCAACATCGGCAAAATCAGCTCGGTTTTATCAACCGATATGGCGTTTGTAGAAGAAAATTGTATGATGGTCATTGCAGATTTGATGGGCTATCTTTTTGCAGAAGCTATCCTCTTGATTTTTATGCTGATGTTTAATGTCTGGCTTGGCCTTATTGCCGGCTGCTTTGTAGCTATATCCTTTTTCATCTGGAAAAGGCTTGAAAAAGCGGCGTTAAAGGATTCCCATAACCGTCAGGAGCAAAGCGAAAACCTAACTGAATCGGTGCTTGATTTTACTGAGGGAATTGGGATTATTAAAACATATAATCTGCTTGGTGAAAAATCGAAAGAGCTGTCAAATGACTTTATTAAAACCTGTAAAACTGCCTTGGAATTTGAGGATAACTATGTTGTATACCAGCGCCTTATCGGGATCTTGTTTGGTCTTGGAACCGGTGCTGTTGTCGGACTTGCCATGTTTTTGAGTTTTAATGCGGCAATTACCGCAACGGCTGTTGTCGGCATGATGCTGTTTGTTTTCGACCTTTTTGCACCGATTAAAACTTTGTATGCCCAAAGCGCACGCCTTACCATTATGGATAGTTGTCTTAACCGTATTGAGGAAGTGTTCTCTGAAGCTATGCTTGCTGATAAAGGCACAGATATGATTCCCGGCACCTCCGGCTCTGCTGAGGTGGAATTTAAAAATGTCAGCTTTGCCTATGGAGAAAAAGAAGTTTTGCGGGGTATTTCTTTTGATTTGAAACGCAACAGCCTGGTAGCGCTGGTCGGTCCGTCAGGCGGCGGAAAATCGACTATTGCAAGCCTTTTACCCCGTTTTTGGGATGTGAAATCCGGTCAGATTATGATTCGCGGCAAGGATATCAGAGAAGTAAAGCTTGCTGATTTGATGGATCATATCAGCATGGTGTTCCAGCGTGTTTATCTTTTTCAGGATACTATTTATAACAATATCAGTATGGGACGTCCGGATGCAACCGAACAGGAGGTCATAGAAGCGGCTAAAAAAGCCCGTTGTTACGATTTTATCATGGCGCTGCCCGACGGATTTAGCACGGTTGTCGGTGAGGGCGGAGAAACACTGTCAGGCGGAGAAAAGCAGCGCATTTCGATTGCCCGTTGTATCCTAAAGGATGCGCCCATCGTAATCCTTGATGAAGCGACCGCCAGCGTGGATGCCGACAACGAAAGCTATATCCAGCAGGCTATTAGTGAGCTCTGCAAAGGTAAAACATTGCTTGTCATTGCGCACCGGCTAAACACCATCCGGAATGCCGATAAAATTCTTGTCGTCGCAGAAGGAGAAATCGTTCAGCAAGGCACTCATGATGAACTGGTGGGAAAAGGCGGAATTTATAAAGATTTTGTTACGGCCCGTCAAAGTAGCAGGGGCTGGAGCCGAAGGGCATATGTAGGAGAGGGGCTTGGACAGTTTGGAGAGAAGAATCCGGAAGTAGGGGTACAGTAGGAGGGAATATGCTAAATAAATTTTTTCAGAATACGAGAAAACCAGAAGGTATATTAGGAAGAATGATGCTCCGCGGGATGAATACCGGGCATTCAAAGCTGGCAGATTGGGGATTCTCCTTTCTATTGATTGAAAATGGGGATCACATTTTGGATATTGGATGCGGTGGTGGTGCTAATATCGCTAAAATGCTAAAAGATTTTCCTGGTACTATAGTAGACGGTATAGATTATTCTAATGAGAGTGTCTTATTCAGCAAGAAAACAAATTCCAGCGAACTTGGGAAACGTTGCACCATCCAACAAGGTAATGTGATGAGTTTACCGTATTCTGACAAATCACTGGATATTGTTACAGCTTTTGAAACTATTTACTTCTGGCCGGATTTAAGCAAGGCATTTGCAGAAGTCAGGAGGGTACTTAAACCTAACGGTACATTTTTTATCTGCTGTGAATCCGATGACTCAAGCGATACTACCTGGACAAACCGTATAGAGGGTATGGTAGTCTATGCCGGTGAAGACATAGAAAAGTATTTAAGTGAAGCAGGCTTTGAAAGCATCGAACTACATAAGAACGAAAAGGGATGGATATGTATAAAAGGAGTCTGCTGATTGCTTCATTTAGAGCTTCCATATAGCAGGAGTACTATTTATGGATCAAAAACGATTTGGATAGTAAGAAAACCAGTAGCTTCTAAAGAGCTTGCTGGTTTTCTTTTGTTTCGGATCTATGTTGTATGTGGTATAATAAAGTAATTATGGAACTGCCAAAGGAAGATGGTTTCAGCAGAAAGCAGTCATTTCCGTGCTCTTGTAAAGAATTAAGATATAGTTGTGAGGTAAAGTGGGGCTGCAAAAAAAGATAAAATATGAGGGAAATTAAGTGGAGGGTTTACAATGACAATACAAGAATTTTGTAAGGTAATCAATTTGCAAGATGAAATCACAGGTAAAGTATTAACTTATTATAATAGCCCTGATTTTGAAGTGGTATGTAAACAATTAGATGAGGTTAGGAGTAGCGTTTCAAACGCTCAGAACGCTATACAGCAAATGTATGGAATTTTAGCTCCTGACGAAAGACAAGTTAAAATGCTTGCGTATATGCTATATTGTGCTTTAGAAGCAAAGGATCAATATAAGCTACTAGGCATACAGGATGATATCTATGTTGCCACTATGAAATGCTTTACTCGTTTTATAAACGAATGTTATAGGAAGACTGGTGTTTATGCATTTGATAGAGGCTGGTGGACAGTGAGGCAGATATCCCTGCAATTATTCAGGATAGGTGAACTTGAATATGAGATGACGGATTGGAACAACGATCCGGTAATAAGTATACATATTCCATCGGATTCTAATATGTCTGCAGAAAAATGTGTAGAATCAATAAAGCTATCGAAAGATTTCTTTGCTAAATATTATCCTAAGTATTCAGAATGTAAATATATATGCGATTCTTGGCTTTTATCTCCCGAATTAAAGAAGCTATTACCAATCACCTCTAATATTATTGGTTTTCAAAATATGTTTAAAATTGTAGAAACTAAGCCTGACACTATGGGGTTTGTAGAATGGGTATTTCAACGGGCTGCTTATGAAATAGCTACAAAGCCGGATGCTGATGGAAAGGTTGAAATGGTATATCAGAAAAAAGATATTGACTTTAATGAAATGCCGGGTCATACTTCTTTGCAGAGAAATATAAAAGAACATATGCTGGCAGGGGGTAATATCGGGGAGGCGTTAGGCGTACTGAAATAAGGCGCTATGAAAAATGCTCCAAGCCCAAGATCTAAGGGTTTGGAGCATTTTTATTTGTAATAAATTGTAGTTGATAACGACTCTCTATTATCCATGCCAACAATCAGAGGGGATCTTTCACATTTCTAGCCATATACTTTATGAATTCTTCCGGTGTTGGAGTCTCACCTTTATGTGGGATCTTTCTCCATTTTTCCCTGATAGCTGGATCAGGGTTGTAGAATCCAATTAGCATAGCTCTTATCATTTCTTTACGTACATCCTCTACAGTAATTCCTTCCTTTATGGCTATTTGTCTCATAGCTCTTTCCACGTTTATTTTCCCCATGAAGATTTCCTTTCTTTGGTGACATTCAGTGAGTGTCATGTCATGGTTTATTTTAACATATAATTCATTTATTGACAATTAGTAAATGTCAAAGATAGGTGGGATGATATGTATAAAAATAAGGCACCGGATGGGCGTAATAATATTTGTGGAAATAAGATAAAGCAATTTCGTGAACAGTTGCCCAAGAAGACTTCCCAAAAGCAATTTTCAGATATGTTACAAATTGCGGGGCTAGATGTGGATAAAAATGCAATACAGCGGATCGAAAGCGGAGAGCGGTTTATTACAGATATTGAATTAAAGATAATTTCCGAAGTATTAGGGGTATCTTACCAGGATCTATTAGATTAAAATAGAGTATAATACGTCCCAATCATCCGTTAAAAAAGAGGTGGAAAAGCAATGGATCTCGGATTAGAAAGAAAAGTGATAATAGTTACAGGCGTTTCTTTGCTGCTTTCACCCCTGTCTTCCTATATCACAGGAAGCTCTATAGATGTCTCAGGTGGACTTAATGTAAGATGATCAGAAGTAGTAAGATTTAGCGGAGGTAATATTCATATTTTTAATATTTTTTATAATTCAAAGGCAACAGACTGTTGATTTGATGTCAAAAACGTGGTAATCTGGTTATAATAACTACATACAACGACATTAGCACCGTGACATGTGTTATACCAATTAAGATCAGCCTTATCGATTTATTTAGGAGGAGATTGCCATATGGAAAAGATCGCATTAATTACAGATTCGGCCTGTGATATAGACGCTGAGACCCTGCGGAGATATCATGTCCATGTCCTGCACTTTAAGATTCTTTATAAGGAGCGTGAGTATACGGACGGAATCGATATCACACCCCAGGAAGTTTATATTAATATGAAAACAGAGATTCCGAAGTCCTCTCAGCCATCCATGGAGGATATTGAGAAGCTATATGAGGAGCTGGAAAGGGAAAACTATACCCATGTTATTTCCATAAATATTTCAAGCGGCATCTCAGGAACGGTGAACGGGATAGAAGCGATCAGTAAACAATTTCCCGGGATAAAAACATTCCTTTATGATACGAAATCCACTTCCGTATGCCAGGGCATTATTCTGAAAAAATGCGGTGAGCTGATAGAGAAAGGAACCGGCTTTGAGGAAATTGTAAAAGCCATTCCAGAAATGAAAAAGAAAATCCATATGTACTTTGTATTCGGAACCCTGGAATATGCCGTAAAGGGCGGAAGGATCGGCAGAATATCCGGTACGATTGGTGATGTCCTTAATATTAAGCCCATCGTAAGCTTTGACGAAGAATTCGGGCAGTGCTATACCTGCGAAAAGGTCAGGGGAAGAATGAAGTCGGTGAACCGTCTGATTGAGATGGGGGAGAAGACTGCCGCTAAAAATCAATGTAATGCTTATGTTATCCATTGAAATGTGGAAGAGGAAGCTCTTAAGGTCTGTGACAAGCTGCGTATGAATCCCAATATTAAAAATGTATATCTAATAGGCCAGATCAGCGCTATTGTGGGAGTATACTGCGGACCTGGAACCTTAGGAGTATGCTATTCTGAGATATGATACAATATTGCCAGATATTATATCATGTCCAACTTGTGGACATTGGTGCCAGAGCGAAGCGCAGTGTGCATCCCTGGCACGAAGTGCCATATCATGTGTACTTTACATGATATAATAGGTGCTGGCGCTACAGAAATGATCAAAACTGATAAATTATGTCAATAGTGAAATATTACTGTACTCTCCTTTTTCTATACGTTATAATATAATTTGGCGCTGAAATATCCAAACTAGTTATTTCATCAAAGTCACATTATATTTAGAAAAGGATGTACCTTCAATGAAAACGTTTATTAAATCTATCCTTGCCGGTATTGCCATCAGTATCGGCGGGGTCATTTACCTATCCCTGGATAATCATATCGTGGGTTCTTTTTTGTTTTCCATCGGCCTGTTTACCATATATACCTTTGGGTTTTATCTGTATACCGGAAAGGTATGCAGTATAGTAAATGAAAAGCCCTCCTATCTATTGACTGTGCTGGTCGTATATCTTGGAAACCTTGCAGGCACTGTCGGAGCCGGATATGTGTTCCGGCATACCCGGTTGTCTAAGGTAGTGGACCACACGGTGGAGATCGTTGATGGGAAGCTATCGGATACCTTATTCAGTACCTTTATTATGGCTTTTATGTGCGGGATTCTAATGTATATTGCCGTAACCGGCTTTCAGAAGGTAAAGGACAGTGTAGGGAAGCATATCGCACTGATTATGCCAATTATGGTATTTATACTTTCCGGCTATGAGCACAGCATCGCAGATATGTTTTATTTTTCTATGGCAAATGCCTGGGGCGCAAAGGCCATCCTTTACATTATTATTATTTCCCTTGGAAACCTGTGCGGAGGGTGCCTGATTCCGTTGGTGCAAAAATTACTACATACGGAGCACGATGGCGCCGATTAAAAAACTACATCTTTTATATCTCATACTGTGGCGGAGAATCCATATTGCCGGGTTCTCCGCTTCATCCTTTTGCTATAAATTTCAGGCCAATCAAGTGCCTTGAAATACTTTTGTTAATTGACTAATATAGTCCCAAAATTCTAGTTTGTAAATAATAATTATTATTTAAACCATATTGAAACCAGCGCCTACCTGCCTTTAAGGACAGAATAGACGCTGGTTTTAATGTTTATTTTAAAAGTCTTACAAAAGCAAGTGAAATTAATATGATGCCGCTTAACCAGGATAGACCGAAGGGCACCTTGTCACTTAATTTACGTCCGATGAATTCCCCCGATTTTACCGCCAGTGTGCTAAGTACTAAGGAAGATACTAATACCGCCAGTATGCTTACATTTGCCAGCGCAGCGCCGATACCGGCGACAAGGCTGTCAATCGATAATGCGATGGCAAGGGATAGGGCTTCCTTTGGTGAAAGTGTCTTTGAATGATCGACATCTGCTTCCTTCGGATCAGCATAGATGCTTAATATGAAGTTGAGGTTAAGCAGGCTGAATTCAATCTGCTTGTTTATGGTAGTATGCTTATCAATGACGGCCTTTATCAGATTATCCAGGAGCTTGATAACGCCTAATATGAACAAAATGCCGAAGGAAACCAGATGTAGTATGCTGCTGGGCAGATAGGGCTTAAGAAAGGCGCCGAGCAAAAGGGATATTCCTAGCACTATGGTACATAGGAAGGAGATAACCTGGACTGAGACCATAGGGATTTTGATTTTATTGCTGCCATAGGCAAGACTTGCAATCAGGGCATCTGTAGATAATGCAGTTACAAATATCACGGATTCAATAATTTTAAATAGTAGATTGAACATGGGATAACTCCTTACACATATCTTAGAGGTATCATCGGAATTATTCTATGAAAAAGGTATGTACTAAGTTACTGTTTTACCAGTAAAAGGAATTTTCTGCATGGTTCAAAAGTCCGGTTAAGGATGAAATTATTGACGATAGCTGCCTATTAATGGTAGTATAAAATTATAATAAAGATTCATATTTCGACATGATAAATTACTCGTTAGATTTTGAAAAAAGACGGATCATTGGGGAGATTGCATACACATGAATAAATGGTTTTCAAAGGATGAGGCTGGGAAGAACGGGTTATATATCCCAATATTAATATATCTATTGGGACTAATCATACTGCTACCGATCTGCATTGTTTTTATTAAAACAGTACCGCCAGGCGTTGCTGTCCTGGGCGTATGCATTACATATTCCAGCATAGTATATGCGATTTTCCAGAAGCGGAAGTTAAAGAAGGAAAAGGCCGGGCGGGACATTTCTGAAGCAAGGCTGAAGGAATGCGCGGTATTATTCCAAGCTATTTTTGAGCAGGCAACAATAGGGATATGCGTCTCCCGTAACGACGAATATTACATGATAGACAGTATCAACCAGCCTAGTATTAATCCCATGTTTGAAAAGCTTACCGGAAGGAGCAGGGAAGAATTTACGGCTATGGGATGGACGAAGGTGACCCATCCGGAGGATTTGGATGAGGATTTAAAGAAATTCGAGCTGCTTAGGAAGGGGGAGCTTGATGCCTATGAAATGGAAAAGCGCTATATTAGGCCGGATGGCTCCTTCTCCTGGGTCAATATGATGGTATCCAGGTTAAAGCTGGAGAACAGCCCGGATTTTTACCATCTGTGCCTTGCCATTGATATTAATAAGGAAAAGGAAATTGAGCAGGAGCTCCATCAAAGCGAGCGAAGTAAATCCGCATTTCTGGAAAGCCTGCCGGGAATGGTCTACCGCTGTAATTATGACCGGGATTGGACAATGCTATATGTATCAAGGGGATGCATTGAGCTTACAGGCTATGAGCCGGAAAGCATCCTGCATAACCAGGAGCTTTCCTTCAATGATATAATCCTTCCGCAATACCGGGATTACCTGTGGGATAAATGGAGAGAAATATTAAAGGGGGAGACACAGCTTAAGGAGGAGTACGAGATCAGGACAGCCTCAGGAGAAATCAAATGGGTGTATGAACAGGGGCAGCCGGTTTATGACGCGCAGCATAATATTATAGCCCTGGAGGGTCTGATTATAGATATTACCAAACAAAAGGAACAGGAGCTGAAGCTAAAGTATATCAGTGAACATAACGGCCTTTCCGGATTGTATAACCGCCGGTATTTTGAAGCAATTATGCAGGTGGAATGTAATTATCCCGAGCCCGTGGATAAGGCCCTTATATTAGTCAATATCCGCAGGTTTAATATGATCAATATTACCTATGGGTATTATCAGGGTGAAAAGCTCATACAGGCCCTGGCAAATATGCTGGCTGGAATATGTAAGGAGGCTTATCAATTATTCCATATTTCCACGGACCGGTTTATCATCCTGGTGAAGGATTACCATAGTAGGGAGGAATTGTCCGCCCTGTGTGAGGTTATACTGCAGCATGCACAGGATATCCAGGTCATTAACAATCTGCAGATCAATATGGGAATCCTGGAGTTTAAGGATATAAAACCCGATGCCGACAGCATTTTAAAGTTTGCTTCCATCGCAGCGGAGAATGCGGACAGGAACCAGATGCGGGAATATTGTTTTTTCAACCATGAGATGGAAGATAGGATTATTTATAAGGAAATCATCAAGGAGGAGCTGGCGGAAATCTCAGTGTCGGAGCAGGATGGAGGGTTATTCCTGGTTTATCAGCCTATTATCGACCTGAAAACCGATAAAATATACGGCTTTGAGGCTTTAGCCAGGCTTTACAGTGACAGGCTTGGCTGGGTGTCTCCCAATGTATTCATACCTATTGCAGAAGAGGAGGGACTTATTGTTTCCTTAGGGAATAAGATTATGCGGCTCGCCCTGGATTTCCTTAGGCAGCTGGAGTTAAAGGGGTTAGCTGATATTACGCTTTCTTTTAATGTATCGGCGGTGCAATTACTCCGGGAAGATTTTGTAGATACCTTGGACCGCTTCATAAAAGAAGCCTGTGTGAACCCGGATAGCTTAAACATTGAGCTGACGGAAACGGTATTCTCCAATGACTATCAGGAGATTAACAGAATACTGGATCAGATCAGCGAGAGAAGTATAAAGGTATCCATTGATGATTTTGGAACGGGTTATTCTTCCCTGGCCCGTGAAAGGGAGTTAAACATTGACTGCCTCAAGATCGATAAATATTTTATCGACAAATTGCTGTCCCTGGATGGGAAAGAGTCAATTGTAGGTGATATCATTTCCATGGCCCATAAATTAGGGCATTATGTGGTGGCAGAAGGAATTGAATATGAGAGCCAAAAGCGGTATTTGGCGGAGCACGATTGTGATTATATGCAGGGCTATCTGTTCAGCAAACCATTATCCCCAGAAGGTGCAATGGAGCTGCTCTTCCAGACTAATTTTGCTTACCGCGGCTGAAGAAAAAATCCGGTAAGAATAATGTCCTGGTTCATCTATTAAGTGCATGTCTGTCACCAGGCAAGCATAGATAAGGGAGGCCATAGTATGAGAAAACATGAGAAGAAACCTGGGACAAAATGTAGTATTTCTATTAGGAGCCGAATCATCATTATTTCTTCGGCATGTATTATGGTATTTGCCTTAGCCGTGGGAAGCGTGTATCTTGTCAATTGGATGGCGCTGGCCCAGGAAACGGCTGAAATCATGTCCTATGACATGAATGAGAAAATAAAGGAGCAGGTGGATAACCTGATAACGGAGCCATACAAAATCAATGAGGTGAACCAAAAGCTTATCTCAAATGGAATCATAGACCTTACTGATGAAAAGGTGCGGGAGAAATTCTTTGTCAGCGTCCTTCAAAGCTGCGGCAGCCAAATCTATGCCTTTACCTATGGAATGGAATCCGGGGAGTATTATGGTGCGAGAAGAAATAAACCTGGGGAGATCAAAATCATCAAAGATGATGGTGATTCCCGGACAAAGGAGTGGTATCTGCGTGCAAAGCGGCTTGGAAAGCCAACCTATGTTCCAGGCTTTAGGAATTTTAATGTGGAGGATCTTGCAGTATCGGCAGCCTGGCCGGTCTATAATGATAAAGGGGAGCTGGAGGGCGTATTGGCAACCCATATGCTGCTTACGGGAATTAACCAATACCTAAAGGAAGCCGTAAGCCAAAAGGAGGGCTATGCTTATATTATTAATAAGGACTCCGAAGAATTAATAGGGAATTCCTTTGACCAGGCGAATTATACAATACTAAAGGATGGGACACTGAAACGGTATAAGCTTTCTGAGGTTGGGAGCGCCGGGATCCTGCGCGATTATGAACAATATAAAAAGAGCAGGGAAAGCCACTACCAGTCCCAGGGAGACCCGGACTATTATATTAATGTGACGGAATATCATACGGAAGGCCTTGATTGGATCATTGTCTCGGCGGCCTCCAACCACAGCTTTATGGATAAGGTTTTTTCGAACCTCCAAGGCACAGTGCTTATCATGGCCACCCTGTTAGTAATGTCTATCTTTGTTTATTATGTCAGTACGGGCAGAATGATCAAGCCCATTAAGGATCTGATTACTGCAATGGAGCAGCTTTCCTCCGGAGATCTGACGAAACGGGTAGAGGTGAAAAGAAATGACGAGCTTGGAACCATAGCCAACATATTTAACCAGATGGCGGACAGGATGAACGAGCTGGTGAACCATCTTGAGGACAATGTACAGGAGAGAACCTCACAGATACAGTATTTAAGCCGCCACGATACATTGACGGGGCTTTTGAACAGGCATAGCTTTGAGGATACCTTAAAAAAATATGATACCAAGGCATATTTGCCGATCTCAATTATATTTGCGGATGTCAATGGGCTGAAGATGATAAATGATGTATTTGGGCATTCCTCAGGGGATATGTTGATAAAAAAGATTGCCGACATATTGAAAAAATCCTGCCGGAGTGAGGACGCCGTGGCCCGTGTCGGCGGGGATGAGTTCATTATACTTTTACCGAATACGGAAGAAAAGGAAGTAATAATGGTCGTAGAAAGAATAAAGGCGGGGCTGTCCGGAGAGAAGGTCAATGATATCCAGTGCAGTATAGCCATTGGCTACGACACAAAAACCAGTGCATATGAAGATGTTGAAAAAATCATAGGCAATGCTGAGAATGAAATGTACCAGGACAAGGCAATTTCCAGAAAACGCTTTGCAGATGATGCAATCAATACGATTATCCATTCCCTGCAGGGGAAAAGCAGGCTGGAAAAAGTACATTCCAACCATGTAGCAGGGCTGTGTGAAAGGATGGGAAAGGCTCTGGGCTTACCGCAGCCGGAGGTCAAAAAGCTCTATGATGCAGGATATCTTCACGATATCGGGAAGATTGTAATAGAAAATACCCTGCTGAACAAGCAGGGGGGCTTTACGCAATACGAGCAGCAGGAGCTGAGGCAGCACACGGTAACAGGCTATAAAATCCTAAAGCTCTTCGACCACACCCTGGATCTGGCGGATGATGTGTATGCCCATCATGAGAGATGGGATGGAAGCGGTTATCCTAAGGGGCTGAAGGGGCAGGAAATACCCTTGAATGCAAGGATTATTGCATTGGCGGAAAGCTATGATAACAAATTGTCAAGGCTGAAGGAGGTCACGGCCGGGGGCATCCTGCAGATATTGGAGGAAATGCAGGAGGAAGCGGGCAAATATTATGATCCGGAATTGACGGTCGTGTTTATTGACATGATCAAAAATAATGAGATTGTTTGGGAGGCAAAGCCTTCTTCCTAGAAGAAAAAAACCTCTTTTCGGTAGGTTTGGAGGGAATAAGAAAAACTTTAAAAATTTTAACCAAGTATCAATTGTTCTATTTGACAAATTCCGATATCATGGTAAAATTAGACCAAAAGTCCTAGTAAGGAGCAGAGCAGCATGATCTACTTATCCATATTGTCATTTTTAGCAGCATTCCTATATCTGTACCTTGGGCTTAAGGGTATTAGAAAGGATAGAAAATCCTACATATTCTGGCTCTTTTTTAGCATAAACTTAAGCATGGCAGTCTGGGCCTTTGCAGGTGCATTTCTTTATCTTGCAGAGGATAAATACCAGTATTCCTTCTGGAATAAGGTTGGTGCCTTCGGGTGGTGCAGCTTTGAAGCCTTAGTATTATATTTTATATTAACCTTAACTGATAATAAGTGGATAAAGAACTGGCTGGTCAAGGTGCTGGTATTGATGCCGGCTCCGGTCTTTCTGTTCATGACCCTATTTTTATTCGGACCGGATATTAACACCAGCCAGGTGATTCAGGATATATTTTATACCGGCAATTTCATATATAATTTTTCCTATCTTGCAATCAGCATGGTACTGCTGTATCTGTGGGGACGCCGGTCGAAGAATAAGCTCCGGAAAAAGCAGGCGGATATTATAGTGCTGAGCAGCCTGATACCCTTTGTCCTGAACCTGATTGTGCAGAATATCCTGCCTTATTATAATATTGTCCACCTACCGTATATGGGTCAGCTATTTACTGTTATCATGTCCTTGGGTGTTGATTACGCAATTATGAACTACCAGTTCATGTCAATCTCCGAGGCGGTTGTTACAAGGAAGCTGTTTGACGAATTAACGGGTCTGACTATTTTAATAAATCCGGAGGGCTATATTATTAAGACAAACCGTTATATAGATAGCCTTCTGCATTATACCCAGGAAGAGATAAAGGGCGGGCATATTACGGGATTAATTAAGAACCAGGAGCTTCGTGGGATAATAGAAGACGGTGGTGAGCTGGAGCATCCCGTAAGCCTGCCGGAGGTGGAGGCTTTATCAAAGGATGGCCAGCCCATACCCTTTAGCTTAACCATAATACCGATCCGCTCCAGGCCCCAGCTGCTCCAGGGGCACCTGATTATAGGGGAAGATATCCGGACTACAAAATGGCTGCAGGAAGAGGTAATTAAGAATAAGCGGGTCAACGAAGAGATGGCAAAGCTGAATGATGAGCTAAGGTTAATGAATGAGATATTGGTTAATAAATCCATTAAGGATGGTCTGACAGATCTTTATAATCATCAATACATGAATGAGATTCTTGAGGAGACATTAAAGAGCATCAGCATGGCGGAGCAAGAGCTATGTGTCATGATGCTGGATATCGACCATTTTAAGCTGGTAAACGATACCTTTGGGCACCAGACCGGTGACCGGGTTCTGGTTAAGGTGGCAGATTTAATTAGGGAGAATACAAGAACAAGCGATTACATCGGAAGATATGGCGGTGAGGAATTCATCGTAGTGCTTCCGGATACAGGGCTAAAGGAAGCAGCGGAAATTGCCGAAAAGATAAGAAGAAGCATGCAGGAATATGATTTCTTACTTGAGAATAAAGAGATTACGATCAGCATTGGTGTTGTGCAATATGCTGGCGAGGTATCCCATGTACTGGTCAATAAGGCGGATATGCTGTTATATCAGGCCAAGAGCAATGGAAGGAACAGGGTGGAAGTTTGAAAGAAAGTCACTTTCAAACTATTTATTAAGGCCTATTCACTTTTTGGATAGGTCGTCAAAAAGTGAAAGGCACGGGGTTAACTATGAAAAAACTCAACTACGCCATAATCGGTACGAACTGGTTAAGCAAACATTATGCAGCTGCCATAGAGGAAGCCGGGGAGCGGTTTTATGCGGTCTGCTCCAGGGATATTAAGAAAGCAGAGGACTTTGCAGGGGGAAGAGCCAGGGCATATGATGATATGGAAGAGATGCTTAGGGATCCGGCAATTGATGTCGTTTATAACTGTACGCCCAATATTCATCATGGGCCTATTTCCATCGCATGCCTCAAGGCAGGTAAGCATGTTTTTTGTGAAAAACCTGTTACCATGTCTCCGGAGGAATATGAGGAGGTATGCCGGGTGGCTGATGAAGAGGGGAAAAAGTTCTCTGAGGCCATCATGAATTATTTTTCGCCGGCCATACCGGAGTTAAAAAAGCAGATCCGTGAAAGCGGAGATATTATATTGGCACGCTTTGACTTTTCCCAGCGTTCCAGCAAGATAGAGGCTGCGAAAAAAGGCATCCTGGCCTCCACCTTTCATAAGGGATCCGGCGGAGGGGTTCTCATGGATCTTGGAGTATATCCGCTCCATCTGGCGGTTAACCTGTTCGGAGTTCCGAAGTCCTTGCAGGCTTTGGCCCATTGGTTTGGTGAAGTTGACATTACGGATACCCTGATCCTTAGATATGGCAGCTTTGATGTTGTCATTACGCTATCCAAGCTGGGGCAGGGCTATGCGGGCAGTGAGATTATATGTGATGGGGCAACCTTTGGCCTAAAGAATATTTCAATGGTATTAGGTGTGACAAAGACAGATTTAAGCCGTAAGGTTTCCGGGATAGACTGCGGGATTTCCATGCCGGACAATGCAATGAATGATTCTGATATCTTTGTCCATACCGCTTCCCTGCTAGTCCGGAGCTTTTCCCAGATGGTAAGGGGTGAGGCAGAGGATAATTACCTGAGCCTTAGAAGGAATTCCCTTGAGGTCCAGAAGCTGATCCGGGAAGCAAAGTTACAGATCGGTTATTAAGCTTTGCTGTGTATGGAAAAGGCTGGTGCAAGGACTTGGGACTGTCCTAGTGGAGGATAATATGGCAAAAAGTAAACAAGAAAAGACGATGTCTATCCGCAGCAGGATATCAAATGTATTTAATAACGTGGCAGGTTATATGTCTCAGATGGTACACAATATGGAGACGAATGTAAAGGAAGAGCTCTATATTATCCTCGATTCCACAGCGGAAGGTATCTTTGGGATTGATTTGGAGGGCAGGTGTACCTTTTGTAACAATAGCTGTATTTCCTTGTTGGGCTATGGGCAGCAGAGAGATCTGCTTGGTAAAAGAATACACGATTTAATCCAATACAAGTCTTTGGAGGGAAGGCTGGTGTCCTTTGAAGAATCCAAGGTCTACCGTACCTTAACTACCGGAGAAAAGGCACATGTGACAGATGAGGTATATTGGAGGGCTGACGGTACAAGCATGGACGTGGAATACTATTCCTATCCAAAATATAAGAATGATGAAATTATAGGTGCAGTGATTACCTTCCTGGACATAACAGAGAGGAATAAAACAGAGGCGCAAATAAGATATCTGAGCTGTCATGATACGCTGACGGGGCTGATGAACCGCAGCTATCTGGAAGATGCCCTTATTGTCAATGACAAGGAGGAAAGGCTCCCGATATCGATTATTTTCGCTGATCTTAACGGCCTAAAGCTGGTTAACGACGTGTTTGGACATTCAACCGGTGATAACCTGGTCAGGCGTGCGGGAAATATCCTGAAGAAATCCTGCCGTGCCTCAGATATCGTTGCACGTGTCGGTGGGGATGAATTTATAGTGCTTCTGCCAAATACGGAAGCTTCAGTTGCCCAGCAGGTAGTCGACAGGATTAAGCTGGAGCTGATGAAGGAAACGGTCAATGAAGTCCAGTGCAGTATGGCATTGGGTCTTGATACGAAAACAACCATGTACCAGGATATTGAAAAGGTCATGATGAATGCAGAGGGCGAAATGTATAAGGAAAAGCTCAACCTGCGCAGGGGCTTTGCCCAGGATACCATATCAAACCTGATCCGGTCCTTGCAGAAAAAGAGCATAAAGGAGAAGGCTCATTCTGAGATTGTGGCAAAGCTCTGCAGCGATATGGGAAAGGCTATGGGACTGCCGGAGGATGAGGTGAAAAAGCTAAGCGAAGCAGGCTATCTCCATGATATCGGCAAGGTGGCACTGGATGAGGCAATTTTGTCAAAGAATGAACTGAACGAGCATGAGAGGCAGCAGATGCACCTGCATCCGGTGATTGGTTACCGTATTTTGAACCTGTTTGACGCGACCTTGGATCTGGCACCGGGTGTCTATGGCCATCACGAGAGATGGGACGGTACAGGATATCCGAAGGGCTTGAGAGGGCAGGAGATCCCCATGATCTCCAGGATCATCTCGTTGGTTGAGAGCTATGAAAGAAGGCTTGCCAGGTATGGGCGGCCTGAAGAGGAGATAATGGATATTATCTTTCAGGAGCTGAGGGAGGATGCCGGAACAGCCTTTGACCCGGAGCTTGTAGGGTTGTTTATCAGGATGATGCAGAAGAAGGAAAGGGATTAAAGGGATAGGCATATAATGAATATGGGCAGGCCGGCCATAGGAGGGAAGTTCTCTTATGGCCGGTCTGTTCTTCTATAATCAGGTAAAATAGAAAATTTATAGGTATTAAGTAATTATTGGTTGAAAAAATTAGAAATAAGCAGTAAAATAACAACAAGTGACGCTTAATTATGTAATTGTGGAATTGTTAGCGTATAAGTTAATGTTATCCATGAAATTGACAAAATTGTTTGTTATTTTGTTGTCAATTAGCTGAAGCTATGATTTAGAAACCAGCCTAGTAAATGTATTTTGGTACAGGGCAAAGACAGTTTAGGTAAAGGAGGGATTGTTATTTTTAATTTATTAATCGGAGGAGCTGCCGGGCAGGGAATTGAAACGATGGCAGCAGTATTGCAGAAGCTTTTAAAGGACTCAGGCTTATATGTGTTTACCACCAGGGACTTTATGTCCAGGGTCAGGGGAGGACATAATTTTACCCTGATCCGTTTTGGAGCTGGGCCGGTTCTTTCCCATAGTGATATTCTTGACGGAATTATTGCTTTTGATGAAGACAGCCTCGTGCTACATAGCAAAAATTTGAAGCCGGATGGGTTCATTCTATGCGACAGCCAGTGGAAGGATAAGGATCAGCGGATTATCCCCCTGGACCTGCTGGGCATTGCGAAAGAGCTTGGGAATGCCCGCACCATAGGCAGCATAGCGACGGGGGTAATCCTGAAATTATTTGATCTGGAGCTGGTACATATAGAGGATACCTTGAGGAAATACATAAAGGAGCAGTACCTGGAGGAGAACAGGAACGCCCTTCTGAGAGGGTATGGGCTTGTAGGGAAGCGGTATTCGCTGCCGGCAGTTAAGGCAGGGGAGAGGATCATTATCTCCGGCAACCAGGCCTTGGCCTTTGGGGCAATTGCAGGTGGAATCCGTTTTTACAGCGCATATCCCATGTCCCCTTCCACAACAATTCTGGAATACCTTTCTTCAAAAGCGGTAGAAGCAGATATTGTTGTTGAACAGGCGGAGGATGAAATTGCTGCAATCAATATGGCGATTGGTGCGGCCTTTGCAGGAGCACCGTCTATGACCGGAACCTCCGGAGGAGGTTTTTGCCTTAAGGTAGAGGCTCTGGGGCTGTCCGGTATGGCTGAAATCCCCCTTGTCGTTGCAGATATCCAGAGGCCGGGACCAGCAACAGGACTTCCTACCCGGACGGAGCAAAGTGACCTTAAATTTGTCATATCCGCCTCCCATGGGGAATTTCCAAGGCTGGTAATTGCCCTCCGCAGCCATAGGGATGCCTTTTATCAGACGGCGAGGGCCTTCTACCTGGCAAGAAAATATCAAATACCGGTTATTATCTTAAGTGACCAGTACCTTGCAGATTCCTATGCGTCCATAGACCCTTACGAGCTTGACGGCGTACAGCCTATGCAGGAGCAGGAGGCCGCTGTGGAGGAAGGAGCTTACCTCCGGTACCGGATCACGGAGGATGGCATCTCACCCCTTCTGGTTCCCGGCAAAACAAAGAATTTTGTAACCTCGGACAGTGATGAGCATGATGAAAGAGGCTGGATTACGGAATCGGCAGAGGTCAGAAACCAGATGATGGAGAAGCGCCTTAGGAAATTAATTAAGCTAAAGGAAGAACTGCAAGAGCCTGAGTTCGTGGGAGAAGATGCCTATGAAACCCTGTTCCTGGGCTGGGGTTCCACCTACGGGCCGATTACGGAGGCAGTTAACCGCTTAAACCGGGAAACCTCAGGGAAATATGCTGCATTGCTCTTTGGGGATATTTATCCCCTGCCTGAAGAGCTGTTGAAGGAAAAGGCGCCCAAGGCAAAGCAGATTATTAATATCGAGCAGAATGCTACAGGACAGCTGGCAGAGCTGATCCGCGAAAAGACGGGCATTGTATGTGACGATAGCCTGTTAAAATATGACGGAAGGCAGATGTCCGCGGATGAGATTGTAAGCTATGCAGGAAAGGGGGTAAAGCTATGAGTAATTTTTCAACCCATCAAACTGCCTGGTGCCCGGGCTGTGGAAACTTCCAGATTCTGGACAGCTTAAGAACGGCCCTGGAGGAGCTTGGCAAGGATCCTTATGAAGTACTGATGGTTGCCGGAATCGGACAGGCAGCAAAGCTGCCCCAATACATCAGCGCCAATTCCTTCTGCGGCCTTCATGGAAGGTCGCTGCCTGCGGCCGTTGCGGCTAAGATGGCCAACGAGAAGCTGACAGTGATTGTAAATACGGGGGATGGAGATTCCTATGGTGAAGGCGGCAACCATTTTATACATAACATAAGAAGGAATGTGGATATAACACATTTTGTCCATGATAACCAAATCTACGGCCTGACAAAGGGGCAGGCATCCCCTACCTCCATGGAAGGCATGGTTACGGATGTCCAGGTAAACGGGAATGCGAATACGCCCCTGAATCCTGTATTGCTAGCTATTGCCTGCGGAGCAGGCTTTGTTGCCAGGGCTTTCAGCGGACGCAAGGAGCATCTGGTCTCGGTTATGAAGGAGGCCATAGGGTATAAGGGCTATGCAATCGTGGATATATTGCAGCCCTGTGTCAGCTTTAATAAGCTGAATACCTTTGCGTATTACAACCAACGTGTTTATGAGCTGGGGGAGGGCTACGATCCCTCCAATAAACTCGCTGCAATGGAAAAATCCATGGAATTTGGCGAAAAGATACCGATTGGCATTCTTTATAGGGAGGATAAGGCAGATTATCATCAGAAAAATCCGGTGTTAAAGGCTGGGGTGCCTTTGATTGACATCGAGAGAAGCCCGGATGTGTTAAAAAATATTATGCAGGATTTTTTCTAGGGTAGTTTATATAAACGGCTTAAGCCTTCCCGTGATGTATGGTTGGATGGGAAGACTTAAGCCTAAATTTTTGCTACTGGGTATCCCCTGATTCCATCAGGGAAGCATGGATTGCATCAGCTACTGCATTGAGTTCCTCTTCCTGTCCAGCTTTCAAGGCAGAACGGATATCCAAAGGAGCGGTGATAAGCTCCATCCCCTTCATGGTGCCTAACAGCTCAGTGATGCATTTAACGGCTGCAGAAGCCCAGGTATGGTTCCCAAGGACGGCTACCTTACGGTCTTTAACTCCCAGGACGGCAATCTCCCTTAATAAGGAATCCATAGGGAAGTATAGGTTCATATTATAGGTGCAGGAGCCTAATACAATATGGCTGTATTTAAAGATATCAGCAATGATATAGGAAGGGTGGGTTTTTGATACGTCGTACATGCGCATATCCTTTACGCCCCGCTGTGCCAGCTTGGCAGCCAGAGCATTCATTGCATTTTCCGTATTGCCATACATAGAAGCATAGACCAGCACAATGCCCTTTTTCTCGGGGAGATAGCGGCTCCAGAGATCGTATTTCCCCATGATATAGGCAATGTCCCCACCGCGCCATATAAGGCCGTGTAAGGAGCAGATCATGTTAATGGGCAGGTCACCCAGCTTCTTGAACACAGCCTGTACCTGGGAGCCATAACGGCCTACGATGTTAGAGTAATATCTCCTTGCCTCGTCCAGAAATTGATTGTCATATTCGACCTCATCAGCGAACAGGTTTCCGGCCATGGCACCGAAGGAGCCAAAGGCATCTGCGGAGAACAGGATTCCCTTCTGTACCTCATAGGTAAACATTACCTCGGGCCAGTGTACCATAGAGGCAAGATAGAAGCGCAGGGTATGGCTTCCCAGGTTAAGCTCACTTCCCTCCTGTACCTCCAGGTAATTGGAGGACATGTCCAAGCTGTAATATTGCTCCATGAATTGAAAGGTCTTCTTGTTTCCGACTATCTTAACCTCAGGATAACGGCGCGCGATTTCTTCAATATTAGCGCAGTGATCCGGCTCCATATGGTTAATAATTAAATAGTCCAGGGATCTTCCACCAAGTACATGCGTTATATTTTCAAGATATAATGCACTGATGGAGGAATCTACGGTATCAATGATGGCAGTTTTATCATCAAGTATCAGATATGAATTATAGGCCACCCCATTTGGTAATGGGAACATATTCTCAAAGCGTTCAATACGCCTGTCATTACCGCCGATCCAGAATATCTTAGGTGAAATTTCATACACGTTATGCATGTGTAATACCTCCTATCTTTGGAATTATAATAATAATAAGTTATCGGAAGCTGTATTTTAACTTCTGATAAAAGGCGCTGTTTTGCGCCGTGTATCCCGATGATTGGAACATGTATTTGGTTCCAATAATATAATCATACCATTTTAATCATAGTTGTAAAGGTGTTAAATGAGAAATGGGAGGATGACATATGAGTATTTTTGTCAATAAGGCACGGTTGTCCATGGGCAGACCGCTGCCGGATAAGAAATGCGGGCAATGAGTCCGCTTGTTAGACAAAAAAGAAGAGCTGCCTCCATGGAAGCAGCTCTTCGGACAGATACCTTATAATTTCTTATAATTTAATCTATTTATTATTCAGCAATGTCAGCATACATGAATAACCAGTAGCCATAAGGTGAATGCCAGGAGCCTGTGATCTTCTCGCTCTGTAACCAGAAGTCGTTATAGTATGCGATCGGAAGGATACCTGCATCTTCCATTAAGATATCTTCTGCCCTATGAAGTGCAGCAGAACGTTGAGCCGGATCAGTCAATGCCTGAGCATCTGCCATTGCAGCGTCAAACTTAGGATTGTTGTATTTCGCATTGTTGTTTCCGTTTGTGCTTACCATGATACCTAACATGTTGGAAGGATCGCTGTAGTCACCAACCCAACCATCTCTGGAGGACTGGTAATCACCTGCACGACGCATAGGTGTAAAGCTGGACCATTCAACAACCTCTACATTTACAGTAACGCCAAGCTCAGCCCATGCCTGCTGTAAGTACTCAGCAACAACCTGGTGATAGCCTGCAGGGTTAATGGAGTAATTGAAAGCAGGGAAGCCTTCTCCGTTAGGATAGCCAGCTTCTGCTAACAGCTTCTTAGCTTCTTCAAGGTTTGCTTCAAAATTACTTGTATCGATATAAGGCTTTCCACCGTTTGCATTGTCCATAAAGCTGCTGCCGTCAGTATCAACCCAGCCCGGTCCCATGAAGTTAGGAGCAGGGGTATAAGTACCTTGCATTAAGACATTGGCAACATACTCGCGGTCGATTGCAAGGCTTAATGCCTTTCTTACAAGAGGATTGTTAAATGGCTCAATACCATTATTTAAATCTACATAGTAGGTTCCGATGATCGGCTCAACATGGAATTCCGGGTTACCCTGAAGGCTTGGAATTTCCTCTGTAGGAACGTCTTTAATCATCAATACTTCGCCATTCTGGTATGCAGTGTAGGAAGCATTAGGATCTTCGATTAATGCAAACTTAATGCTGTCAAGCTTAATAGCGCTTGCATTCCAGTAATTAGGGTTTTTGCTCATGATAATGTGGGAGCCTGGTACCCAATCAGTAACGTAGAAGGGACCATTTCCAATGTAGGTTTCTGCCTTGGTAGCCCATGCATCACCGTTTGCTTCAATGGTTGCCTGCTGAACAGGGCTAAGGGTAGCAAATGCTGCAAGGCTTGCAAAGTAAGTACAAGGACCGGATAATTCTACTACAAAGGTCTTGTCATCCGGAGCGGATACTGCAAGAGCGTCAATATTACCTGCGATAGCTTCCTCGAAGCCTTTTACAGGAGAAAGAACGGTCTCTGCATAAGGAGCAGCAACGTTAGGATCACATACACGCTTCCAGCTGTATACGAAGTCATTTGCTGTAAGAGGTGAACCATCAGACCATTTTAAACCATCACGTAAATAGAAGGTCCAGGTTAAACCATCCTCAGATACCTTATATTCCTCTGCAGCACCAGGAGCAATCTGGCTGTTCTGGTCAATGGTCAATAAGCACTCATGTGAATACAGAAGCATGTTACCTGCATCAACAGCAGTGTTTAATGCAGGGTCAATGGTCTCAGGATCCGGACCGATCTGTACTGCCAATTGTTTCTCTCCTGCAGGGGCATCTGTTGTGCCGGCATCAGTATCAGTAGTAGGTGCTTTGGTAGGGGTTGTTCCGCTATCGTTTCCCTTAGGTGAGCATGCAGCTAATCCAAGGGTGCTGATAACGAACACAGTTGCGAGTAAAAGGGCAACTTTTCTTTTCATAATCTTCCTCCTTTTAATGAGTATTTTTTTAATGTTTATATATAAACAATCTGTACATTCATACAAACTGCCATACATCAAAGCTTAGTGTGGAATGAAGATCATTTCACATCCGACACCCTGTGGCCTGGCGGCCAAACGTCCGTTAATTTAACTTATCTAAATGGTGGCATGCCACAAAATGTCCCGGCTTAGCTTCCTGCCACTGGGGCTCCTGCTCTGCACATAATTCTGATGCATAAGGGCAGCGTGTCCGGAAACGGCATCCGGAGGGAGGATTTAAGGGGCTTGGAACATCTCCCTTTAACATGATACGCTGGCTGGAGCGTGCAGTCTTGGGATCAGCCACAGGAATGGCTGAAATAAGGCTCCTGGTATAAGGGTGCATGTTGTGGAAGGTCAGTTCATAGCTGTCTGCCAATTCCACTAATTTGCCCAGGTACATAACACCGATCCGGTTGGATATATGCTTTACAACGGATAAATCATGCGCGATAAACAAATAGGTAAGGCCGAATTCAGCCTGTAAATCTTCAAACATATTCACTACCTGGGCCTGGATGGAAACATCAAGAGCCGAGATAGGCTCATCACATACAATGAATTCAGGCTCTACGGCAAGTGCGCGGGCAATACCGACCCTTTGGCGCTGGCCGCCGGAAAACTCATGGGGATAGCGGTTCGCCTGCTCTGAGTTCAAGCCGACCCTTTGGAGGATGGAAATAATCCTGTCATGTCTGTCCTGTTTGCTGGAGGCTAATTTATGGATATCGATTGCTTCCCCCACAATATCGCCGACAGTCATACGGGGATCAAGGCTTGCGTAAGGATCCTGGAATACGATTTGCATTTTACGGCGGTAGGGCATCATGTCAACAGCGATCTTCTTATCATGGTCATAAATAACCTTGTCATCATAGATAATGCGTCCGCCGGAGGGCTCATATAATCTTAAAAGGGATCTTCCCGTCGTTGTCTTTCCGCAGCCGCTTTCGCCAACGAGACCCAGGGTCTCACCCTTATTAATATATAAGGATACATCGTCAACGGCTTTTAAAAATCTTTTATTCTTACCAAAGCCGCCTAAGGGAAAATATTGCTTTAAATGCTCTATCTGTATCAATTTTTCACTCATTCTTTATAGCCTCCTTTTTGGAGGCTTGGCCTCCTATCTCTTCCTGGGAGGCTTTACCTCCCTCTGATTCCATACGAGCAGTGCCATTATTACCCTCCATCTCGTTTTTCTGGTTCATCCAGCACTGGGCATAGTGAATATCACTAATATTGGATACAGGGGGCATTTCTTTTAAGCAGATCTTCATACAATTACTGCATCTGGGTGCGAAGGGACATCCCTTCGGCGGATTTAACATATCAATCGGTGTACCTTCAATGGGCACCAGTCTTTCATGCTCCGTTGCATCAACACGTGGAATGCTGGCAAGCAGCCCCTTCGTATATTCATGCTTTGGATTATAAAAAATATCGTCCGTTGTGCCATATTCAATAATTTTGCCGGCATACATAACGGCAATACGGTCACACATGCTCGCTACAATACCCAGGTCATGGGTAATCATAATAATTGCCATGCCCAGCTGCTTCTTTAAGTCCATCATAAGCTCCAGGATCTGTGCCTGGATCGTAACGTCAAGTGCAGTGGTAGGCTCATCGGCAATCAGCAGCTTTGGCTCACAGGCCAATGCCATGGCAATCATGACACGTTGGCGCATACCGCCGGATAATTCGTGGGGATATTGCTTTAAACGCTTCTGCGGCTCATTAATACCTACCAGAGATAACAAATCTACGGCTCTTGCATGGGCCTGCTTTCTATTATAATCCGTGTGTAACAGAATTGCTTCCATGATCTGGTTTCCGATTGTAAAAACCGGGTTCAAGCTGGTCATAGGATCCTGGAAAATGATAGATACTTCATTTCCGCGGATTTTATTCATTTGTTTATCGTTCATTTCATGAACCTTGTGTCCGTTGAATTCCAGCGTCCCTCCGATGATCTTGCCGGGGTGGGCTGTTAATCCCATGAGGCTGTAGGCTGTTACGGACTTACCGGAACCGCTTTCTCCAACGATACCGAGCACTTCTCCGTCATTCAAATGGAAGGAGACGTCATTGAGGGCTTTCACCTCACCTGCCGGTGTAAAGAAAGAAAGCTTTTCATTTTTTATCTCAACTAAATATTTTCCCATTTTATCGCTTCCTTTCCTTAGTGTTTCAATTTAGGGTCGAATGCATCACGCAATCCATCACCTAATAAATTAAAACTTAAAATAATCAAGCTTATCAGTAACGCAGGTGCAAATAACAGATATGGATAGGTATTTAATCCGTTGATGGCAGTGCTTGCAAGGCTGCCGAGGGATGGCAAGGGCACAGCCACACCTAATCCAAGGAAGCTTAAGAAGCTCTCCGTAAAAATTGAGGAGGGGATCTGCAGGGTAGTGGTTACGATCAGTGTTCCGATACAGTTTGTCAGCAAATGCTTGCGGATGATTCTCGCATTGGAGGCACCCAGTGCCCTTGCTGCCGTAACATACTCGCTTTCCTTCAGCATAAGAACCTGGCTGCGGACCATACGGGCCATACCAACCCAGTATAATAACGCGAATACAATGAATATACTGATTAAATTGACACCCACAACCTGTATCCATTTAAAGGCGGGCACTGCCGCCAGGGAATTCAAGGGAGCCTTCAAAGCGAAGGACAACAGGACAATGAGCAAAATATCGGGAATTGTATAAATGATATCGACAATTCTCATCATAACCATATCCGTCTTACCGCCAAAAAAGGCGGAAACCGCACCGTAGACGGAACCGATGATAAGAATAATTCCAGTTGCAATCAGACCGACCAGCAGGGAGATACGGCTGCCCATCATTACGCGGACAGCATAATCACGTCCCAATTTATCTGTTCCAAGGATATGGGGAAATACCTTTTCACCGGCATCGATCCGCTCCAGCTCCTTTACGGAATAGGTCATAGGCCGTAAATTCTCAGACCCTCTGATCTGCTGTTCATAAGTATATGGATAAAACATTGGTACGATAAAGGAGATGATCATAATAACTATGATTACCACTAAGCTTACCATTGCTACTTTGTTCTTTTTTAAACGGCGGAAGCCGTCCTTCCAGAAGCTGACGCTTTCGCGCATGATGACCAGACTTTCTTTTTCTTCCTCGGATGCCGGCAAAAAGTCATCCGGGCTCCAGTTCCTTTGTAATGTGAGGGGATTTTTCTTCATATTTCATGTCCATGCATATTGCAAATACCTTTGCAATACTGCTTTATTAAGCATATAATACCAAAAGCAGTCTGCACTTATCCTTTCATAAATTGTTTTCTTGGGAAATAATTTCACTATTTTATTGAAAAATAATTTCGTTATTTCAATTTGATTCTAGGATCTACCAGTTTATAAACGATATCGACGGCTACGTTCATGAAGACCATAATAGTTGCAAGGAATATGGTAGTTCCCATAATAACCGTGTAATCCCTGCTGCCGATGGAGCCGACGAATTCTCCGCCCAGACCCGGAATCGTGAAGATTTTTTCCACAACAAAGCTGCCGGTCAGTGTATATGCTGCCATCGGCCCGATATAGGTAATAACGGGAAGGACGGCATTCCGGAGGGCATGCTTAAATAGTGACATGAACTGTGATACACCCTTTGCTTTTGTGGTACGGATATAATCCTGACCCAGAACATCTAATAAGGAAGACCTCATTAATCTCATGATATAGGCAGTAGGATAAAAGGATAAGGAAACAACAGGCATGATATAATGCTTCCAGGAGGCTAACCCGAGGGTTGGCAATAATTTCAAGCGCAGACCGAGGAAATACATAAGCAATGTACAGATTACAAAGCTTGGGACTGCAATGCCGCAGGTTGATATGACGCTGATAAAGCTGTCAAGGACTTTCCCACGGTGAAGAGCTGCAAAGCAGCCTAAGGGAATACCCACCAGCAATGACAGCAGGATCGCACAGCCGCCGACTCTTGCGGATACCGGGAATTTTGAAGAGATAATTCCGGAAACGGTACGTCCTCTTTGCTTTAAGCTTTCTCCAAAGTCACCATGCACAGCATCTGATATATATGTAAGATACTGCTGGAACAAAGGCTTATCCAGACCGTACTTTGCTTCTAATGCTGCCTGCGCCTGGGGGCTGATGGCTTTTTCTGAGAGGAAGGGTCCTCCGGGAACCATATTCATCAGGAAGAATGTAAGGGTGCCCACAACAAATATGGTGACAGCTGCGAGCAATAGTCGTTTTAAGATATACTTAATCATAGGTTTACTCCTTTAAAATTAAAAATGGCAAATAAATGACACCTTTGCCTGCTCGTTATAATTTTTTAATTTAAACTTATTATACTCATTTTCAGGAAATATCTATCATATAAAAACCACCTTTTTGAATGAGAGACCAACGAGGCTAAATTATACCACACAAGGGTTGTACGGCACAAAGTGACAAAAAAGGATGATATACGGATAGGCATCTTTGCCTGGAATGCAAAAACAATATCCTTATATACAACTTCCTGTAAAGTGGCACGATATACAAATATACAAAAAAGTACATGTATTATCGAGTAATTTTATGCATTGCAGTGCATAAATATTAAAAAATACAAAAAATGTATAATAATAGTATATATCATCCTAAAAAGGATATTATAAAATCAAACAATTGTCAAGTGGAAACAAATGTCCGTGCCATACGGTTTTTTAAGTTTTCGCTTTTTTCTGGCGGATTTGTCATAACTTTACAATATATTTGCTATTATAACAAGTTATAGCAAAAATTTCCCGCCTAAACAACGCAATGCATATAAATTCATATAAATGAATAAAGTATACATTTTGACATTTTCAAACAAGTCTTCCGAAGCAAACAAAAAAGATCGTTATGATTTTCATAAAATCACACCAATCCCCGTTGATTGGGTGCCACAAGAATCTTAGACCAAAAACCATCCTATATATTTTGTTTCGATGAAGAACCAAAGCTATATCCATGGCTGTTTTGTTCGCAGATTGCCTATGTCACCAAATGCTTTGCTTAACGAATTACATATTACTATAAATGTCCGTATGAATCAATACTTATTCCTCTTTTTTTTCATATTCATAATTATTTGAAAAGCTCCTGTTTAGCAGTCTGATGTAATTGCCAGATGGTTAACTGTAGGTTAATTAAATTAACATAAGTTTACTGTAAATCCATTGTAACCGGAAGAAAATCGTTTTAAAATCATAGATAGAAAAACACATGGCAGACGATGGAAAGGAGCAAGCATGAGTACAATTCAGATAGGTAAAATTATCGCCGCCCACCGGAAAGAAAAAGGAATTACCCAGGAGGAATTAGCGGGTCATCTTGGTGTCTCAAAGCCAGCGGTATCCAAATGGGAGTCCGGGCAGAGCTATCCGGATATTTTGCTTTTACCGGAGCTGGCGGCTTATTTTGACATTACAATTGACCAATTAATAGGATACGAACCACAGCTGACGAAAGAGGAGGTGAGAAAGCTATATCATAGATTGGCAAATGATTTTACCGGGAAGCCATTTACCCAGGTGTATGAAGAATGTGAAGGTTATATTAAGAAATATTTCTCCTGCTGGGAGCTGCAATACCAAATGGGCTTACTCTTAATTAATCACGCGGGCCTGGCGGGAAGCCCGGAGGAGACGGTTAAAATAATTGAAAGAGTGCTGAAGCTTTATCAAAGAATGGAGAAATCCTGTGATGAGGTCATAATGGCGAAGCTGGCATTAAAGATGCAGGCATTATGTTATCTCATGCTGCAACAGCCTGCCCAGGCAATTGATATCCTAGAGAATATAAAGGAATTGCCCCTGCCTGTGGAAAGCATGTTAGTGAAAGCCTATCAGATGAAAGGGGATCAACAGAAGGCATTGGAATACCTTCAAGGTTTAACCTATATGAACCTAATCACTGTATTGGGTTCAGCGATGGACTATTTGACCATGTATGCAGGACAGCCGGAGAGAATGAAGCAGTACTATGATTTGTTCGTGGATTTAGGCAGGCTTTTTGAGGTGGAGGAGCTGCATCCGGTTATGTTAATCCAAATTCATCTATCGGCCGCGATGAATTATACCGCCCTGGGAAATAAGGAAGAGGCCTTGAATGCGCTGGAAAAATATACGGAGCTGCTTTTAAAATCCAACCATGGAGATTTTTCCTTACACGGAAACCGTATTTTTGATATGGTGGACCAATATTTAGCCTCAGTAATTGAGGAGACAGAGATGCCCAGAAGCTCAAAGGCGGTTTGGGCTGATTTGGTCAATATCCTCCTTCATAATCCGGTGTTTGAAGCCCTGGAGAAGGAGGAACGCTTTATCCGCATGAGAAAGCAGATAGAGCATTACGAAAAATAGTGCGGGACAGAAGGAGCCTGTTGAGCTTGGGAAGCTGAATTATAAAATTGTTCTGGAGGATGAGAATATGGATAACATAATGCAATACCTGCCTTTTTTAATACCACTGGCAATCATACAATTAGCCTTAATGCTGACGGCATTAGTTCATGTATTAAGGCATAATAAGTATCGCTTTGGCAACCGTATCCTTTGGATTATCATCGTGGTATTTTTGGAATTTGTTGGACCCATTCTTTACTTTACTGTCGGAAGGGGAGAAGATTAGGAGGCATGGAAATATTAGAGGTGAAAAATGTTTCAAAGCGTTTTGGTGATTTGGAGGTTATCAAAGACCTGTCCTTTTCCGTACCGGAGCATTGTGTCTTTGGCTTTATCGGAAAAAATGGCGCAGGGAAGACTACAACCATGAAAATGATTCTAGGGTTTTTGGCAGCAGACCAGGGAGAAATCCGCATCTTTGGTGAGAAGGTGAGCTACGGAGCTGCGAAGACAAACCGGTATATTGGATATCTACCGGATGTTCCCGAGTTTTACGGTTACATGAATCCGAAGGAATATCTGAAGCTTTGCGGAGAGGTCAGCGGCTTAAAAAAAGACATTATTACGGACCGGACGAAGGAGTTATTGGATTTAGTCGGGCTGGAGGGAGTGAACCGGAGGATCAGGGGCTTCTCCCGTGGGATGAAGCAACGCCTCGGCATCGCACAGGCGCTCCTCGGGGAGCCGAAGCTGCTGATCTGTGACGAGCCCACATCAGCCCTTGATCCCGTCGGAAGAAAAGAGATCTTGGACATTCTTTCCCTGGCGAGGGCTAGAACCACGATTGTTTTCTCGACCCATATCCTGTCCGATGTGGAGCGTATCTGTGACAGTATCGGTATGCTGGATCAGGGAAAAATAGTTGTTCAGGGAAGTGTTACGGAGATTAAGAATAATTATAGCAGGGATGTAATCCGGCTTGAGGTGGCTATGGGAAATAAGACAGAGCAGATTTCAAAGGAACTGGTACAAATGAATTCTGTGTCAAAGATAATGACAAAAGACAATAAGCTTGACATACAAATAACGAATGCCGAGCAGGCCGGGATGGATATTTTAGCCTATTTGGTCCAGCAGAAAATACCCGTTCTCCGATACGAGCTATTGGAACCTTCGTTGGAGAATGTCTTCCTGGAGGTGGTGGGATGAGAGGCTTTATGGCTTTTATAAAAAAAGAACTGCTAGAGCAGGTACGCACCTACCGGCTATGGATTTTATTGGCGGTATTCCTGTTATTTGGCATGATGAGCCCGTTGATGGCAAAGCTGATGCCGGAGATATTTTCCTCCCTGGATATGGAGGGAGTGGTAATCCAAGTACCGGAGCCGACAGTTTACGATGCTTATGCGCAGTTTTTTAAAAACTTTACCCAGATGGGAATCCTTGTTGTCCTTTTGGTCTTCGGAGGGACGCTGTCCAATGAATTATCGAAGGGGACATTGGTCAATATCTTAGCAAAGGGGCTTCCCAGAAGAACCGTGCTTTTGTCGAAATATGTGGCAGCAGTTTTGGTTTGGACTGCAGGCTATGCATTGGCTATTGCGACAGACTATGGCTATACGGTCTATTTATTTCCGGGAGAGGGTGTTACCAACCTTTTCTTCAGCCTGTTTTGTCTATGGTTATTCGTCTGTTTTGTAATAGCATTGATTATGCTGTCCAGTACGGTTGCACCGGGAAGCTTCGGAGGCCTGATTTTGTCTGCAGTGTCTCTTGTCATTATGTTAATGCTGGGTATGGTCCCGGAGACGGAGCAATATAACCCAATTACCCTTGCTTCCATTAATACAGCCCTTTTGGACGGAACAAAATCCATAAGCGGCCTTACAATTACCATAAGCATAACCTTGGTACTAATCCTGTCATGTCTGATCACCTCAATATTAATTTTTGAAAAGAAAAAATTGTAGTTCTTAAGATAATATGCTACAATCATTCCAACATATTCTGTGATAGGGGGTACGTCCCCAAAGGAATCAGACAAGGAAAAGGAGAAACGTGAATGCATAACATTTGGCATGATATGAATCCGGATAGGATTGGAGCCCAGGATTTTATGGCAGTAATTGAGATTTCCAAGGGGAGTAAGAAGAAGTATGAGCTGGATAAGGAGACCGGCTATATTGTCCTTGACCGTATCCTGCATACCTCGACCCATTATCCGGCTAACTATGGCTTTATACCGAGAACCTATGGTGATGATAAGGATCCGCTCGATGTGCTGGTGCTTTGCTCGGAGCCTCTGGAGCCCCTTACATTAGTCCGCTGTTACCCGATTGGTGTAATTAACATGATCGATAATGGCATGGGTGACGAGAAGATTATCGCGATCCCCTTTAATGATCCAACCTTCAATACCTATCATAATATTAGCGAGCTGCCCTCCCATACCTTTGAGGAAATGAGGCATTTCTTTAGTGTCTATAAGGAGCTTGAGAACAAAGAGACAGCGGTAAATGAGATCGGCGGGCCGGAAGATGCGGTAAAGATTGTCGAGCATTGTATTGATAATTATAAGGAAGTCTTTATAAAATAATGGCATGATGGGCTTTTAGATGTTGAAAACGCTTTCAGGTGTCAAAAACAGGACGGGATGCTTCAGGGCAGCTTCCGGGGACAGAGTTTACCTCTTCCGGGAAAAGCTGTTTGTAGCATCCCATTTTCAGCTTGATTGATGCTTAGCTTTATTTATATTTAGGTCTACTTATTCTTAACTTTATTCATCCCTTGATTCATGTATCCTTTCCAAAAAAGCTCACGCTCATCTCAGCCTCGGAGCCCTGGTTGGCAGAGAGTTTTTTAAAGCCGGTAACCAGATCCGAGACCTTTTCCAGGTTTGTAGTGATGAGCAGGGCGCTTTCTTCGGCAATATCAATATAGTCCGACAATTTTTCTTTTGACAATTCCCCGTCCTGGATGGTCTTAATGAATTTTGTATTCTCATCCCTTAAGTAGGAGGAAGCGGATACGGCTATACCTAAGGGAGAACTGATTTCATGGGAAATATCCGCAACCAGATTGCCGAAGGCAGCCATTTTCTCCTTCTCCATCAGCTCCTTCAGGGTCGCATTTAATTCATTCGTTTTCTCGGCGATTAATGTCTCCAGCCGTTCATTCTCACGCTTTAACAAATCTTCAATTTCTTTCCTGGCTAAGACCAGGTCTGTCACGTCGGTGTTTATACAGATGATATTTGTTATCTCCCCGGATTCGTTGAACTGGGGAATAAAGCGCACATTGAAGCTATGCTTTTTATGCCCAAGGTCTTCGCTCTCCAAAGTGAAGGTAGTTTTCTGCTTCGTGCTCAAGGTCTGGTTCCAGTAGTGGAGCCAGAGCTGCGTATTTGCATTATCCTGGAACAGCTCCGTCACCTTCCTGCCTTCAAAAAGGGACTTAGGGAAACGGTAATATTTTGCGACACTTTCATTTATCATTAAGATATCGCAGTTCGGAGACAGGTTATAGATTAAATCATCACTGTTCTCAACCAGGGTTTTAAACTTTCTTTCGCTTGAGGTGATTTCTTCAAAGGATGCGCTGAGCTTGGCCAGCATGGACTGAAAGGCCTCCGTGACCTCCCATATTTCTGATATAAGGGTATGGTGCCGGCTGGGCAGCGGGTCGAAGTTGTGGTCCATAGCCTCCCGGGCCTTTGCCGTGATACCCTTAATAGGCTTTAATATCCGGGATATGATTCCCAGGGTCACAAGGATACAGAGCATAAAGAGCAGGATAAGAAGGGTGATCCGGATATATTCACCCTGCAGCAGATCGCCGGTGATTTCCTGCTCCGGTAATACAGTGATAATGCGAAAGCCCAGGCTGGAGGGGCTGCCAAGGGGAGTACAGGTTCCGAAATAAACCTGATCCTCCAAAGTGAAGGTAAATACCTGGTCCGGCCTGTCCTGGGAAGCCTCCAGGTATAAAGCGCTGGATTTGATGCGGGGATCCGCGGCATCAGCTGCCTTTGTCAAGGAAACCTCCGAGAAGGCCTCCTGGGCAGAAGGGATATATTGCTCCTTGGTAGACCAGGCAATGATCCGGTTCTCCAGGTTGACAAGATAAACAACGCCGGAGCCCACATAATCGAGGTCAAACAGATAATGGTTAATTTCATTTAAATCAACGTCCATACCTACAACACCCATCAGCT
>JARKQP010000534.1 GCA_029974875.1 Mobilitalea sp.
CTCATATAAATCTCTGCAGTACCCCCATATATTTTCATAATCCACAACACGTTTCTTAATCGGTCCGAGATTCCGGTAATAATGGGTATCAAATCTTGCCAATGTTACAAAGAACCGAACATCACTGTCGGTCACATAATCACCAAACAAGAAGCGTTTCTTTGACAACCGTTCTTCTAAAAGATCCATGGAGTTATAAAAATCGTCAAAGGCTTCCTGGTAAGCCTCCAAAGACCGGCAGAAAGCCATACGGTAATGTGCATTGTTGATATTGGGAAACAGCCAATCATTAAAGTCATCAATTTCTTTCCGCAATTCCTCCGGATAAAGCTCCGGTGCGTCCTCAGCCTGGAATGGGCGGAAGGCAACTTCAAAATAGTTCGTCAGACGGTGGTAGTCGTTATTTACGACCTTTTTGGTCGTGACATCCACCAGGGCAGGAACCGTACTTCTCCCTTTATATTCCGGATCCGCGTTATTGTATGCCTCTGCCAGGAATTTAATTCCCAGTACCGGATCCTCATACCCTTCATTATAAGGAAATCCCCAGCCATAATTGGACTTTTGTCCCACATGGCCAACAATATTGATACTGACCGCATCCTCTAATCCCAACAGTTCCCTTACTATAGATGCACGGTTGGACCAATGACAGCCCTTTGCCCAAAACAGGCGGTATTTTCCTGCCTCTGCTTTTAACTCCCCTTCCCCGTCTCCAAATGGAGTGGAAAAATGGTTTGGCTGACGTACAAATGCCCCCTTTTCATCGATCTCTGATACAATCTCCTTCGGTCTTTCCTTCACACCTCTTTCAGCGGCCTCCTTATCCAATAATTCATCTGAAACAATAACTTTTTGGTCTGCCGGAGCCTTAAAGCTGATTGCACAACTAGACATAATCTATTCCTCCTTTATTTATTATATAATCCGCTGGACAAATACCTCTCACCGCTGTCCGGAAATATCACCACAATATTCTTGTCTTTGTTCTCCGGTCTGGCAGCCACCTTCACTGTTGCCCAAAGAGCTGCACCGGAGGAGATTCCAACAGAAATGCCTTCTGTTTTGGCTACCAATCTTGCCGTATCATATGCATCCTCATCCGTAACGGTAATAATCTCATTAAAAAGCTCCAGCTTTGTCACCGGTGCGATCATTCCGCCGCCGATTCCCTGGATCCTGTGGAATCCCGGCTCTCCACCGGAAAGCACCGGGCAGCCGGCCGGCTCTACACCAATCAGCTTCACATCTGCCTTCTTCGAGCGTAAATATTCACCCGCACCTGTAAGGGTTCCGCCAGTTCCTACCGTTGCTACTACAATGTCTACATTCCCATCCATATCATCCCAGATCTCAGGTCCTGTGGTTTCGAAATGTGCCCTTGGGTTATTTGGATTGGCGCCCTGTCCGATGATTACTCCATTCTTTGTTGTTTCTAAAAGCTCTGCTGCTTTCTTCCCTGCACCGCCCATGTTCTCAGCCGCCGGTGTCAGGTGAACCTCTGCACCGAAGCCCTCTAGCATAAGGATACGTTCCTGGGACATATTCTCCGGCATACAGATGATGGTCTTATATCCTTTCGCCGCTGCAACTGCAGCAAGCCCGATACCGGTATTTCCCGAGGTTCCCTCGATAATAGTTCCGTCCTCTGTTATTCTTCCTTCCTGCTCTGCCGCCTCGATCATGCTTAAGGCAATACGATCCTTCACACTTCCTCCCGGATTGAAATATTCCAGCTTTGCAAAAATTCTTGCACCTGTAAATTCCGCTTTTTCGACCTTATGAAGCTCTACAATCGGTGTATGGCCAACCAGCTCTAATATACTGTGATATACCTTTCCCATACTGCATCCTTCTCTCTAATCAAATGTTTTTTCAGTGTAAATGATCTTGAATATACCCCCATCCCTGGTACGGCTATAATCTGCCTGATAACCCAGGGTCTCATAAAATCCCACAGCCTCATCCCTGCTTGTAATCACAATTTTCTTATATCCCAGCTCCAGAATCCACTGTTCCGCAGCTTCAACCGCCAGCCGCCCTACTCCCTTTTTACGGTAGTCTTCAATGACGCAGACACATTCAATTTTTGCAGTGTTTTCCTCCGGGAGAAAATGCACTCTGCAGGTTCCCACCGGATAAATACCGTCCATTACCAAAATATATGGTGTATCGGGTGTATCACCTCCGTCAAATTCTCCATCCAAGGGTATTTCAAACCCTTTTACCATAGCCTCGGTTCGCACATAATATACGCCTGCATGCTGCCAGGTCTTGGTTGCTCTGATTGCTTCCATGCTGCACCTCTCAATCTTCCAGCTTAAATTTTTCATCCGGATGGCGGCTTAATTTTTCTCTTCCAGCCGGCTGTTTCCAAACACTGGTATCCGGACCCTTGGCCACCAGAGAATATATATTTCCCCACAATGGTTTCAAATGAGGTGAAAGCTGGTAATGCTTTTTATAGGTTTCAAAGCTGGTAACTTCCTTGATTTCAGGAATCTGATAGATATCTCTGGCGTAGGGACACAAATTCTTAAAATCAATGAGCCGGTTCCGGTTTGCCCGGAATACCTGGAAGTATGCCACATCAAATCTAGCTAGCGTAGGATAAAGGCGGATATCAGCATCTGTAATATAATCTCCTAATAAAAACCTGCGGTCTTCCAGCCTCTTATCCAAGATATCCAGCGCCTCAAACAAAAGGTGATATGCTTTCTCATAGGCGGCCTGTGATCTGGCAAAGCCTACATTATAAACTCCTTCATTGACACGTTTGAATATATATTGGTTTAATTGATCGATTTCTGTCCGCAGCTCCTCCGGATATAAATCCGGTGCATTTTTCTTATGGTATGGTTTCCATGCCATATTCAGGTAGATCGGATGCCAAAAGTGATCATTATTGGCTGCATGACCGGTTTTTGTATCCACAATGACCGGCACTGTAGGACGGTCAGGAAAACCCGCCTCACCATAATCTCTGTCATAAATGTCCTTTAGGAGATGCACACCCAACACCGGATCCTTTTCCTCCGGATCATCCGTAAACGCCCATCCATCCGTGGTTCGATAGATCCCTGTGGTTCCAAGGCTGATGACCTTATCAAGGCCTAACAGGTTCCTGGTAATTACAACCTTATGTGCATGGGGGCAAGCCGGCATCCATATGAGCCGGTAACGGCCTCTTTCTATGGGCCATTCATCCTCTCCGCCTCCGAACTTCCTTTTAAATGCAAAGTCTAAATCTTTGATTTCTCCATCCGCCTGAATCTGGTTGCGGAATGTCCTTTCAAATACTTCAATTCCCTCTGCCATTACTTTCATCTCTTTTCTTTTAAATACTATACTCCATACCCTCCAGCATATTGATGTTGATAAGGAACTCCTTTAAACGGTCACTTTTCGGCCTCTCAAAGATTTCTTTGGGAGTTCCGTCTTCTACGATCCTTCCGTTTTCGAGAAAAATAATACGGTTAGCCACACTTTTCACAAATCCCATTTCATGCGTTACCAGTAAAATCGTATTTCCTTCCTGGGCAGCCCGGCGAATAGTAACCAATACTTCATTTACCAATTCCGGGTCCAAGGCTGAGGTGGGTTCATCCATCAACAGAAGCTGTGGCTGCATTGCCAGCGCTCTTGAAATTGCTACCCTTTGCTGTTGTCCCCCGGATAAATGTTTTGGATAATGGTAGATACGGTCTGTCATTCCTACCTTCTCCAGTTGCCGTAATGCGATTTTTCTGGCTTCTTCCCTGCTTAATTTCTTAACAACGATAAGGCCTTCCATCACGTTTTCCAATGCGGTTCTTTGTTTGAAAAGGTTAAACTGCTGAAAAACCATCTCTGTGTGCTGGCGAAGTGCCAGCTTCTCCTTCGAAGACTTTGTGGTCAGCTCATATTTTTTCCCATCAATGGTAATCGTGCCGCTTTCCGGCTTCTCTAGCAGGTTCGTGCAGCGCAGCAAGGTAGATTTTCCGGTTCCGGAAGGCCCGATAATAGCTACTACCTCACCCTTATGGATATCCAGATCCACATTATCAAGCACTACATTATTGCCGAACTTCTTGCTTAATCCTCTGATTTCTACCAGGCTCATGGTTTTATACACCTCCCGAATCGGAGACCCTTAGGCTCCGATCCGATTTTTTATTTTTCTTTGTCTTAATTATTTTTCCATTAGGATCTCTTTCCGGAACCTCATCCGGAATATTCACCTTTGTCTCAAGCCACTTTAAGAACTGCTCTAAGATGATGGTGATGACCCAGTATATAATAGCCAGTGAACAATAGACCTCAAAATAACGATAATTCTTTCCTGCCAGAATCTTACCCTGTGCTGTGATTTCTATAACAGAGCAGGTAAATGCCAGTGATGTTCCCTTGATAAGACCAATCAGTGAATTCCCTAAAGGCAGAATCGCAACTGCACCGGCCTGAGGTACAATTACCCGTTTTAACACCTTCCATCCTGACATCCCCATAGACTTTGCCGCTTCAATCTGTCCCTTATCCACAGACTGGATTGCTGCGCGAATAGTTTCCGAGTCAAAGGCTGACTGATTCAGGCCCAGTGCAATCATGGCAAATACAATTCCAGGAATTCCGTTTATATTGTAATCCGTCCCATAATAATAGTTGATATACTTTAATGCAATCGGAATCCCGAAATACGCCAGATACAACTGGACAATAATCGGAGTCCCGCGCATGAAGGATACAAAAAATATAGAAATCTGTGTTAATACCGGTACCTTATTGGTTCGTACGATTGCTATGAGAAGTCCTACCAGCAATCCAATCACAAGCGCAATTGCAGTCAGCTCCAATGTTACCGGCAGACTCTGTAATATTGTCGGTATCTGCGTAAAAACCAATTCCAGGTCAAATAACTTTGCCATCTTCTCTCAACCTCTGCTCCCTTTTACTCATTACTCATAAATATAATATGGTGTATAGTCCTTACCAAAGTATTTCTCGTTGATTTCCTTTGTGGTACCATCTTCTACTAATTCTTTTAACGCAGCGTTGATATCTTCTGCCAGCTGCTCATGTCCTTTGCTTACGATCAGGTAGCTATCCTCATGCTCATCTGATGCAAGCACCTTTTCAGACAGATCCAGATTAAATTCCGGTTGAAAATATCCATAGTACATCGGAGTATCAATTAAAGTGAAATCATACTTACCGTCCTGGATATCCTGGAGCTGTACTGTAAGATCTGCTTCTGTGTAATTGATATCAATTTGTTTATCCGGGTTAGCGTCATTATATTTCTCAACAACTGTAGTCTGGTTTACTCCGGCTCCTCCGATGAATTTCTTTCCTACCAGGTCAGATAAGGTATTTACATTACTTAAGTCAATGCTCTTGGTAGCCACAATGGATCTTTCATTAGAAAAAATGGCATCTGTAAAAATGTATTTTTCTTTTCTTTCCTCATTCATACCAAAGTTATTTACACCAATCTGATACTTATCGGAATCAAGTCCTGCAAAGATAGAAGAAAATTCGGTAACTTGGATCTGAAGATCATATTGTGGAAGCTTGGCAAAAATTGCTTTTATTAAATCTATGTTATGACCGGTTGGATTTCCAGCATCGTCCAGATATACAAACGGTCTTGGTGATCCTCCGGTAGCAGCATAAACAGTGATTTTTTCTGTGGAATCTGAATTTCCGGTATCAGTATCAGCTGCAGGCTGTTCACTTCCTGTTGTATCCCCGGAGCCGGCTGTTGTATCCGGGCTTGGTGTTGTATTGGAGCTGTTGTCTGCTGTGCCAGAACTCTTACTTCCGCATCCTGTCAGCGTTCCTATTGCCAATACGGCTACTAATAATACGGATGCTAATCTTTTCAAATACTTATTCTTCATAATTCAATCTCCTTTTTGATCTTTATTTTATTAATTTTATTGCTTAATACGTTCTACTTTTTCACGGATTTTTTCCTGTAATCCTGGATAACACCCCCAAACTGTCATCTCCGTTAATTCTTACTGCGTATTTCATTTTTATAAACCACCCCATCCTTTAAAATCAGCTTAATGTTGTCTGTATCCGACAAAACCGCCAAATCCTCCACCGGATTGCCTCTGACTAAAAGAATATCCGCATAGGAGCCCTTTTCCAGGATTCCGATTTCCCCGTCCGGGTAAGGATTCTGATAGGTGGTATATTTAATCAAATCGTTAATGTTGCCCGTAGCACCCAATAATCCCTTAAAGCTTCCAAACCGCTCCTTATACTTGGTAAGATCATAGCTGCTTCTGGGCTCATATCCTGGAAAGGTAATCATCAGGTCAGTTCCAAACAGAAGCTTTAGGTCATATTTATTGATCCATTCCGTAGCATAGAGCATACCTTTGCGAAGAACATCTGCCTTACTTCCCTGCTTTTTTAGATTCTCAAAAGTTTCCTTCCGGCTCATATATTTCATAACTTCCTCTTCTTTTGCACTGAATTGCGGCATGGGAGCTATGAAAACCCCTTGGTCCTTTATCAGTTTGGCGGTCTCTTCATCCAAAAGATGGGCATGCTCAAAGCTTCGGACTCCCGCCCTTGCAGCACGCTGCATGGAAGGGTTTGTGTACAGATGGGTCATAACATAGGTGCCATAGTCTGCGGCCGCCTCTACGGCTGTGCGCATCTCTTTTTCGGAAAACTGGATTGTCGGAAGGGGGTCGCAATTCGAAGCACACCCACCGCCAGCCATCAGCTTAATCTGAGAAGCACCATGGAAGAGCTGTTCCCTGACTGCACGCAAAATTTCATCCTCTCCGTCTGCCAGTACTCCCGCCCTGGGAATTCGGTACTGAATATCACGGATACCATGTGCTTCCTCCGAATCTCCGTGTCCACTTGTCTGGGATATATGAGCATTGCTTGGATAGATCCTCGGCCCTTCAATAACTCCCTGATCGATGGCTTTTTTGATTCCCGAGGAAATTCCGCCCGCATCCCGGACTGTGGTAAAGCCCTGGTATAATAGCTTTCTCGCTACGGCTGTGGAAATGGCTACATCATAGTCAACCGAATTATTTGCCATAAAGGTGTGCCCAAGGTGCACATGGGCATCGGTAAGTCCCGGGATTGCCACAAAACCAGAAGCATCAATAACCTCGTCAAAGTTTTCTTCGGCCACTTCTTCTTTCTCAATCCCAATTACAATATTACCGTCGATGACAATATTTCTGTGCTCCTTCAGATCACTGTGCTTTCCATCAAAAACATCTGCATGTTTGATTAATATTCTCATTGTACTTATTCACCTCCTTAATACATGTTTCAACCCAATTAATTCCTATATTTGGTGTTCTGTCCTCTAATCGTTGTAGTTCAAGACTTGTGAGTTTAGCGGCAATAGGCTTAATACCATGGCATATATTACATATATTTTTAATATGTATTATGATTTAAAAATACACCCTCTATTGTGAGAGATGTATTTTAAATACTACTAATCATATATGTATTATAGCATATTAATTCTAATGGCGCTAATATGCAAAAACGTCATCTGGTTATCGCTAAAACCTATAACAAGCGGCCCTGGTTTTTTTTAAGCTCAGACAAATAAGCGGCACCCAGCTCTGATAATATGGTATCCTTCTTCTTTATGTAGCCGATCTTTTTAACCGCCTCTGTTTTTAAAGGTATTATTCTGAATTCATCCCCGTTTAAATCCTCACAGGTCAGACCGGCACTGAGCGTATACCCATTTAATCCTGTCATAAGGTTTAGCATTGTGGCTCTGTCATTCACCTTAATCATCTTCTGATATTCATAGGTACTTAATACTTCTTCTGAATAGCAAAAAGAATTTTTCACGCCCTGGTCAAAGGATAAAAAAGGGTATTCGCTCAGCTCCTCCAAGGATAACTCCTTGCTGTCCGCCAGAGGATTTTTCTTACTTAGATAAACGTAAGTTCTGCTCCGGAACATCTCATGAAATTCCAGATTGTATTCATTAAAGATTTTCAATAATACTTTTTCATTAAAATCATCCAGATATAATATACCGATTTCGCTCTCTCCCAGCTTGACATCCTCAATCACACCGTTAGTTTTGGTTTCATGGGCTGCAAATTCGTAGCTATCCATTCCGAATTTTTGTACCACCTTGATAAACGCTTTGACCACGAAACAGTAGTGCTGCATGGATACACCAAATTTCTTCTTTACGCTCTGTTTATTGATATATTTATTTTCCATTAAATGATATTGATCTAATACTTGTCTGGCATATCCAAGAAACTCCTTCCCCTCCGGAGTCATTGCAATCCCTCTGTTTGTTCTTCTAAAAATGGAAAAACCGACTTCACTCTCCAAATCCTTGACCGCTCCGGATAAGCTGGATTGGGACAGGTACAGAACATGGGAAGCTTTATTCATCGAGCTGCAGTCAGCGATGGTCGCTGCATACCTTAGTTGCTGTAACGTCATATTAATCTCCCTTCCGTGGTATATAAATTACATATCTTAAGCTAATCACTATACACGTAACTTGGATTAGTCCAGAAATTTAACGGCTCTGTCATGAGGTTTCT
>JARKQP010000541.1 GCA_029974875.1 Mobilitalea sp.
TTCTTCCTTACTTCTCTTTAACACCTTAATCTGTCCAACGGTACAATTACTTAATACATTGTGGTTATTGAACAGGTTAAACTGCTGGAATACCATTCCGAGCTTGGTTCTGTAAGCATAGATATCATGCCTGTCGTCCAATATATTCTCACCTTTGTATATGATCTCTCCGCCGCTTGGTTTTTCCAGCGGATTGATGCAGCGGAGCAGGGTCGATTTTCCTGAGCCGGATGCACCGATGATGCATACGACCTCTCCTTTGCTTACAGAGAAATCGATATCCTTAAGAATTTCGTTTTTTCCAAAGGATTTCTTTAAATGCTGTATCTCAATTACTCTTTCCATGCCTACCTCCATTTTACCGCCCTATGGCAGTGCTCCTATCGACAAATTCTACACCCCGGCTATTGCCTATGCCTAAGGGCGTCTTCCGGTCTCTCTACCTGCATCTGGTTTCCCGGAATGACCATGAAGTTCTCCGGTCCCTCCAGCTTCTTCTCAATCAAGCGGAGGATCCGGGTTACCGTCAAGGTCATTACAAGATAAATAACGCTCGCTACTGCGAAGGCTTCGAAATATCTGAAGTTATTTCCTGCAATGGACTTTGTCGTAAAGTATAATTCCGATACGCCAATAACGTTAAGCACGGAGGTATCCTTGATGTTAATAACAAACTCATTGCCAAGGGCCGGAAGAATATTACGGATAACCTGTGGCAGCACGACATGGAGCATGGTTTTCATATGGTTCATACCGATTGCATGGGCAGCTTCAAACTGTCCCTAGTCAATGGAAATAATACCGCCCCTCACAATTTCCGCCGTCTATGCTCCTGTGTTAATGGACACGATCAGTAATGCCGCTCCAAAGGGGGTCATGTTGATTCCCAAGGCCATAGCCGAGCCATAATAAATTACCATTGCTTGTACAATCATAGGCGTGCCGCGGAAAAATTCCACATAGGCGGTCAGCAACGCATTAATGACCTTCAAGCATCCCCTTTTAATTCCCCT
>JARKQP010000564.1 GCA_029974875.1 Mobilitalea sp.
CGGTGGGTATCACTGAAAAATACATACTTGGAGCTTCCATCAAAGTATTCCAGCTTTGCATTCTTATATGCGGCGGTTAATCTTTTTTCCGTTTGCATCAATTCACCCGGCTTTCTGATCATTGTATCATAACTCTTAGTATGCAACTGATAAAACAAGGATATACAGTTAAAAAAAGTGGAAAGGATAAGCATAGACCTGTATAACCATAGGTTGACCTGCCGGGGGTGATAATGGTATAACTAAAATAATGTATCCTACAATGCGAAAAAGCGGGAGCTAACGGAATATTAGGAAGATCCATATTCCTAGGAGGAGCAAAGGCCAAAATGCAAAGGCCAAAATGCAAAGGCCAGAATGCAAAGGCTAGAATGTAAAGGCCAGAATGTAAAGGCCAGAATGCAAAGGTTAGAAATGCAATGGCTATCATTCTGATACATACGGATGATCTAAGTGGAGGAAATGGAGTGTACAATTATAAGCTGACAATACAATATGACGGAGGCCGTTACAAGGGCTGGCAGCGGCTTGGCAAGGGAGAGAATACAATTCAGGAAAAAATTGAGCATGTGCTTTCGGAGATGGCCGGATACGAGCTTGAGATCGTTGGGTGCAGCCGCACGGATGCGGGTGTTCATGCAATAGCCCAGATTGCCAATGTTAAGCTGAAGGAATCTGTGGCGGAAGAGGAACTCAAGGGATATTTGAATCGTTATCTTCCACAGGATATCAGCATTACCGCAGTGGCTCCAGCCAGTGAAAGCTTCCATGCAAGATATCTTGCAAAGGATAAGACCTACCTGTACAAGATCTGGAACGAGGAATACAGCAATCCTTTTATGAGAAAATATAGTATGCATATAAACCGGAAGCTGGATGTGACAGCGATGCAGGAGGCTAGCCGGTATTTTCTGGGAGAGCATGATTTCACTGCGTTTTCCAATGCAAAATCAAAAAAGAAATCAATGGTACGAAATATTAAGTCTATAGATTTTGAGGTAGCTAAAGGCTTTCTGGATATCAGGATTTGTGGTGACGGATTCTTATACAATATGGTCCGGTGGATGATAGGAGCCCTGGTGGAGGCAGGCTTAGGAAACTGCAAGCCGGAGGACATCAGCCGGATGCTCCTGTCAAAGGAAAGGAACCAGACAGGCAACCTGGCCGAAGCCTGCGGACTTTACCTGGAAAAGATTCGTTATTAGTAATAGATTTATTATGGATGAATAGAGTATAATAAAGATCATGGACATATTTACATGATATCATGTAAAAAACACATGATATGACACTTCGTGCCAGGGATGCGCACTACGCTCCGCTCCGGCGCCATAATATAATATCTGGCGATATTATATCATGTGGAAATCATAACGGAATAAATAGGTTTCTGTGGATAAATAAGCAGAGAAGGTGAGAAATGCTGATTGCAACAATGAAAATTAAGCTTCATCTGCCCTGGGTCCATTCCCTAAAGGAAAAGAGGATGGTAGTAAAAAGCCTGACTGCCA
>JARKQP010000580.1 GCA_029974875.1 Mobilitalea sp.
AGCGCAGGAAAGAATGTATCCCCGGGCGTCGGAGTAATAGTGGTTACGGTGGTTGGAATTGTTTTGATTGCTACGGGTCTATACTTTTTATATAAGCATAAGGTGGTTACTGCCCTGGATTTTATGGTACTTCCGGGAGCAATCTATTTTTTAATCAACAACTATTTTCCCATGTTCGGCATGTTTATTGCATTTAAGAACATCAACTACAGTGTGGGTATCATGAAAAGCCCCTGGGTAGGGATTGATAATTTCAGGTACCTCTTTTTAACCCAGGATGCATTTATTATGACGAGGAATACGATCCTGTATAACCTTACCTTTATTGCACTGGGTAATATCCTGGGAATTATGGTTGGGATCATGCTCTTTGAGCTGTTCTCCGGCATCATGAAGAAATTCTTCCAGACCACCATACTGATGCCCCAGCTGATCTCCTATGTTATCGTGGCCTATATCGTATATGCCTTCTTAAGCAATGAGGCGGGCTTTATTAATAAAACCATACTGGGAGACAAGGCAGTGGATTTCTATGCCAACCAGTTTTACTGGCCCTTTATCCTGGTCTTTGTAAATGTGTGGAAGAACCTTGGATATGCGTCAATCATATACCTGTCCTCGATTCTTGGCATTGACAAAAGCATGTATGAGGCGGCCTGCGTGGATGGGGCTACCAAATGGCAGCAGATCCGCAAGGTTACCCTGCCAATGCTAAAGCCGACGGTTATTACACTGCTGTTGATGCAGCTGGGCAGGATGTTCTACTCTGATTTTGGGCTCTTCTATCAGGTTCCTATGAATGCAGGCGTACTGTTTAATGCGACCCAGACTATTGATACCTATGTCTACCGTGCCCTGATGCAGCTGAACCAGATTGGAAAGGCCTCCGCAGCCAGCGTATACCAGTCCATCATAGGATTTATCGTTGTCCTGGCTGTGAATGCCCTCGTCCGTAAGGTTGACCGTGAGAATGCGATGTTCTAGGAATATATAAACCAGTAACTGAAAGGTGTGAGATTATGGATTCAAGTGTAAAAGGAAAAGGAACGGTTATGTTCCAGGTACTTTGCTATATTGTTCTGACTATATTGGCTCTGGCGGTTATCCTTCCGTTCGTTATACTGATT
>JARKQP010000613.1 GCA_029974875.1 Mobilitalea sp.
TTGCTGAAGGTGGAAGATTTATCATCGTTGACTCCTGCTTTTTGTGGGGTTAATTTTGATTTACATAAAGGAGAAATACTGGGAATCTCAGGCCTCGTAGGCTCAAAAAGGACGGAGGTGCTGGAAACCTTATTCGGAATCCGTACAAAGGGACAGGGACGGCTTGTCCTGCATGGAAAAACCATTGATAACAGTACCCCTGTGAAGGCAATGAAAAACAGATTTGCCCTGCTTACGGAGGAAAGAAGGGTGGACGGTATCTTTGGAGAGCTGAGCGTGGCCTTTAATATGATTATTACGAATCTCGGCCGGTATACCAGGCATGGCTTGTTAAGAAATACCCTGATCGATGAAAGGGTAGGCTATATGGTTAAAACACTGAATGTCAAAACCTCCTCAATCAAGAACAAAATAGGCAATCTTTCCGGAGGAAACCAGCAAAAGGTTATTCTTGGAAGGTGGCTGCTGACGGATCCGGAGGTTCTGCTTTTGGATGAACCGACCAGGGGCATTGATGTCGGAGCTAAATATGAAATCTATCAGCTGATGAACCAACTGGCCGCCGAAGGAAAAGGAATCATTGTTGTAAGCTCGGAAATGCCGGAGCTTCTGGGAATATGTGACCGGATCCTGGTAATGAGCAACGGGCAGCAGTCCGGCATCTTTAATGCCAAAGACGTAACCCAGGTACAGATTATGGAGGCATCTGCAAAATACATTTAACGGCTGGGAGCCATCTTGCAGCCCAGGCTGTAAGAGCAGAATGGAGAGTATATGAATAAAATAAAAAGCATATTTCATGAGAAGGCATTGCTTCGGCAGCTTTTGGTTGAAAAAGTAATTTATATCGTGCTAATCGCATTATTTATCATCGTTGTCATTATTGAACCTAAGTTTTTATCCTTTACTAATTTTAAGAACATTTTCGCACAGTCGGCAACCCGGATCATCATTGCGTTGGCAGCCGGTATGGTGCTGATCGTCAGGGGCTGTGATCTGTCCACAGGACGTATGATCGGCCTGGCAGCCGTAATATCTGCTTCACTGATGCAGCAGGCAGGCTATGTCTACCGGATGTATCCGAAGCTTCAGGAGCTGCCCATTATCGTTCCCCTCCTGGTAGTTATTGTGATTTGTGCGGTTCTGGGAGCTGTTACGGGTATTACGGTAGCGGTGCTCAGGGTTCCGCCCATTATAGCGACGCTTGCCATGCAGCTGATCCTGTACGGAGCCTCCTCCATTTATTTTGACCGCCCCCCTTACGGAGCGCAGCCCATCGGAGGATTATCCAAGGATATCATCAAGATAGGAACGGGCTATATTAAGCTTGGTAAGATTGAGATTCCCTATCTGATCCTGATCGCCATAGTGATCTGCATCCTGACCTGGATCATATGGAATAAGACCAGGTTCGGTAAATATATGTATGCCATCGGAGGAAATCCGGAGGCAGCAAAGGTCTCCGGTGTCAATGTTGTACGCACCCAGGTCATTGTTTATTCTGCGGCTGCGGTGCTATATGCGATTGCCGCGGTGCTTGAGGTGGGAAGAATCGGAAGTGCCTCCAACACCACCGGTAACGGCTACGAAATGGACGCAATTGCTGCCTGCGTAGTAGGCGGGGTATCCATGTCCGGCGGTATCGGAAGTGTGGGAGGAATCGTAACCGGTGTTTTGATCTTTACGGTAATCAATTATGGGCTGGCCTTTATCGGAGTGAATATGTACTGGCAGTATATCGTAAAGGGATTAATTATCGCCCTTGCCGTAATTATCGACATGAGAAAATATGCAAAGAGAAAATAATACCCTGAAACCAATAGGAAGGAAAGAGGAGCGAATCTATGCGGGAAACAGTAAAGAAAACCAGATTAACAGAAAATTGCAGCAAGCAGACGATCCGGCATTATGTGGAAGAATTACTTCCACAGCTGACCGTGGAAGAAAAGGTAGGAATTATGTCGGGCCAGGTAACGGAGCAGAAGCTCTTGGATGATTTGTTCCTGATTGAGCATTATAATGTAAAACCGTATCCGACGATGGCGGTGGACCGGCTTGGGATACCTAATGTACGCTTTGTGGACGGGCCGAGAGGAGTTGTTTCAGGCTCCGCTACCTGCTTTCCGGTATCCATGGCCAGGGGAGCAACCTTTGACCGGGAGCTTGAGGAGGAGATCGGAAAGGTAATTGGGGCAGAGGTCAGGGCCCAAGGAGGAAATTATTTCGGAGGGGTCTGCATCAATCTTCCCCGTAACCCCAGATGGGGACGTGCGCAGGAATGCTACGGCGAGGACCAGTATCATCTCGGTGAAATGGGTGCTGCCCTTACAAGAGGTGTACAGAGCCAGAATGTTATGGCCTGCATCAAGCATTTTGCCATGAACAGCATTGAAAATGCCCGCTTTAAAGCGGATGTCCATGCAGATAAACGTACCCTGCATGAGGTTTATCTGCCGCATTTCAAGCGCTGCATTGAAGAGGGCGCAGCATCCGTCATGGGAGCATATAATATGGTTTATGGAGAGCAGGCCAGTGAGAGCAAGCTTCTGCTAAGGGATATTCTCCGGGATAAATGGGGCTTTGAGGGCTTCACCTTATCCGACTTTTTATGGGCCGTTAAGGATGCGGTGAAAGCGGTAAAGAATGGAATGAATATAGAGATGCCCTGCTTCTGCCACTATCATGGGGAGCTTCCTAAGGCTCTTGAGGAAGGAAGAATCACCATGGAGGACATGGATGAAGCCGTAGGCTATATCTTAAGGACGGTCTTCTATTATGAGACCAGAAAAGATCCCCGTAAATATACCCAGGAAATCCTTGCCTGCCCCGGGCATATCCAGGTGGCGAGACGGGCTGCGGAGGAATCCATGGTACTGCTTAAGAATGAGGGAAATATCCTTCCCCTTGATAAGGGGAAGACGGACAAAATCCTTGTCCTTGGTGTTCTTGGCGATACTGAGAATATTGGTGACCATGGCTCCAGTAAGGTTCATCCCTATTATACCGTCACTCCGCTGCGCGGTCTGATGAAGAAGATGCCTAGTGCACAGATTCTTTATAATGACGGAACCAATCTGAAGCGCGCGAAGGAGCTGGCGGCTGATGCGGATGCTGTTATAGTTGTTGTGGGCTATATCCACAGCGATGAAGGGGAATATTTGTCTGACCGCAGCGATATTGCAGAGGTCGGAGGGGACAGAAGCTCCATGAGGCTGCACCGCAGGGACATTGACCTGATTCAGGGAATCCAGGGAATTAATAAGAATACGGTAGTGTCCATCGTAGGCAGCAGCGCGATTTTGATTGATGAGTGGGAGCCTTCCGTTCCTGCTATCATTTTCTCCTTCTACAGTGGGATGGAAGGGGGCAATGCACTGGCGGATATTCTGTTTGGGGATGTATGCCCCAGTGGAAAGCTTCCTTATACCGTTGCTATGTCCGAAGAGGATTATCCTTTCTTTGATCCTGACTGTACCTATGCGGAATATGAATATTATCACGGCTACTGTAAGATGGAGAAGGAAGGGCGCAAGGTACTCTATCCCTTTGGCTACGGGCTGTCTTATACAAGCTTTGATATCAGTGCACCGGAGGCTCAGGTATTCGGCCATAGGGCAAAAATCACAGTCAGGGTGAAGAATACAGGAAATGTCAAGGGAGCAGAGATCCTGCAGCTCTATGTGGGCTGTGAGGGAAGTGCGGTTGACCGTCCGGCGAAGGTGCTTAAGGATTTCGCAAGGGTAACCCTGGAGCCGGGGGAAGAGAAGCTGGTCAGCCTTTCCGTATCCAAAGCGGAAATGGCATATTTTAATGAGGAGAAGGATGCCTTTGAAGAAGAGGATATCACTTATATCGCATATACCGGTAATTGCAGCGATGCCAATGTATTGAAGCAGATCAGGTTCAGATATTAGTAATCCTCACCCGCAGCATTATCATTTGTGGGTTCTGAAGGTAAACAGGCTGTAAGGGGAAGAGGTTAAAAGGCCGCTAAGCGGCAGCAGGGAGGTAAATGATATGAGAATCGGAGCGGATTATTATCCGGAGCATTGGGACAGGGAAAGATGGCAAACGGATGCCGAAATGATGGTGAAAGCGAATATCAAGCTAATCCGTCTGGGTGAATTTGCCTGGAGCCTCTACGAGCCGGAGGAAGGGAAATTTGAATTTGCCTGGATGGATGATGCCCTGGATTTCTTTCACCGGTATGGGATTAAGATCGTTCTCTGCACCCCTTCGGCAACCCCGCCAAAGTGGATGACAGATCGATATCCTGAGATATACCAGGACGATATCCATGGCAATCCCAAGATATTCGGAACAAGAAAGCATTATTGCTTTAACAGTAAGCTATACAGGGAAAAGACAAGGCTTCTGGTAGAGAAAATTGTTGCCCGGTATGCAGGGCATCCGGCTTTGGAAGCCTGGCAGATTGATAACGAGTTAGGCTGGGCGAATACGACCAGATGCTATTGCTCCAAATGCGCGGAGCAATTTGGTAGCTGGTTATCAAAAAGATACATAACCATCGACCGGCTGAACAAGAAGTATGGCACTGTGTTCTGGAGCCAGATTTATAACAGCTTTGATGAGGTAATCATTCCAAAGGCAGGAGCCTGCTATGATACCTGCCGTGACACCCAGGGACAGAATCCGGCGCTGCTTCTGGATTATTATAGGTTCTCCAGTGATTCCGTCATCAGCTTTGCACAAGAGTCAGCAAAGATCATAAGAAAATACAGCGACAAGCCTATCACGACCAATATGCTGGATGCCTCCGTTAATTCCGGCACAGGAATTGATTATTTCAAATTATCGGAGCAGCTTGATTTTGTAAGCTGGGATAATTACATCGAGTTCCAATGGGGAATTGCGGAAGCTGCAGCTGTATCCAAGGATCATGCGTTGATGAGAAGCTATAAGAAGCAGGCCTTTTGGGTCATGGAGCAACAGAGCGGTCCCTGCGGCTGGAGTAAGATGGGACCTTCCCCGACTCCCGGAAAGCTTCGGCTTTGGACCTACCAGGCGGTGGCCCAGGGAGCGGATACCGTTGTTTACTTCCGATGGAGAGCCTGCCCCTTTGGCACCGAAGAATACTGGCACGGAATTTTGAACCATGACGGGAAACCAGGCCGCAGATATGAGGAAATTGTCAGGGTAGGCCAGGAGATGGAGCTGCTCAGCAAAAGCTACCAGACTCTGTGCCCCGTTGCAAGGGTTGCCATCATCAAATCCTTTGACAGCGAATGGAGTCATTCCATTCATAAGCATGTGGAGAATTTTGATTATGACAGGCTCCTGCTCAGCTATTACAGGCCTTTTTATGAAATGGGGCTTCCGGTGGATTTTGTTACACCGGAGGAAGACTTATCGGCGTATTCCCTGGTGCTGGCACCGGCGCTGCTGATGTTAAGTGGGCAGGGGAAGGAGAAGCTTGAGGAATATGTGGCAGGAGGAGGAACCCTGCTCACAACCTTCCGCAGCGGAATCAAGGATGATAACAATAATATGAGGATGGAGACAGTTCCGGGAATCCTAAGAGAGCTCACCGGCGTTGAAGTCCACGATTATGATCCCCAGTTTAAGAAGGAGACCAAAGTATCAACGGTATTCGGTAAAGGAAAGGCCGGACTTTGGTGTGATATTGTGACTCCGGTTACGGCAAAAGAGCTGGGGATCTATACCGAAGATTATTATTCCGGACAGCCCTGCTTTACTGAGAACCGGTACGGGAAGGGAAGGGTATACTATCTGGGCTGTGACCTGGAGGAAGAGGCGATGCTCCGGCTGGCCCGGTATCTGGGGAAAAAGGCAGAGCTGCCGTTGAACCTGTACGCGTTGCAGGGAGTGGAGACAGTGGAGGCTTCGGACGGCACGAATACGGCATATTTTCTGATGAACCAGAATGATTATCCGGCAGTAGTTCCTCTGGATAAGGAATATGAGGAAATGCTCTCCGGCCAGAAGGTGAAGGATACGGTCAAGCTGGAGCCATATGGAGTACTTGTACTAAGACCTTAAAAAATAATTTTGCATTGGAAGCCATATAGGAAATCAAAAGTTTTTATGAAATTTGAGTAAAAACTATTGATTTCCTTTGGTTTTTTTGGTTATACTCCTTATAAAGGAGGCGATATTATGATCATTAGACCGCAATATATGGATGCACTGAAAAAATACCGAGATGTTCCGCTTGTAAAGATACTTGCGGGAATTCGCCGCTGCGGTAAATCTACTATTTTGGAAATGTTACAGGATGACCTTTTGAAAAACGGAGTCACCGCAGACCATATCATCAGCATGCGTTATACCTCAGAGGATTTTGATGATGGCATGACTGATAAGGAGATGTATAAAGGTATAAAAGAACAAATGACTGACGATGAGCGTTATTACCTTTTACTGGATGAGGTACAGGAAATAACTGGGTGGGAAAAGGCAGTTAACAGCCTGCTTGAAAATTTCAAGACGGACATCTATGTTACCGGGTCAAATTCAAAGCTGATGTCAAGCGAAATTTCTACCTATTTAACGGGCAGATATATTTCCATCCCTGTGTTTACATTGTCCTTTGCCGAGTATTTGGACTTCAAGAAAAAGAGTGAATTATCAAAAAAGGAGCTTTTGAACGAATACCTGCGTATGGGAGGCTTTCCGATTGTGGCTGCCGGCAGCTTTGACGAAAGCTCCTCATATCAGATTGTGGAGGGTATCTATAATTCCGTTATCACAAACGATATCACCAAACGGCATAACATCACGAACTTTGATTTGTTCAACCGTGTTGTAAAATATGTAGTTGAGAATGTCGGCAAAACCTTTTCTGCAAATGCAATCGTGAAGTTCTTAAAAAGCGAAGGGCGCTCCCTATCCGTTGAAGCCGTGTATAACTATCTACAATGGCTGGAGAAAGCTTTTGTAATCTATCGCTGTCAGCGATACGATTTGCAGGGCAAGTCCGTATTAAAAACCCAGGAAAAATTCTATCTTGCGGATGCCTCCCTCAAATACTGTATCATGGGCTTCAACCCGAAATCCATAGCTGCAATGCTTGAAAATATTGTTTACTTTGAGCTTCGGAGAAGGGGCTACGAGGTGTATATCGGTAAAAACGAAACAAAAGAGGTGGATTTCGTAGCGGTGCGGCGGGATGAGCGCATTTATATCCAGGTGTGCCGCAAGCTGCCGGAGGAATCGGACAGAGAGCTTGCAAATCTTCTCGAAATAAAAGATCATTATCCCAAGTATGTTGTAACGCTGGACGAATTTGCCGCAGGCAATGTCAATGGCGTAAAGATGGTTCACTTGGCAGGTTTTCTGCTCAGTAACGAGTATTGAAATACAGGATCCACGGAATGCTTGATGTGAATAAGGAGGTGGTGGAGGCTTTGATCAAGGAATTGGATCAGTGTGTAGAAAGCGGACGATCTACAAGGGACGGAAAACAAAAGAATTATGAGCCGGAGTATCCATGGGTTCAGATTAACTGGAGGTAAGAAAAGGATATCGGAAAGGTGAAACCAAGTGCACTTCAGTCAAAACATACTGTAGTAAGTTTGTTTTGACTGAAGTCAATTTCCATTCTAACATTTGGCGCCGCCTTTGGTCTGAATTTGCAAAATATCATGTTTCCAATCCAGAAGCTCCATGCCATACAACACCGATTCCACATAATCCATACCGAGTCGTTCAATCGTGTCAGAGAACCGCTCACCGCTTTTGCCTTCTTTTTTGAATAAGAGAGTAGATTTTTCAATGATATCCAATGCTTCGGTTTCCGATACGGGTCTGGAGAGTGGGGAACCTTGACGGACTTGCTTGCCCCATCGTCCTCCAACATAGACCTTGTACTGCATTTCAAGACCTTCCAAAGCAGAGAAATGGCATTTCTCTATGCATTTTCCGCAACCATTACAAATTGAGTAGTCGATTTGTATTTTTTTATCCTTGACCGAGGCGGCTCCAATGGGACAGATATCCACAACCCCGCATTTCAAGCATCCCCTGCAGTTATCAAGAATCAACTCGGGCGACTGGATAGCGACAATGCCAATGTCGTTCAGATCCGGCTTGATGCAATTGTTGGGACACCCACCCACGGCGATCTTAAATTTATGCGGGAGCGTAACCTGACGGTATCCCTCGTAAAAGCGCTGGTGAATGATTGTCCCCAGGGTGGCGGTATCGCACAGGCCGTTGCTGCAGGTGGTTCCCTTACAGACAACGATTGGGCGTACCTTAGAGCCTGTCCCGCCGGTTTTTAGCCCATGCTTTTCCATAAACTGAACCATTTCCGGTATTTTTTCAAAGGGAATCCCTTGGATTTCCAGTGTCAGCCGCACGGTCAATGCGATGTTTCCGTTTCCGAACCGCCTTGCAGCCTCGGTCACAACCGCCATTTGTTTTTCAGACAAAATCCCGTTTTCGGTAATCACCCGACCGGAAAAATTGCGGGTTCCTTTGTTATAGAGGAAACCCTGCCCCTTCACACTTTTGGTTTGTTCTGCGGTAAGAAAGGAAGCAGACTTGACACTTACTGCCTGAGCCTGAGAAGAACAGGCCATCGGATTGGGGTAACAAGGAGCAGCAGGAGGTGTCTGCTTTCCCACAACTGTTTGATAGACATGGTATCCGCCGGAAAGATTGGAGCAGGAAAACCCGTGAGCCGACAAAATCCGGCAGGCAATATAGCTACGCAAACCAGTCCGGCAATGGACAAAGATGCGCTTGGAGGAATCCAGGCTCTGCAAATTCTGCCGGAGTTGATCCAAAGGAATATGAACCGCTCCCCTGATATGTCCATCCTGAAATTCCTCCGGTGTTCTGACATCCAAAAGGATGACGCCGCTGTCTACTTTCAGTTTTTCTATATCGTGCCAATGGTGAATTGCCACTTTTTCTTGTAGAATATTTTCAATTACATATCCTGCAAAATTCACGGGGTCTTTGGCCGACCCGTAGGGAGGTGCATAGCAAAGCTCCATATTTGTCAGATCATGTGCCGTCATGCCGGCTCGGATAGCAGTTGCCATGACATCACAGCGCTTGTCAACACCGTCCTGCCCGATGATTTGCGCGCCTAGAATTTTGCCGGTTGTCTTTTCAAATATGGTCTTAATGACCATCTCCGACCCGCCGGGATAATACTTAGCGTGAGATGCGGAATAGGTAAAGCTCTTTTCATAATCCAACCCCATCCCAGCCGCTCTCTTTTCACGCATACCGGTGACCGCAACCGTAAGGTCAAACACTTTGATGATAGAGGAGCCCTGCGCACCCTGATAAGTGCTGGGGATACCGCAAATATTGTCCGCGGCGATGCGGCCCTGCTTGTTGGCGGAGCCAGCCAAGGGAATCATGGCCTTTTGTCCGGTGATAAATTCGGTGGTCTCAACAGCGTCTCCAACGGCATAGATATCCGGGACAGAGGTCATCATATGTTCGTTTACTATAATGCCGCCCCGCTCGTTCAAAGCGATACCGGAGTCCTTCAAAAATGCCGTATCCGGCTTTACGCCGGCAGAAAAAATCACCAAATCGGCATTTAGGCTCCCCTCTGTCAGAACAACCTGGGTGTGATCCTCTGTGGCTTCAATTTTTTTGACGGCATTGGATAAATAAAGCTCAATCCCTTTTTCCAGCAGATGATGATGCACGAAGGCTGCCATATCAAAATCCAGAGAAGCCATCAGATGCTCCTGCATCTCCACGATTGCCACATCCAGACCGGCATCTTTTAAGTTTTCTGCCACCTCAATGCCGATATAGCCTCCACCCACAACAACAGCTCGGTTGGCCCCGTATTCCTGGATATACTCCATGATGGCCAGCATGTCCGGAATATTGCGCAGCGTAAAAACATTGGCGCCATCTGCTCCGAGGATAGTGGGGACAACGGGTTTCGCACCCGGAGAAAGAATTAACTTATCATAAGCTTCGGTATAAGTTTCGCCTGTCCCGTGATTTCTTACCGTTATATTTTTTGCATTATAGTCCACCGCCAGAACCTCTGAAAAAATGCGTGCATCAACCCGGAAGCGGTTATGGAAGCTCTCTGGTGACTGCAAAACCAGGTCATCCTGCTCCTTGATCGCTCCACCTATATAGTAGGGCAGGCCGCAATTTGCAAAGGAAATATACCTGCCGCGCTCCAATAAAATAATTTCCATATCTTCATCCAGACGGCGCAAACGGGCTGCAGCCGATGCGCCTCCGGCGACGCCGCCGACAATTACTATTTTCATACTTGACACCCCTTATAATTTTTACTATATTATAAGCTTGAATATTTATAGTGTAAAATATATAATATAAATAAAAACGATAGGGATATTACTATAGGTGATGAAATGACGATACGAACCATGGAGATTTTTCAGGCGGTAGCGCACCATATGAATATGAGCAGGGCGGCAGAGGAGCTGCACATCGCCCAACCCACTATCAGTCAGGCAGTCCGGGAGATTGAGAGTGAATACCAGGTTTTATTGTTTAACCGGATTGGGAAAAAGTTGTATATTACCGCGGAAGGCCTGCGCCTTTTGGACTATATTCAGCAAATTCTGAGCCTGAACGGTGCAATGGACCAGGAGATGAACGGGCTGGCATTGTCTCCACATTTTTCTGTAGGAGCTACCATTACAGTCGGTCAGAGCGTTCTGGCACCTGTCATGCGCCGTTTTGAAGCGAGAAACCCCACTGTGTCCGTTTCGGTGCTGGTGGACAACACGGCGGTTATCGAAGAAAATCTATTGACGGGTAAATTGGATTTTGCCTTCGTGGAAGGCCAGACAAAGCACAAGGACATTCTGTTGCGCCCATTGCTGGATGATAAACTTGTTTTGGTTTGCCACAAAAGTCATCCGCTGTCAGTCCGGGAAAACATCCGGATTAAGGATATCCTGGAATATCCGTTTTTGGTTCGGGAGGATGGAAGTGGCACACGGGAGCTTTTTCAAAAGGAATTGGAAAAGCACAAAGCGCTGATTCACGTGAAATGGACATCACACAGCTTTGGTTCCATTCTTTCCGCTTTATTAGAGAATCTCGGAATATCCGTACTGTCGCAGCGTGTTGCGCTACCCTATGTGGGGCAGGGGGAACTGCATGAAATCAATATATCCGATATGTCGTTGACACGAAGTTTTTCACTGGTACACCATAAAAGCAAATATTTGACGGAGCATATGAAATCACTGATTAATGAATTTGCCGGTGCCCAAAACTGTTAAGCGGACTTGCCGTCGACAGACTGCCTTCCTAAGAATCTTCTCAAAGCATAGGAAAACCGGGGAACGTTACTTCCTCGGCTTTCTATTATCTGCTTGTTTTTTGGGTGGTGATGTAGATTTTAACAACGGTATGGGATTCATTCGTGGCAATGATGTTCACCCTGGCCGCCGCAATCATGTCCATCACCATGATGATGTTCACCGTGGTGATTGCATGCGACATCCGGATTGTATTTCAAGTTACCAGCCAGCAAGTCGGCTACGGCCTTATCCGCATCGCCGGAAACTCCGCCATACAACTCAATACCTGCTTCGGCAAGAGCACGTTTTGCTCCATCGCCAATACCGCCACAGATTAGCGTATTTACACTGCCTTTTTTCAGGATGTCAGCCAATGCGCCGTGGCCGCTGCCATTTGTGTTCACGGTTAAAGTCACCTGAACCTTGCCGTTCTCTATGTCATAGACCTTAAACCGTTCCGTGTGCCCAAAGTGTTGAAACACATTTCCATCTTCATATGCTACTGCGATTCTCATTTTTGCCTCCATTTCTTCAAGTAGATCGGTTACTTATTTAGGATGTCATCGTCAACAGTTCTATGGTTCCCGCATCGGTAGCGGCTGCCAGTTTGGGGGTGATGGGCTATCCGGTTTTCTATCCCCACAATTTTCTACGCTACATCCAGAGCAGCTTTCTTTGCATTGTTCACTCAATGTTGAACCCTTCCTTTTCGCTTCGAGAATTTTTCCATCTGCAGCAGCCGTTGCCGCAGGATGGATTATGGTGCTCGCAAAACCGTACATCACCGCCTCCAATTTTCAGAGGGCGCCCCTCGACGATACACTGAGCCAATGTTTTTCTGGCGCTGGCGTATATCGCCTGCACGGTGGTGCGGGCAACCTCCATTTGTTCTGAGCATTGCTCCTGTGTTAGCCCTTCTAAGTCAATCAGGCGGATGGCCTCGTATTCGTCAAAGGTCATTGTAACTACTTGTCCTTCTCCTCCGCACGGCTTGAAGCTTGTACATCGTGGGTGCGAGCATACACGCCGATGTTTCCGGGGTCTTGGCATTCCATCACCTCATTTCACTCGATTTTATTATTGACATATGACAATAACTATTATACTCTGTTTTCGATATATGTCAATAACAGAGCAGGTAGTAATCACATTACGGGTTACTACCTGCTTCACTGTCTGGGGGTTATTGTTGGATTATCATCCGTCGGAACGGAGTTTACGGATATTATCACCATTTCGGAAATGACACCAGGCTCCATCTCTATCAACTCGGCCACCTTCGTGGGAACCCGAATCGCAGATCCAGGCGGGGCGCTGGTATCTACATTGGGGTGTATCCTGCCCTCCTGTGTGATACAACTATTTTAGTCCTGCACATGGAATCCGGGATTTTAGGAACAGGAGCCAGCCAATCAGAGAAATGGCTGAAAACAAGACGATTATAGTGCCCAGGCCTGCTACAATATTGCCCCAGGACAGTGAGGAAATTAACATCCCGATGCATCCGAACACCGTATACATGGTGTTGATGACGGAGGAGGCTGAACCGGAATCCCCTTTCTGCTGTTCAAAGAGGAGGTTCATGCTAAAGGGCCGGATCGTGGTACAAATCAGGGAAAAAAGTAAAAAGGAGCATAGGAAGAGCACAGGTGCAAGAGTGCCTATGGCCATAACCAGCAAACCGCTTAAGATACTCAGCAGGAAGCAGCCTGACGCAAAAAGCTTCTTGTTCATGCCGCTTAAAAACCGGACATAGATTGTCGGGCCAATAATGGTAATCAGGGCATTCGTAGCAAAAAAGTAGCTGTAGCTCTTTTCGCTGAGGCCAAAATAATCGATGTAAATGTAGGAGGAGAGCGCAATATATCCCATGAAAGGCAGGGAGCTTAGGGCAAAAAGCAGTATGGGGATAAAAAAGCTCTTATTCCTGGCAACTACAAGCAGGCGGGCAAAGGAGCCGACTAAGGTTCCCACATAACGGTTCTTGGGGCTCAGGGTTTCCTGGAACAAAAGAGTAAGTACCAGATATAGGATGCCAATGGCCGATAATGTCCAGAAGGCTCCCTTCCAGTTGGTATATTGTAAAAGGATGGCACCGGCCACCGGCGCAAGCATGGGCGCCAGCCCGGAGATGGTCTGGGAGATGGCAAGTATGGATTCCCGCCTCCTGCCCTGGTAGCAGTCCTTGATGATGGCGGTGGATACGGAGGTAATACCTCCGGCTCCGAGCCCCTGGACTGCCCGGAAGATAATCAGGAGGTATACATTTGTGGAAAGCGCACAGAGGATACTGCCCGACAGATAGATGATACCGCCGGATACCAGAATGGGTTTACGCCCATATTTGTCGCTTAAGGGTCCCCAGAAGAGCATGCCGGTTGCATAGCATGCAAAGAATACGCTGAGGGTAAGGTTAGTAATACCGGTGGTGCTGCCAAAATAAAGGTTCATATTCGGTAAGGCCGGCAGGTATAAGTCTGTGGACAGGGGAATGAACATATTCATTAATGCAATATATAAAATCAACCCGATTTTTCCAAGATATTTTTGACCGCTTGCTAAAGCGTTCCCGTTATGTAGCTCATTCATAGGTAAAGTCTCCTTCTTTGTGGAAGTTTTGGCCTCCTTAAATACTGATAAATACGGAGCACCTATAATGCATAGGAATATGATGAATGCATTGGGTGCTCTTTATTATGATACGGGAATAAGGCCGGAAGTGCAATCCTTTTCTTAAAATTACCCTACCGGAGTTTTGGTGGAGAAGGTGTATTGTTCGCTCCAAAGATTACCGTCCTCGGCAGTCTGGCCGGTGCGGGAAAAGTAAAATAAGGATGAAACCAAGGAACCGCAATATTTTTGTAGATACGGACGGAGATTTTGCAAAAATCATTCCCCATTTTATTGAAGACGGAGTAGAAGGATTCTTGCCCACAGATGTTAATGCGGGAATGGACATTGTAAAGGTCAGGGAGGATTTTCCACGTGTTTTATATCAAATATTTTAAGTACCGTAATGGATTCTTCAAATGATAAAATCCACATTGCTTTATAAATTTTCTTATTATATAATTGAATTAATAGACATGCTATTATATTTGTGGAGTTTTTTGAAGAAGGTCATGGTTGTTAAAGGTGTCATAAAATTGTTGGGATCAATAAAAGAAATTGAATTGGAAGTAAAAAAATAAAGTTATGATATGGAAATAGGATCAGATGTAAAATAACGATAGGAGGTAAAAATGTTAGAACAAAAAGATTTGGAAATGATCAGGCAAATCATGAAAGAAGAACTGCGTGACAGTGAAAATATATTATTAAAAGAGATGGAAAGGACGCAGGCCAATCTTGAAAGAAAGATTAATGAAGTCCAAAAAAATCTGGATGAACTAAAGCAGTATTACCGGATAACAAAACTGGAAAATGATAATACAGCGTTGCTTCTAAAAATGGTCGAGGAGTTATCCAAAAGAATAACAGAGTTAGAGAAAAGAACAGCATAAATAGTATGACATACAAGAACATTAATTGCCGGAAATGGATGAGTGGATAGACGGATAAAAGTATATCAAGGAAAAGAATGCAGTATGAAACATATCAGCTAAAAAATAGTGTAAGAAAATGCGTCTTATTGAGGCGCATTTTCAAGTCATAAATACTGCTTTATTGTTTTATTGTATAAGCTTCTATTGCAGATTCCTTTTGCGGCAGTTCCATTTTTATTTGCATATGAAAAGAATAGTATCATCTGGATATAAAGCTGAAACAATTATAAACAGGTGGATCTGGGTATATAAGTAAAGTCTACAATCTTTGATTCAATCTCAAAATTATCCCCGTTTAACCGCTCTGTTACAATCCTCATGCATTCATACCCCATTTCCCGGATCGGAACCTCAATTACCGAAAGTGGAATGTACAAATTCCCGTAAGTATCATTATCGCCAACCCCAATACTGATAATCTCCTGCTCTTTTGGAACTGTGATAAGATTGGTGCTCCGTATATAATTCAAATAGCTGATGGCAAGCCTGTCATGCAGACAGAATACGCAATCTGCATTTTGAAATAAACTTTCAGCCTCCTGTACGGTAGCGTAAGAGGAGGTAAGTGTATTCTCCTGGGTATTGATGACGGTTGTAATGCCTCCGTAATTACTGAAGGTATTCATAAAACCCAGCAAACGTTTTTCGCTGTATAGATAATGTCCGGTTTTTGTAGCAAAGACAACCGCTTTTTTTCTGCCGTGGGATGCAAATATCTCAGCGGCTTTGGCTCCGATTTCCTGATTTTCCACCATGGCGTGGCTATATTTTTGGGAAAAGCGGTTATATAAAACAATGGGGGTTGAAAAATCTGTTTTCTCAAGATAATCCAGGTCTTTTGGAGAAGCGGTGCATATTACGGTAGCCGAGTACATCGAAAGATGCTCCTGCTGAGCTGATAGGGACAAGCAATCCGGGGTATAGAGCCGTAATACGATTTCTATATCACAATGGGCTTCTTCAATATACCGCTGCATTCCATTAATAAAATCAAATAATAAGGGAGCCCGGTAATCATTTGCCCAGAAAACCGAGATGTATTTTTTGGCGTTGTTATTCCTAAGTCTCCTGGCCGAAATATTTGGTGTGTAGCCTAGAGCTTTTGCTGCATCAAGTATTTTTTTTGCAGTTTTTTCTGATATATTCCGATCAGCGGTTTTGCCGTTTAATACAATAGATACTGTGCTCGCAGATAATTTTGTATATTCAGCAATTTCACGTATGGTAGCCAAATGGATAGACCTTCTTTCTTTTCTTTTAATTTAATGAACCCTCTATGCTGACTCATTCTGTTTCTTTTTTATTCAAACCATTTATCAATGGTATAAGGTTGTACTAAGAAGTTTACAGATAGGAAACAAAGTGATACTTAAAGTGAGTTTACCATAGTATAGAAGGTTAAGCAAGTTGAAATAAAGATAAGATAAATATGATTCCAGGACTTTTTTAACTGTGAATTGTGCAAAATGCACATAATGTTCAATGGGTATTGTTTAATATGACGAAAGAATAAGTTAGCTGAAATGTATTATTGACAAATTCAACAGAGGAAATTATAATCTAGTTATTACAAATTAAGTACAACGTTGTACTAAACCAAATATTAATCATCTATTGACAATTATTAGATTAAAAGATACAACGTGGTAACAATGTAATGCTACAAATTATCAGAAGGTAAGATTTACTCCTGATAAAAGGCACAGCTCTAGCGCCTGTATTTTAATGGTCGGAATGGGGGTTTGTTCCGATGATGCAACTGATTCATGTAATAATGAATCTATTTCAAATTATGTAGGAGGTAGGATTATGAAAAGGTTTACAAAACAGAGTCGTATGCTGGCAATCATCTTATGCATGGTTATGGTTTTTACAGCATGCAGCAGTAAGTCAGGAAGTGAAACAACGAGTGGGGAAGATGCTTCGTCACCAACGGCTGGGGCGACCGGCGGAGCAGCTGATAGCAGTACCGGAGATACCGCAGATACGGCGGCAATTAAAACGGGTGGTACCTTGACGGTCGGTACAATCACCACCTTGACTAACGTTGGATATACACCGGAACTAGGGGGAAATGCTTTTATTAAATTTGTCCGCACATCCTATAACTCACTGCTTAATTACGATGCGGAGGGGAACCTGGTCGGAGAATTGGCTACCGAATGGTCCTATGATACGGAAGCTTGTACGATTACATATAAACTTCGGGAAGGAGTTACCTTCAGTGATGGAACACCCTTTAATGCGGAAGCCGTAAAATGGAATATTGAGGAGTATGCTGCCAACAACAGGACAGAGGTAGCAGACATCGCTTCCATCGATTGTCCCGATGACTATACTGTTACAATCACATTAACAAAATGGAATTCCTCCAAGCTTGAGGCCATTGGTTTCTTTGT
>JARKQP010000465.1 GCA_029974875.1 Mobilitalea sp.
CAAATAAATTGACATAACTCTCTATACATTGTAAACTTAGAATAACGATAAGAAGTACTATTACTTCTTTTCAATACAGGCATGTCCCCTGTCCCACGCCAGTCAGCGGAGGCAAAGGACAATTAAACAAGCTGTATCAAGAAACAGCCAATATAAAAAAGGAGAGATTATAATGGATTTAAAAGGATCAAAAACCGAGAAAAATTTAATGGAAGCATTCGCAGGAGAATCCCAGGCAAGAAACAAGTACACTTATTTTGCATCTGTTGCTAAAAAGGAAGGCTACGAGCAGATTGCAGCTATTTTCGACGCGACTGCAAACAATGAAAAGGAGCATGCAAAGCTGTGGTTTAAGGCTCTTGGCGAGCTCGGTGACACTGCTACCAATTTATTGCATGCCGCACAGGGTGAGAACTACGAATGGACCGATATGTATGACCGTTTTGCAAAGGAAGCACAGGAAGAGGGCTTTACCGCTCTTGCTGCACAATTCCGTATGGTAGCTGCAATTGAGAAATCCCACGAGGAGCGCTATCGTGCACTGCTGAACAATGTAGAGGTACAGAAGGTATTTGAGAAATCCGAGGAAACAATGTGGGAATGCCGCAACTGCGGACATCTGGTAATGGGTAAAAAAGCTCCTGGCCTCTGTCCAGTCTGTGCCCATCCTCAGAGCTTCTTTGAGGTGAGGAAAGAAAACTACTAAATTATAGGAAACGGGTCTTTTCCCTAGCCTACATAAAGGGCAGTGCCAGCACTGCCCTTTTAACATTCACTTATTTCATGCTAATCCTAACCAAAATAAGAGCCCGTCCTAATTATTTTTCCCCATACAGCCCGTCCAGCTTTAACTCATTCCCTAAACTGCAAATCATACAGCCTTGCATAAACACCGTCCAGCTTCATAAGCTCTTCATGGGTACCATCTTCGCTGATGCCCTCCTCTGTCAGGACAATAATCCTGCGGGCATTCTTAATTGTAGAAAGCCTATGGGCAATAACAAGGGTAGTCCTGTTTTTCGCCAGACGCTCAAAGCTTTCCTGTACGATAACCTCGCTTTCATTATCAAGGGAGCTGGTCGCCTCATCAAAAATAAGGATGGGCGGATTCTTAAGAAAGACCCGGGCTATGGAAAGCCTCTGCTTTTGCCCCCCGGAGAGCTTAATCCCCCTCTGTCCGATATATGTATCGTACCCTTCCGGAAGCGCTGTGATAAACTCATGTGCACCGGCATTCTTTGCCGCTTCTATGATTTCTTCCCTCGTTGCGCCAGGTTTTCCGTAACCGATATTCTCAATTACTGTCCCGGCGAACAAATAAACATCCTGCTGGACAATACCGATATTATGCCTTAAGGATTCCTGCGTGACATCCCGGATGTCTACGCCGTCAATCAGTACCTGACCGTCAGTAACATCATAAAATCTGGGGATGAGACAGCATAGGGTAGTCTTTCCAACCCCGGACGGACCGACAATGGCAATATAATCCCCTTCATCAGCCACCAGATTGATGTTTTTAAACACCGTTTTAGCCTCCTCAGAATAGGAAAAGCTTACGTCCTTTAGCTGTATCCTTCCTTTGACTTCATTAAGTGCGATTGCATTCTCTTTATCAACAATCTGGGGGGCAGTGTCCATTATTTCCATAAAGCGCTTAAAACCAGCCATACCATACTGGTACTGCTCCGTAAATCTGATGAGCTGCTGTACGGGCGCTATTAAAAGATTGATATAAATAATAAACGTCAGCAAGTCAGCGATCTCAATACTCCCGTTTATAATTAAATATCCGCCCCCGGCTGCTACGATGAGGTTAACCAGGGAGAGAAGTATCCCCATCTGACCTGAAAAATCCGACATAACCCGGTAAGCGTTTTTCTTGCACTGGACAAAAGCTGAATTACCCTTATTAAACTTCTCCATCTCAATCGCTTCGTTGGCAAAGGATTTCACCACCCTGATGCCGGAAAGGGAGTCCTCCAGCTGTGAGTTGATATCTCCCACAGCCTCACGGTTTCGTTTGTACGCCTTACTCATCTTTATATTTGAGAAATATGCAATAATCAAAATCACCGGAACCGAGGCAAAGAGCATCAAGGTAAGCACTGGACTGATAAAGATCAGAATGAAAAAGGAGCCAATGATCCTTACCAGGGAAATGATTACATCCTCCGGACCATGATGGCTTAATTCAGTAATTTCATTCAAATCGTTAGATATCCGGCTCATAAGCTGGCCGACTCTTTGGTTATCAAAAAAGGAAAAGGATTGCTTTTGCAGGTGTCCAAACAATTCCTTCCTCATATTATATTCAATCTTTGCACCGGTTACATGCCCAAAATAGTTGATAAAATAATTCGAAAGGTATTCTGCGAGTATCAACACCAGAAATACCAGGATAATCATCCCCAACTGCCTGATACCAGCCTGCCTGGGCAGATAGATTACCTCAGTAGTAATTTTCCTAATAATAAGCGGATAAGAGAGTGCCACTAAGGAAGCTATAAAAGCACAGATAAGGTCTGCTATGATCAGCCCCTTAAAGGGCTTATAGTATGATATAAATCTTTTTATGTTATTCATTATATTCTCCGTCTTTTGGTTTTAAAAATTTACTATAAAGGAACAAGCATTTATTAAGCGCTATAACTAATATCGTAGCAAAATTATATGGCCTTGTCAACAAGCAGTTAGCTTTTACTAACCTTGAATCTTATCCATATTCTGCCCCATATCCTGATATATAATATTTTTATTGAATGCAACAGATGAAATAAGGTCTGCTGGCACCGCTCTTTCCAGCAGCCACCAGCAGACACTTTTTCAGGTTTAATATAGTATATTTTGTATACTTTGAGTTAAGGAAATATCTTGCTTTCCCTAATTATCCATGGCATCTGCCGCCTCTATAAAGAAGTCTACACGCCTGTTCATAGCCCTTCCGCCCTTCGTATCG
>JARKQP010000696.1 GCA_029974875.1 Mobilitalea sp.
GGTGCATTACCTTGATTATCTATTCGCTCATCTGTAATGTCATCTGCGGCAAAGTGACTGATATCGTCCTTATGGGTACGGAGCATTATTTCATCATTAGAATTATGTCAGATAAATACCTGGAAATTACTGAGTACATAAGCAAGGAATTGCATAGAAGTGTTACGTTTATCCAGGGTATGGATACCACAAACGTGAAGAAAAAGATGTTAGTTGAGACGGTTGTGAACAAGCATGAATTAATGCAACTGAAGGAATACGTCAAGGAACTGAGGGATGACAGTTTTGTTTATGTGACCCAGTCAGCAGGATTAATTGGTAAAGGATATCCCCAGGAGTAATTAAATACTCAAATCCACGAGGGTTTTAGTAAGGGTTATTTATCCATACTACTATTGTCCAGGCAGGCTTTTATATTTTAAGATTTCCTTGATCGTATAGTCATCCAGGGAAGCCTGAAATTGTTCCTCCGCCTTGCTGATAATTAAGGAAATATATAACTCGGAGCCTGTTGAGGGGACAGTCCAATAAGGAACCTGAGGAGGTTCAAAAGCATTGTATATATTCTTGACCGTTATCTCGGCCGGATCCTTCGCCAAACAATAACCGCCGTAACGACCGCCATGGGCCTGGACTAACTGGGCTTTTGTAAGCTTTGACAGAATCTTGCGGATTGTAGTCGGGTCTTCTCCCAATAACTCCGCAATATGGTTGCTTTTTAGCAAAGCATCCGACTCCGCCATAAGAACCGTAGCCCGGATAGCGACATGAAACCATTTTGGACCAAGGTCACCTGATTGAATGAACAGCTGCATGGATAAACTCCTTCTATATTCTATATAAAATATTTATATAACCTCATATGAAAATTAAATTTATAATCTCATTGACTATTATAGCATAAAGAGATACAATTTAATTGTGGAATATATATCACAATTAAATTATGTAGAAGGCTGCAAGAGCGAAGGTAAGGCAAAGCAAAGAAAGTAAAGAAGAATAATTAGGAAGCCTAAGAGTGTCAAGAGTGTCAAGAGTGTCAAGAGTGCCTAAGAGTGCCTAAGAGCGTCAAGAGTGTCAGAGTGCTTAAGAGTGCCAGGAGTGTTAAAAAGGACAAGGGAGCCAAGATGGCTAAGATGTGGAAAACAGGAGGATATGGAGCATGTTAAAGGCTGCAATGGTGTTTGGGAATAATATGGTTTTACAGCGTCAGAAGGAGATTAAGGTCTGGGGGACTGGAATCCCTGGAAAAGAGATAACAGGGATACTAAAAGGCGTTGAAGGCGGTGAAGCATCAGCTGTCACAGGAAAGGACGGCAATTGGATGCTTACCTTTGCACCCCAGGAGGCAGCAAGAGGCTTAGAGCTGACCATCAGGGATAATGTTGACGCGACTACATATCAGAATGTCAGTATAGGTGAGGTGTGGGTTGCCGGCGGGCAGTCCAATATGGAATATTTTCTGGAATACGACGCGGAAAAGGAAAGCGTGCTAAATGGGGAGATGAACCCCGACATCCGCTTTTTTGATTATCCGGAGGTATCCTATGAAGGACAATTGGAGGAGCATGATTACTCCAGATTCGGTATCTGGAGAACCTGTACCAGGGAGGATCTGCCCTATTTTTCAGCCCCGGGCTATTATTTTGCAGAGAATTTAAGCAAGGCGCTGAACCTTCCCATAGGTATCGTGGGCTGTAATTGGGGCGGAACACCGGCCTGCGCATGGATGGATCAGGAATATTTGAAAGATAATGAAGGAAGAGAGTGGCTGGAGGAATATGAGAGAGAGACCTGGAAGCTTGACCTGGAAGCATATAAGGCGGAATTCAAGGCCAACCCGATGAACGACCGTTCCAATCCCCTGGCTGAACCGATGTCGGCAAAGCTGATGCTGCCGGGGCTTTCCCGTGAGGAGCAGCTGGGCTTTATAAATATGATGGCATCATCACCGGAGAGGGCAAGGCATTCTGCAGCGGCGGG
>JARKQP010000724.1 GCA_029974875.1 Mobilitalea sp.
TAGCCAAGCATCTTGAGGATGCCGGTTTCTTTTGTATTGACAATTTACCGCCGCTGCTGATACCTAAAATAGCGGAAATATGCTCGCAAAGCTATAAAAAAATGGATAAAATAGCACTGGTCATAGACGTGCGGGGGGGAGAGCTTTTATATGATCTGTTTCCCGCTCTCGATGCCCTGGGGGGAGATGGCCATACCTTTGAGATCCTTTTTATGGAGGCCTCAGACAAGGTGGTCATTAAACGTTATAAGGAATCCAGAAGGTCCCACCCCCTTGCCCAGGAAGGAAGGCTGCTGAAGGGAATCGGAGAGGAACGCCGCGTGCTGCAGAGAATTAAAGACAGGGCGGACTATGTCATTGAAACCTCCAATCTTACACCAAGGCAGCTAAAGGAAGCTATTACGGGCATCATCGGGCAGGACAGCACGTTTCGGGGCTTAATTATCAATATTATTTCTTTTGGCTTTAAATATGGAATCCCTATTGAATGCGACCTTATTTTTGATGTGAGATTTATCCCCAACCCTTTTTATATTGAATCCATGAAAAGGCAGACAGGAAAACATGAAAATGTGAGGGAATATGTTCTTAAAATGCCGGAGACTGTGGAATTCCTTGATAAACTCAATTCCATGCTGGACTTCCTCATTCCCAACTATGTGAAGGAAGGAAAGTCCCAGCTGGTCATCGGCATTGGCTGTACAGGAGGCAGACACCGTTCCGTGGCTATCGCCGACGAACTCCACAGAAACCTTTCGGAGAAGCTTCACAGGACGGTTGTCGAGCACAGGGATATTGACAAAGATGGCAGAGGTGCTGGCAGATGAGGCTTAGGGAATGGTTTCGCCCGGGGCTGCTAATTAAAAGATGGCTTATTGCCAACGATAAAAGGATACTGATCAAAGGGCCTAAAATAGTGGCAATTGGCGGAGGCACAGGGTTGGGGACCATGCTCCGGGGACTTAAGGCATATAGCTCCAATATAACAGCGGTGGTCACGGTAGCAGATGATGGATGCGGTTCGGGAATTCTGCGGCAGGAACTTGGGATGCTTCCTCCCGGGGATATCAGGAACTGTGTGCTGGCGCTGGCGGACACAGAGCCCCTGCTGGAGCAGCTGCTCCAGTACAGGTTCCAGGACGGAACTCTTAAGGGACAGAGCTTTGGCAATCTTTTTCTGGCCGCCATGGACGGGATTTCTTCCAGCTTTGAAGAAGCGGTCAGAAGGATGAGCGATGTCCTTGCCGTGACAGGCAGGGTGCTGCCGGTCACTCTTGATAACGTTGCCCTTTGCGCAGAACTGGAGGATGGCTCCGTCATATGCGGGGAATCTAAAATCGGAGCCCACAATAGCTTTCATAAAGGGAAAATCAAGCGGGTGTATCTGGAGCCTTCCGGCGCAAAGCCTCTGCAGGAGGTATTGGATGCCATCGGTGAAGCGGACATCGTTGTGCTGGGGCCGGGGAGCCTTTACACAAGCATCATTCCAAATCTGCTGGTAAAAGGAATATGCCCTGCCATCAGAAAAAGCAAGGCCCTTAAGCTGTACGTAAGTAATGTGATGACCCAGCCTTCGGAGACCGAAGGGTACAGTGTCTATGGCCACATAGCAGCGTTGGAGGAGCATTCCTATAAAGGGATCGTGGATTGCTGTATTGTTATTAATGCTGCTATTCCCTCCGACTTGAAGTAAAAATATAGAGAT
>JARKQP010000750.1 GCA_029974875.1 Mobilitalea sp.
TACCATTCCGATATGCTGCCTGACCAAATGCATGCTTTTCTTCTGGTTGCTGATCAGCTCCCCATTTAACAGGATTTCTCCCTCCTGAATCCCTTCCAGTCCGTTGATACATCGGAGCAGGGTGCTTTTTCCGCAGCCGGAGGGTCCTAGCACGACCACTACCTCACCCTTGTGGATGTCCAATGAAATATCATTTAATACCGGCGTATTGTCAAACTTCTTTTTTAAATGTTTTATTTCTCATATTTTCTCAGTAGATTCCATATCCTGCACTTACCTTTCAAGTATTGTGTTCATTTCCTGTGCCGGTGCACACCCCAGCCCGCCTGGGCATTTCGCCAGCTTTGTAGACTAGGCCGCCCCTAGCATTCTCCAGCTTTGTATACTTACCAGCCCTTAGCATTTCTTCAGCTTTGTTGACCAGGCCGCCCTTAGCATTTCGCCGGTTTTGTGGACCAGGCCGCTCTTCTTAGCTTACCCAGCGCTTCTCCAGCCTGGCTGAAAGCCGGGAAATTGGATAGCAGACGATAAAGTAAAGAAAGAAAATAAACCCATATATCCATAGGGATGCCGTCGGCGTTGTTAATCTGGAGGCCTCAATAATCTGCTGCCCCACCTTTACCACCTCAACCACACCGATCAGGACAATTAATGAGGTAGTCTTAATCATTCTCGTAACCAGGTTGATCGCCAGAGGAATTAACCGCCTTACTGTCTGTGGGATTATGATATATACGTATATCTGGAAGTCCGTAAGCCCGATGGCCTTTCCACTCTCATACTGGTGCTTTGGAATGGAGGACAGCGCTCCCCTGACCAAATCTCCCATTTCTGCCGTACCCCACATGGTAAATACAATGACTGCGGATACTTCACCGGACAGGTTGATGTGAAAGGTCCTCGTCACCCCGAAATACACAAGAAATAATAATACCAGCTGGGGCATGATCCGTATAAATTCTAAATATATCCGGGTGATGGCCTTCGTAACCGGATTTTTAAGATTCATGATCATCCCCAGGATAATCCCTAAGAAGATCGAGATGACCACTGCAATCAGGGAAATACTGATTGTCACCCACAAGCCTTCTAAAATCCTGATAAAATTCCTGCCCTGAAAAAACAAACTAATTCCCAAATCCTGCATACCTTAACTTCCTCTCTATGATGCCGAACACAGCCGATATTGGTAATAAAATGATGCAATAAGCGGCTACCAGCATTAATAGCGCTTCATCCGTCTTATAGTAAAGTCCGATCAGATCCTTCGCCACAAACATCAGATCCGCCAGAGCTACTGCGCTAAATACTGACGTCTCCTTAAACAAAAAGATTACATTTGCACTAAAGGCAGGCATGGATACGGATATAGCCTGGGGAAGTATAATGTAGCGGAACACCTGCAGGCCCGTCAATCCTATACTGAGCCCCGACTCCTTTTGTATATCTGAGATAGAATCAAGTCCACTCCGGAATGCCTCTGCCATGTAGCTTCCTCCCAGGAAAACCAATCCTATGATTGCACAGGCTTCTGAGCTTAGCATAATCCCCAGCTTTGGGAGGCCGAAGTAGAGAAAGAATAATTGGATCAGCAGGGGTGTATTTCTTGATAGCTCTATATACATTATCGTAATCCTGTTAAGTACCGGTATTTTAAAATATCTGATCAGGCTGCAGATTAACCCTAATAGAATTGATAACAAAATCCCTTTGACCGCAATATTCAGGGTTAACAATGCAGCTTCTGCGTATAATGGTGTGTATTGTTTTATAAATTCAAAATCCATTGTCTCCTCTTTCCCGAGAAACAGACACCTCATGTATCTGCCCTTTCCAATAATTATATTATCAGAACCAAGCACATGTTCCGATAATCGAGATGCACGGCGCAAATGCAACGCCTTTTATGAG
>JARKQP010000473.1 GCA_029974875.1 Mobilitalea sp.
ACACTTCCAATCTCTTTAGTAATAATCCTAGTGTATTATTATTGTAGTACACTAGGATATGTAATGTCAATTGCCTTTATTATGCAAAAAATTTTTAATTGATGTTCTTTAGCTTTTCACTATTTGTTGAAATAAAAAGAGGATGCCGTTTCAGACATCCTTATCAGATCAACCTGATATTAAAATGTGTCTATTCTACCCGAAACATAAATTCTCCATTTTCATTGGCATCCACCATGATCTTTGCTCCGGCTAAGGTATTGCCTTCCAATAAGATCATTGCAATTCTGTTTTGAATTCTTTGCTGGATAGCCCGCTTCAAAGGCCTTGCTCCGTAAACCGGATCATAACCTTCTTCTACCAGTCTATCTCTTGCTCTCTCCGTCAGTTCCAGGGAGATTCCCCTTTCCTGCAGTCTGTCTCTCAGCTTTTGCAGTTGAATATCGATGATTTGGGCAATGCTTTCTTTGGTGTGCGGATCAAAGATAATAATCTCATCCACCCGGTTAATGAATTCAGGGCGGAAGTACTTGCTTAGTTCTGTATTAATAGTGTTGCGCAGAATCTGGGTATCTTTGATTGATCCGCCTAACTCCCTGATCGCGGAGCTGGCAATATTACTGGTCATGATGATTACGGCGTTTTTAAAGTTAACCACCCTGCCCTGCCCGTCTGTCAACCTGCCGTCGTCTAATAGCTGTAAGAGGATATTAAAGACCTCGGGATGGGCTTTTTCTATTTCATCCAAAAGAATCACGCTATATGGTTTGCGGCGTACCGCCTCGGTCAGTTGGCCGCCTTCTTCATAGCCGACATAGCCTGGAGGCGCTCCCACTAATCTTGATACGGCGTGTTTTTCCATATATTCAGACATGTCTATTCTGATTAATGCCTGCTCATCATCAAATAAGAATTCCGCCAGGGCTTTGGCCAGTTCGGTTTTACCGACCCCGGTCGGACCGAGGAAGAGGAAGGACCCCAAGGGCCGGTTGGGATCATGGAGTCCTGTTCTGGCTCTTCTAATTCCATCAGAGACAGCTTTAACAGCCTGCTCCTGTCCAATAACCCTGTGGTGAAGGTTTTCTTCCATATGAATCAGTTTGGCGGATTCACTTT
>JARKQP010000489.1 GCA_029974875.1 Mobilitalea sp.
TATATGAAAAAGCTTTTAGGAAGGAGAATATGAAATGAATGAAACATTGAAGGTAATAGCAGAGCGGTATGCCTGCCGTGACTATAAGGAGGAAATGATACCGGAGGAGCTGCTCCGGGCCATCGCCGAAGCCGCAATACAGGCTCCAAGTGGTATGAACCGCCAGCCCTGGAGGGTTATTATTATTAAGGACAGGGAGCTGATAAAGGACATGGAAGCCGAGGGGATGTCCCATCTGGCGGGTATGGAGGATAAATCCACCTACAACAGGATTATGGAGCGGGGAGGCAGGCTCTTCTACGGTGCCCCCTGTATGATTGTTGTCCCGATTGATCCAACCCAGTATGCTGCCGCAATGCTTGACTGTGGCATCCTGTGCCAGAATATTGCCCTGGCTGCAACCTCCCTTGGGATAGCCAATGTGATCTGTGGACTTACAGGTATGGCCTTCGCCAGCGGCGGGCGCTCGGAGGAATTTAGCAGGCGCTTAGGGTTTCCTAAAGGGTATGCCTATGGGTGCTCTGTGCTGTTAGGCTATGCAAATACAACAAAAGAACCCCATGTCCCGGATCAGGATAAAATCACCTTTGTAGGATAGTGGTATTATGAGAATTATTATATCTCCCGCTAAAAAGATGAATGAGAACGGGGATACGTTGGGGCATTATCAAATGCCCCATTTTATGAAAGAGACCGAAGAGCTTTTAACGTATCTTAGAACTTTAAATTATACAGAGCTAAAATCCATCTGGAAATGTAATGATAGCATTGCGGAGCAGAATTACCGCCGTATCCGGACAATGGATCTATACAAAAATTTAACCCCTTGTATCCTGTCCTATGATGGAATCCAATATACTTACCTAAAGGCCGAGGTACTTGAGGACAGCCAGTTAGAGTACCTGGAAGAGCATTTGCGCATATTATCAGGCTTCTATGGCATACTCCGCCCTTTTGACGGGGTTGTCCCTTACAGGCTGGAGATGCAGGCTGTTCTTAAGGGCTGGCATACCAATTCCTTGTATCAGTTCTGGAGGGACAGGCTGGCCAAAGTGCTTTTATCAGAAGGTGATTGTATCGTTAATCTGGCATCCAAGGAATACAGTAAATGTATCGTGCCTTATTTAAAACAGGATACAAGCCTTGTGACCTGTGTATTTGGAGAAATAAAAAATGACAAGGTAATAGAAAAAGGAACCTATGCAAAAATGGCAAGGGGAGAGATGGTCCGCTTTATGGCGGAGAATAGAATAAAGGATGTAGAAGACATCAAGCAATTCAACCGGTTGGGCTACACATATGAAAAGGCTTTATCAGATGAAGGTAATTACATATTCATTAGAAACAAATAACTATCCTTTGAAAAATATAGATGGTAATAAAAAGATAAAAAAGTGGGGTAGCAAAATAGGATGAAAGCAGAGAAACAAGATAACATAGCGGTTGAGGAATTTGCGTTTACAGTCATGAAGAATAGTAATGTGCTGGAAGCCTGGAGCGAGAATGTCAAGATGGTATTCATGCTCCATGGAAGCGGATGGCTTTCAATGGAGGGCGCAGAAACTACGTATACGGTTTCCGGGGAGGATGTGTTTGTCATCAATAGCTTCCAGATGTACAGCCTGGTGCTTGAGGAGGATGCGTTGGCAATTGTGCTGCTGATCTCTCCGTCTTTTATCCATGCATGCAGCCCGGAGATCAGTAGTCCCAATATCGTCTGCAAATCCTTTTTATATCGGGAAGACAAGCAGCAGGCCTTTGATTTGCTGAGGCGCGATTTTGCACTGGCATTTCGGGCGTGGTATAAAAATGAATCGGAGTATTCCGTACATTTGCGCAGCAGGGTTATGGTGCTTGTGGACAATCTGTTCCGGAATTTTTTGAAGGCTAACCAGGGAATATGCAGGGAATCCGGCAGGGAAGGGATCCGGACAGCGGTAGACTATATCCATCAGAATTACCGGGATAATATCACCCTTGGGGATTTGGCAGCCCACAATTATCTGAGCGTGTCATATATCTCGAGAAGCTTTCAGAAGTATTTGGGGATGACCTTTACCACATACCTGAACAGAGTGCGGGTTTTGCAGGCTACGGCGCTGCTTGGGAGTGAAAAGACGGTGACGGAAATTGCCTATGAGAGCGGATTCTCCAGCGCCAGCGCTTTGACCGGCGCATTCAAGCAGTATTACGGTATGACACCGGGACAGTACAGGCGCAGTGCAGATTTTGGGGAACGGCAGAAAAAGAAGGCAGAAACAGTGACAGTGACGGAGGAAGGCTTTTCAACCTCTTTTGCAGCCCTGATGAAGTATGCCGATGAGCAGGAGGTTAAGACCACATTTCAGGCGGTGGCCTGGGAAATCTCAGTCAATAGCAGGAGTGTGGGCAGCAGGCTGAAGCACAGCTGGAAAACACTGATTAATATCGGGTATGCCCGTGAGCTTTTGAATGATGCGATGCAGAGGCAGGTTGCAAGGCTGCAGAAAACAGTAGGATTTCGCTATATCCGGTGCAAGGGTATTTTGGATGACGATATGATGCTGTATACCCGTGATGTTTATGGGAATATGGCGGCGAATTACGTCTATATGGACCAGGTGCTGGATTTTATACTTTCCGTCCAGGGGAAGCCAATGCTGGAGCTTGGACATATGCCTTTGGCACTGGCAAAGAATAAGACACATATATTTAAGCGCCCGGTCTGCATTTCTCCGCCGGAGGATCCAAGGCAATGGCAGCAGCTGATTGCCGGGCTGATGGAGCATTTGGTGGAGCGCTACGGAATAGAGGAATTAAAGCAGTGGCTGTTCGTGCCATGGGTATCTGTGGATCTGCATAAGTTTTGGCTCTTTACGTTAGAGGATTTTGAAGTAGTCTATAGCCTGGCTTATCGGGCAATTAAGGAAACGAGCAGCGAATTACGTATCTGTGGACCAGGTACAACGGCAGAGTTTCCGGAAATCCGGAATTGGTATATTGATATGTGCAGGAGACAGGGCTGTATGCCGGATGTTTTTACCCTCCGCGCCTTCGCAGCGGTTGATCCTGAAAAGGAAAAAAGCGGCTTAAAGCTTGTGGAGACCAATGAGAGCTTTTATCTGGCGGTCAGCGGGGATGAAGCTTATCTGGAGCATATCGGAAAGGAAATAAAGGCGTTTTTGGAGCAGGAGGAGCTGGGGGAGATTCCGGTGATGCTGGATGAGTGGAGCAATAATATTTGGCAGAGGGACCTGTGCAATGATACCTGCTATAAGTCGGCATACATTTTTAAGAGTGTCATGGAGAATCACGACCGGTTTCACGGGATGGGGTATTTCAATGTGAGCGACAGGCTGGACGAAATTGCACCGGCAGCGGAGACCTTCCATGGAGGTTTTGGATTGTTCACCCAGAACGGTTTCCCAAAAAGTGCATACCGTGCCATGCAGCTTTTAAATCGGGCAGGGGACAAGCTGCTTGCAGAAGGAGAAGGATATTTTATTACCTCCTCGGAGCAGGAGATACAGATTTTTTTACACAATTACTGTCATTATGATATGCTGTACCGCTACCGGAACACCACGAAGCTGACGAGGACAGAACGTTACCGGGTATTTAATGAAAAACAGCCCGTATCCTTTCACATTTCGCTGGAGGGCATCGGAGCGGGAAAGCACACGGTCCGGCGTTACGGAATCGGACCCGGCGGCGGCAGTACCTATGATGCATGGATTGCCATGGGTGCTCAGGAGCCAATGACGGAGGAAGAAAAAAGGGTGCTTTACCGGCAGTCTTATCCGGTCTACCGGTCAGATATAATGAAAACAGAGGAGACTTTGAAAATTAAAGCATTTTTGCAGCCCCACGAGGTACAGTTGATCACTGTATCCATATAGAGATGACTGAAATAATCGGTTGTCCCC
>JARKQP010000860.1 GCA_029974875.1 Mobilitalea sp.
GGGAACCATCTATACCAGAAAGGAGCTGGAGGCAATCCGTAGGGTATGCCAGGAAAACAAGCTGATCCTATTCCTGGACGGTGCCCGCCTTGCCTCAGCCCTAACCTGTAAATCAAACGACCTGTCAATGGAAGAAATAGCGGGCTTGGTTGATGCCTTTTATATCGGAGGAACGAAAAACGGCGCACTGATAGGAGAGGCACTGGTGATCTGCAAGGAGGAATTAAAGGAGGATTTCCGTTTCCTTATGAAGCAGAGGGGAGCCATGCTGGCGAAGGGCTTTGTGGTCGGAATCCAGTTCGAGGCCTTGTTTTCGCCTGGGGAGCTTCTGTATTATAAGCTGGCTGAGCATGCGAACCATATGGCGGAGCAAATAGCGGATGCGATTGCTTCCAGTGGATTTGATTTTTATGTACCGGCAGTTTCAAACCAGCTGTTTCCGGTCTTGCCGGAGGCGCTAATTGCCGAGCTGGAGAAGAGCTTCAGCTTTAGCTTGCAGGCAAAGGCAGGGGAAGGAAAGAGTGCCGTTAGGTTTGTTACCTCCTGGGCTACGACGCGGGAACAGGTGGATAGTCTGGTACAGTTTTTCAGGTTGTTTTCCAAAGCACGCTAGTGGACATTGTACGGCATAAATGCCAGTAAACGTTGTACTGCATAACTAAATCAGGGTATTTTGATAATAGCTTACCGCCGGAGCGGTAGAGGGAGGATATTATGTTAACTAGGACCAATCAGAAAAACGGGGAGGAATTATCCATCCTGGGCTTTGGCTGTATGCGTTTTCCCATGAAGGGAAGCAGCATTGACGAGCCAAGATCCATTGCAATGATCCGCAGTTCCATTGAAAAAGGGATAAATTATTTTGATACGGCGTATTTTTACCATAACGGGAAAAGTGAGTCCTTATTAGGAGCCGCATTAGAGGGGGGGTATCGGGAGCGGGTTAAAATCGCTACCAAATTACCGCCCTTCATGGTGACAAAGCTGGAGGGTGCCAAGAAAATTCTTGACACGCAGCTTACCAAATTAAGAACCAATTACATCGATTATTATCTGCTCCACATGCTTTCGGATAAACCGACCTTTGACCGTATGGAAAGCATCGGCGTGATTGAATGGATGGAGCAGTTGAAAAAGGAAGGCATAATTCGGAACATCGGATTTTCCTTCCATGGCAGTAAATCTGACTTTGAAGAATTGATCAGGGCATATCCCTGGGATTTCTGCCAGATCCAATACAATTATCTTGATGAAAACAATCAGGCTACCAGGGCAGGGCTTGAGCTTGCCCATTCCTTGAAAATCCCTGTGGTTATTATGGAACCGCTAAGGGGAGGCAGGCTGGTCAGCCAATTGCCGGAGGAGGTATTAAAGGAATTCAGGAATTGTGATAAAAGAAGAACCCCGGCGGAATGGGCGCTGCGGTGGATCTGGAACCATCAGGAGGTAAACGTAGTGCTGTCGGGCATGGGGGATGAAGCCCAGATAGAGGAAAATATCAGGATTGCCGGCGATGCGGAGCCTGATTCGCTGACAGAAACAGAGCTTTTGATGTTTGACCGGGTAAAGGAGATCCTTCTGGAGAAAACGAAGATACCCTGTACTGCCTGCGGCTACTGCATGCCATGTCCCTTTGGGGTAAATATACCGGGCTGCTTCTCGGCTTATAATGACAAGTATTTATTAAATGACAGAAGGAACCGGTTCAAATATTTACAAACCCTGGGGGTATTGTCAAAGCAGCCTGCCTTTGCATCTCTTTGTACGGAATGCGGGAAATGCGAACGCCACTGTCCCCAGAACATCCAAATCCGTAAGGAATTAAAAACCGTAAAAAAGGAGATGGAAGGGATTGTATTCCGCCCGGTTGTGAAAATTGCCCGAAAACTGATGAAAATTAATTGATAAATTAAAGTAAATGCCTAAAAATATTGAAATAACTATAGAATAAAGTATAATAGAATTGACCGACATATAGGGCTGGAGCCGGAGCTTTTTCGGAGATTCCCCGCTGCTGTCAACAAAATGAACCAGCCTGCTGATTCGCTTGTTATGGACAAAATACAGAAGGAGTAATACCAAAGAGGTATGAGTGACTACCATGAGAAAAGTAAAACCGATACACATTATATTCATCCTTTTAATTTTTATTGCAAGCATAATTTGGACCTACAGTAGTTTGAAATCCCCCGTTTTAGCTGTTTCCTATACTGTTGATGGGGCTTTGCTGCTGATGATCATCTATCTGTTGGTGAGTATGACAGGCAAAGAGAAAGTGAAAATTAACCATGATAATTATAAGGACTATATAACAGAAGGCAGCGTTGACAGAAATAACCGGTTAAATATCAATATTTTTTCCTTGGAGGATCTCGTAAAATTGGCAATTGATGCTGATAAAAGGGTGATCCATGATCCAAAGCTCGGGCGTTATTATGTGTTCATGGAGGAATTGGCCTATGTTCACGATCCGGCCTATGTTGATATGATCCAGGAAAGTAAGCAGCAGATTGGAAAGATATTGTTAGATAAAGGAGTCTTGCGGCCAGAGCAGCTCGATACGGGCTTGTACTATCATAAAAAAATAGGGATCCGTTTAGGTGATAGCCTGACGGCGCTGGGCTTTATTGATGAAACTGTCCTATACAGCACCCTTGCAGCCCAACGGAAGTTTCCCTATTATGAGCTGGAGGCTGATATGAAGCTGGATGACACAAGTTGGCTTGAGATTATGAATATAAATAAGGCTAGAGCCTTGCAGGCATTACCCCTTGGGAAACGGACCGATGGCAGGCTGGTAATCGCATGTGGGGAAACGGCAATGACTGGAATAGAAGAAGCCTTGAAGGAAATGTTTGGCGAGAAGATCTATATGGTTGCTGCAAAGCCCTCCCGCATTTATGAACTGTTAGAGCATATCGAGGCGAAAGAGCGTGATTTGAAAAATGCAGGCAGCTTTATGGAGCTTCTAAGGGCGCATAAGCTTGAGCCCTATGAACGGCTGTCTGCGAATGAAGGGGAGCAATTTGTCAGCACATACCTTAAGGGCAGGCTGGACATACCGCTTTTTATAAAAGCCAGCGGTCTGGTCAGTTCGAATGTTCTTACTCTGGTTCCTGATCCGGAGGGCATGCTTGGCTATTTAAACAGCAAGAAATATATCAGCGGCGAGATAACGAACCTGGTCTTAGCCTTGTCAAGGATTGTGAAAAGGCAGGATGTCCGGTTAAAAAAGGATAAGGTGATGCCCTCTATCTTGGATTTACTGAAGGAAGCTTATTACATTAATTCGGATACGTCGGAATGGATCTCAACGGAGGGTCTAGTTAAGAAAAAACCTCTCGCTGAGCTGCTGGAAGAGAATTTTCTGGTATCAAAGCAAACGGTTGAGAATGCGGGGATGGTATTGGATACGGTAAAAAAGCTGGTTCATAAGTCAGTTATCTTTTAAGGGTATAAAGGGTAGTTATGGGCTTATGGAATGGCTATAGGATTGAAGGATGATAAAATCACATTGGTTTCTTTTCGGAGGCAATGTGATTTTATATTGCTCATTTGAACCACTTTTATTTATTAATGAATGAAGCAGGGGAAAAGAACCTAAAATATACATAATGGGCAGAATGGAGTGTGGTAGGGGATGCAAAAGGTTAGAAGAAAGATATTTGAGTATGGTGATAAGGAACTTTAAATGGGATTGGTGTATGGACTGCAGAGATGCTGCTTTTAAATTGTATGGAGAGGCCGGATATTATAAGCTATGGAGATATTGCGATCCGTAAGGGGATTATGGTGCTGTATGGGCTTTCGGAGTTGGCGGAGGAGCAATTTATGGAGTATAAGAATAGATATTCCCCTTGTGGCTCGGTGGCGTCAATTTATTTATGGAGAGTTTCTTATGAATGATATGTGTTGTATTTCAGGCATTTCTAAGTTAAAATAGGTAGGCTAAGGATTATTATTGAGGTATTGCTTGTAAAGGGCATTACTTACGGGGAATTATCCGTGAAGGGTATTATTTATCGTATTATATATTGTATTATTAAAGGATGTTATAAGGATATTATAATGAAGCTGGAATTATTGAAGGATTGTACGTTATGTCCCCGGGAATGCCATGTGGACCGGATAAGCGGACAAATAGGTTATTGTAAAGAAACGGATGAATTAGTGGTTGCACGGGCGGCGCTCCATATGTGGGAGGAGCCCTGTATCTCGGGCGCAGAGGGTTCGGGGACAGTTTTCTTTTCCGGGTGTGCCTTGGGGTGTGTCTATTGCCAAAACCAGAGCATTGCTTCAGGAGTGGCAGGAAAAAAGATATCAATAGGGAGACTGGCGGATATATTCCTGGAGCTGCAGGAGCAGAAGGCAAATAATATTAACCTGGTTACACCGAGCCATTACGTACCTCAGATCGTGGAGGCAATTAAGCTGGCACGTAGCAAGGGGATGAGGATTCCGGTTGTATATAATTGCAGCGGATATGAGAAGGTGGAGACCTTACGTCTTTTGGACGGTTACATAGATATCTATCTGCCGGATCTGAAATACATGGCAGCAGAACCGGCGAAGCGTTACTCGTGCTGTGGGGATTATTTTCAATATGCGTCACAAGCAATTGCGGAAATGGTCAGGCAGGTGCAGGAGGCGGAGTTTGATGACCGGGAAATGATGGTGAGGGGAGTTGTCGTGAGGCATTTGACCTTACCGGGATACTTGGAGGATTCGAAGAATATCATAAAATATTTGTACGAGACCTTTGGAGATAAGATATACATCAGTATTATGAATCAATATACGCCACTTTCCGGCATGGAGCAATACCCGGAGATTAACCGCAAAATCAGTGACAGTGAATACGAAAAATTAGTAGAATATGCAATAGAGCTTGGTGTAGAGAACGGGTTTATCCAGGAGGGTGAGACGGCAATGGAAAGCTTTATACCGGAATTTAATGGAGAAGGAGTAGGATGTAATGAAGGATGATAAGAAGAAGGGGATAAAGAAAAGTTCTGGGAGGGTGAAGCCTTCCGCTTCCTTGGCAAATCGTGCTTTAAAAGAGGATTTTGATAAATTTAGGAAGATGGATTTTGAAAAGTATGAGAGATATGAAATGGGTAGGCAGAAGTCTGATGTGAATTCTGGTGTATATAATGAGGGTGATTTGAAAAAGGGCCATGGGGGAAAAGTGCAGCAGGGAAAGGTATATCAAGGAAAGGAGCCTCAGGAAAAGGGGGATCAAGGAAGGGGACATCAAGGAAAAGGGTATCAAGGAAAAGGGCATCAAGAAAAGGGATATCAAGAAAAGGAATATCAAGGAAAAGGGTATCAAGAAGAATCCAGAGAAAAGAAACAGCAGGGAAGAAAATATCAAGAGGCAGAGCATAGGGTAACGGATCAACAGGGAAAAGAGGCGAGGGAGAAGTCACAGGAACGGTATAAGAAAATAGCAGATAGTAAACTATCTGCTGACTTTGGTTATAAAAAAACTTCACCTGGCAAACAAATCGAAGTAAGTAGAAAAAAAGACTTGGAGAAAAAGCAAGGCAAGGCCGGCCGGTTTAGCGATGATTTTAGTGATTATGAAGATTTTACGCCGATGCAGAAGAAGGCGATAGAACAGGAAAGAAAGGTGAAATTCGGCGAAAGAGGGAAACCAGGAGAGAGACTGAATAAACATGATTCTGGGAAAAAGGGGAAAGAGATAAAGGGAAAAGACATAAAGGAAGAGGTTGGAAAGAGAAAAACCGCATGTCCATATCTTAAGGAATGCGGGGGCTGTAATTTCCGTGGGCAGGGCTATGAGGTAGAGCTAAAGAATAAACAGAAAATGGTGGAGGATTTACTAAAGGATTTCTGCAGGGTGGAGCCCATCATTGGTATGAAAAATCCTAGGAATTACCGTAACAAGGTACATGTTGTATTTGATCATGACAGGAAAGGAAATCCGATCTCAGGTGTTTATGAGGAGGGTACCCACCGTGTAATTGCAATCGACCAATGCCTGATCCACAATCAGAAAGCGGATGAAATCATTGCATCAATTAGGGGGATGTTGAAATCCTTTAAAATCAGGACTTATGATGAGAATACGGGTTATGGTCTGCTCCGCCATGTCATGGTTCGAACCGGTTTTACCAGTGGTGAGATCATGGTAGTCCTTGTGCTGGCTTCACCGATTATGCCTTCGAAAAATAATTTTGTGAAGGCATTGCGGAAGCTGCATCCGGAAATAACGACGGTTGTGCTCAATGTCAATGATAAGGATACAAGCATGGTTTTAGGAGAAAGAGAGCAGGTGATTTACGGAAAGGGATATATTGAGGATTCCTTGTGTGGTAAGGTATTTCGTATTTCAGCAAAATCCTTCTACCAGGTTAATCCGGTCCAGACAGAGGTTCTATATGGAAAGGCGATTGAGTTTGCAGGGTTTACCGGAACAGAGACAGTAATTGATGCTTATTGTGGGATTGGGACAATTGGGATTATTGCTTCTGATAGAGTGAAAAAGGTGGTTGGCGTTGAGTTGAACAAGGATGCGGTTAAGGATGCAGTTGTTAATGCGAAGAGGAATAATGTTAAGAATATTGAGTTTTATCAGAATGATGCGAGTGATTTCATGGTGCAGATGGCACAGCGGGATGAGAAGGTTGATGTTGTGTTTATGGATCCGCCGAGGAGTGGCAGCACGGAGAAGTTTATGGATGCTGTGGCTGTGTTGCGGCCGGAGAGGGTGGTGTATGTGTCCTGTAATCCGGTAACTTTGGAGAGGGATTTGAGGTATTTTAAGAAGAAGGGGTATCAGGTGAAGAGGGCGGTTCCGGTAGATATGTTTGCTTGGACCAGCCATGTAGAGACAGTTAGTTTGCTTAGCAAATTAAAATAAGTAATTATAACGTGCATCCATTTTAAATAATGGGTGCATTTTTCTGTTGAATTTTGTAATATTTCTTTGTGTTTTTATATGTTATGGTATATAATGGAAGAAAATATTAATGTAAAATATGTAAAAATAATAGTATTCTATGGATCTTAATATTTAATTTATATAAAAGGTGGAAATAAATAAAATGATAGAAATACAAAAAATTTTAAATTACTGGTATAATCTTGAGTTCTTTTCACCGTTCTGGCCAGAAAAAACAAAAGATACAATATTAATAAAGATAAATCTTTTATATAGATACATACAGCAGGATTTTGACAATATTTTCCTTAACTATCTATTGGTTTGACATTCTGGTGGGCAGATGTTAATGAATGGCTTTAACATGATGCAGGATGACTTAGTGGAAAATACGCAGAACGTGTTTACCCAAAATATTGTTGGCATATGAATTATGTGAATCGTGAATTGTATAAAAAGAATGAAAATAAGAT
>JARKQP010000874.1 GCA_029974875.1 Mobilitalea sp.
CATCAGCAGCAAAATCATTAATATAGGAGCCATCTCTCATAACAGTGATACGGTTACATAACTTAAACACCTCATCCAGTTTATGTGAAATGAACATTACTGTAGTTCCTTCCTTTGCCAGGCTCTTTATAATATCATATAGCAGGAGTATTTCCCTGTCCGATAATGAGCTTGTCGGCTCGTCCATAATAAGAATCTTGGGGTTATAGCTAATAGCCCTGGCTATCTCGACCAGCTGCATATTAGCTATGCTTAAGGTTCTCACAATGCTTCTCGGATCGATATTAATGTGATATTTTTCTAAAAGTGCCTGAGTGCGCGCAAGCCTTTTCTTTTCACTGATCAGGCCAAATCTGGTAAATTCCGGCTCCCTCCCAACCCAGATATTTTCAGCAACACTGACAGAGGGGATCAGGCTCATTTCCTGATGGACCATACTGATTCCATTTAATAATGCTTCATGGGGAGAATGAAAGCATACCTTTTTCCCCATATAAATGATTTCACCATTATTCGGTTCAATAGAGCCCAGAAGAACATTCATCAGGGTGGATTTCCCAGCTCCGTTTTCTCCCACTAATGCATGCACCTCTCCGGGCTTCACCCGGAGATTTGCATTAGACAGTGCTTTCACACCAGGAAAGCTTTTGCCGATATTTTTCATTTCCAATATGTAATCCTTACTTATTTCTTGTGTCATTTTCACCTCACATAGGCGGGGCCTTCCCAGCTTCCCTATAACCTGAGACTATATTAGTATTGCAGCATTTTTTCTACCTCATCTACATTTTCAATGGTTGTAAAGGTAGTTGCACCAATGCCCATATCTACTGACTGGCCAGCCAGATTCTCACCGCCTGCAACAGCTTCTACATATGCCATGGTAATGTCAACCTGATCCTTATAAATAACGAACAGTACCGATCCAGTCATAGTCCCTTCACGGATAGCCTGCAACGCTGCCTCTGATGAATTAAAGCCTAATACCATGCATTTATCAATACCAATGTTTGCTGACTGCAATGCATTTATGGCACCGGTAGCCATTTCATCGGACTGGCAAACCACACAGTTTATCTCCGGATATGCCTGGATCCAGTCTTCTACTGTATTCTGTGCATTGGTGGTATCCCAGCCGCATTCCTTTTCGGCAATTATTTCCACACGGTCAGCATATTTCTCCATCAATGGTTCCTTGAAGCCTTTATAACGCATCTGTGTGGGAGGCTGGGACTGTGCGCCCCAGATATATCCGATTTTTAAAGAAGCGTCTGGATTCTTGTCGAGGTAATCAATTAAGTAGTCTGCTGACTTGGATGCTGCGGTATATTGGCTTAAGGTCAGCTTTAATGTATGCTCATAATTAACATCAAAATGAACGGCCATTGTTGGTATCCCAGCCTCATCGCAAGCCTCAAATGCTGCAACACTGCCTTCCGTATCCACTGCTTTAATGATGATGACATCCGGCTTTAGCTGGCATAGGGTCTCAACATCGCTGATCTGGGTCTGTACATCACTATTTGCATTGTACATGATAACTTCATAACCTAATTGGTCCGCTCTTTCCTTTAATAAGTTATACCAGATGGTTTGTGCCTCATCTAATGCATTCATAGAGATACCGATGGTTATCTTATCTGTTTCAGGATTTGCTGCTTCATCGGTTCCTGTTTTTGGGTCAGTCCCTGTTTTTGAATCTGCTTCTGTCTTTGAAGCCACCCCCGTTGTCCCTGTCTGAGTCCCAGTAGCTGCCGGGGAATCAGCTTTACTTTTGCCACAGCCGGCAAAAAATCCTATTGCAGCTATCACACATAATAAAAACACCAAAATTCTCCTCTTCATTGTAAACCCTCCCTTTTTAATTAATCATGTAATGTTCTTTCCTGGCACGTAGCCGGATAAGCAGATGGTGCGATTGGTGCCGGCCTGTCGCAATGAGAAGTCAGCTCATATGTTCTTCCGGTCTTACACGATTCCTGGATGCCATGAATTATTTCTATCGCATGATAACCTATATCCATATGACATCTTGCCCTTCTATTGTTTCGGATTGCATAGCACATATCTGCCAGGCCTACCCCTCTGCTGGAATCATAGAAGCCATGCAGCAATGGAAGCTCTACTGTTGCTATAGGTACCATTT
>JARKQP010000881.1 GCA_029974875.1 Mobilitalea sp.
ATCAAGGTATGCTTTAAAAGCACCATGGATCTGGATTTGTTTATCGGCGAGATCCAGAAGTTTGGCAAGACCAGTACCCAGGTCGTCTTCTCCACTGCGGTGGAGCACCGGGGAATACAGGTCCTGTCGGAGGAGCATGAGGAGATATAGAAAGAGCTCCTGTCTTTCATGAATAAATTGTGTTAGGTCTAATGCCAATGAAGCGAAAAGATCCCTCTTGCAGTAAGAGGGATTTTTAAATATAATATAAATATATATTTTGTAATAATACAAAAATCTTGTTAAATATAGGGGAGGCTGCCATGATACAGACAATAAAAATGAATCTTGATGATACGGAGCGTTTGGCCGGTATTGCAAAAGCCCTTTCTTCGGAAACCAGGATAGAGATGCTCAGGCTGCTGCGCCATAAATCACTGAATGTGAATGAGATGGCGGAGCTGTTGGATATTCCGGCATCCTCCTCGGCGGCACATGTAAAGGTACTGGAGGAAGCGGGAATCATTAAGACGAACCTGCAGCCCGGTATCCGCGGTTCCATGAAGGTATGCAATATCGTCCTTGACCATGTCTATATGGAGCTTAGTACCTTAAAAAGCCTGGAGCAGGATGAGGAAATCATTAAGATGCCCATAGGCAGTTATGTGGACTATCGTATAGAGCCTACCTGTGGTATCGTGAGCGCGAAGGGACCTATTGGCCCGGAGGACAATCCCCGTTGCTTTTATTTGCCGGGGCGTATGGAGGCACAGCTGATCTGGCTTGGACATGGGTTTTTGGAATATCGTTTCCCTTCCAATTCCCTGCCCGGTAAAAGGGTGAAATGTCTGGAGCTGTCCATGGAGCTGTGCGCCGAGGATCATGAATATAATGTGGATTACCCCTCGGATATCACCCTATGGGTAAATGGACTGGAAGCAGGTACCTGGAGCTGTCCAAGTGATTTTGGAGGGCGCAGGGGTAAGCAGAATCCAGACTGGTGGCCGGATAAGAATACACAGTACGGCATCTTAAAGACCTGGAGGATTACGGAGCAGGGCTGCTATCTTGATGATGAAAAATCAGAGGAGAGGATATTGCGGGAATTCCAGCTGGAAAAACAGGATTATATATCCGTCCGGATCGGAATCAAAGAGGATGCTGTCCATAAGGGAGGCTTGAACCTGTTCGGTGAAGGCTTCGGAGATTATGCGCAGAATATCCTTATGAAAATTATCTTTGAATCGTAAAATAGAAGGAATCCTCTTTACAAATCAGGGAAAGAGGAGTATCATAAAACTAAATAAACAGAAAAACTGTAATATAACAGAAATTATAAAGTAAATATAAAGTAAGATAAAGCAAACCGGGCATAAAGCGAACCAAGTATAAAGCAACCAAGCATAAAGCAACCAAGTATAAAGTGAACTGGGCATAAAATAAATTAAGCGGGAAGGCTATTACCCGTGTTGTATTGGTGGTAGGAAATAAGAATTAGGAAGGCAATAACATAGGAAGGATAATAAGAT
>JARKQP010000899.1 GCA_029974875.1 Mobilitalea sp.
TATCAGAGTTGACAGTTGTATTAAGGCACTCTCAAAATTATGGCAAGGGCCGCGCAATCAAGACCGGCCTGCAATATATTTTTGAGAATGTTGCGGATGAATACACCGTAGTAACTATGGACTCGGATGGACAGCACAGGATTGAAGATGCCATCCGGGTTTGCGGGGTGTCCGAAGGACATTCCGATGCGCTGATTTTGGGAAGCCGCAGGCTAAAAGATCACGTGCCGCTGAGAAGCCGCTTCGGCAATACTGTTACCCGTTACGTCTTCCGCCTTTCAACAGGACAAAACATATACGATACACAGACCGGCCTGCGCGCTTTTTCAACCTCACTCATACCGGCAATGCTTGAAATAACGGGTGAGCGGTACGAGTATGAGATGAATGTGCTGCTTGAGTTTACCCGCAAAAAAATACCGGTTGAAGAAATTGGGATTACGACGATATACATCGATAATAACGCGGGCTCGCATTTTGATACGTTTAAGGATTCCTTCCGTATCTATAAAGAAATTTTCAAGTTCTCAGCCTCCTCGCTTCTGAGCTTTATGGTGGATTACAGCATTTACAGCCTGATGAGCGTGTTGACGGGAGGGCTTGGTGCAAGCGTCAGCCTTACGGTGTCAAATGTGATAGCGCGGGCTTTGAGCGCAAGTATGAATTATTCTTTAAACCGCAAATGGGTGTTTAAGAGCAAAACGGATGCCACGAAATCCGCTTTGAAATATTTTGCACTGGCGGTTGCCGTACTGGCCGGCAACACATTCGCGCTAAGCATGTTCGTTGGGCAGGTTGGGATGAACCGCTATGCGGCAAAGCTGCTCGTCGAACTATTTTTCTTTGCCCTAAACTGGTCCGTGCAGCATTTCGTCATCTTTAACCGTGAAAAAACAACGAAAAGGAAGTGATGCTTTGAATATTTTCTTCAAGAAATACGTCTGGTCGATTTTGTTTGCCATTGTACTTACTTCGTTTACATTATATGTAGCGCTGGATACCTTCGTCATAACACGGGTGTATTCGATAGTGGCAGAGCAGGACAGCCTCCCACAAAATACTTCGGCTTCAGAACTGGAGGCAAAGGATGGTGAAGCGGCAACAGTGAAGCCGGGCGCGGCGCAGGAAGCAGCGCCACCCGCTGCCACGGAGGCGGAAATTACAGAGAGCACATACAGTGACTCCAATATCACAATAACCATTACAGAGTATCAGGAATACGACACAACCATATATGTGGCGGATGTCCAGGTATCATCGCCGGAATACTTGAAAACAGCGTTTGCGCAGGGTGCATATGGCAAAAACATCACTGAAAAAACGTCTGCCATAGCCGAAGAAAACGGAGCGGTATTGGCCATAAATGGAGACTATTACGGCGCCCAGACAAAAGGTTATGTCCTGCGCAACGGCACACTTTACAGGGAAAATGCCGACAGCGGGCAGGAGGATCTGGTTATCCGGAGTGACGGCTCTTTTGAGATTATTACAGAGGACGACAGCCCGGCGTCAAAGCTGCTGGAACAAGGTGCAGTCCAGGTCTTATCTTTTGGACCGGCTTTGGTCGAAGAAGGGAGTATTGCAGTATCGGAAAACGACGAGGTCGATAAAGCAAGAGCGAGCAATCCCCGGACCGCGATCGGGATCATTGACAGCCTGCATTATATTTTTATTGTTTCGGATGGACGCACCAGTGATAGCAGAGGTTTATCCTTGTACCAGCTGGCAGAATTTATGCAGGGGCTTGGTGCAGATATCGCTTATAATCTGGATGGGGGTGGTTCTTCCACAATGGTGTTTCAAGGCGAGGTCATCAACAATCCAACAACAGGCGGAAACCGGATCAGAGAAAGGAGTGTGAGCGACATTGTATACATCGGATATTGAGGGACGGTATGGACAAATAAATAAAACCGGCTTTGTATATTTGCTTATTGCGCTTTTTTGTGCGCTGTTTGGGGCGGTATATGAGCATTTTAGCCATGAGGTGTATTCGGGCTATATGGTTTATGCATTCGCATTTCCTCTGGCCGGAGGGACATTGCCGTATACGATACTGTCGGTGTCCGGCTGCAGGCGGTTGCCGGGCAGATTGGCCTTGAATCTCTATAATACCGGAATCGCAGCGCTCACGGTCGGCAGTATTATGCAGGGTGTGCTTGATATTTACGGGACGACGAATGATCTGTTGAAGGTATATTGGTTTGCTGGGGTTGGGTTCACATTAACGGGTCTGTCGGTTTATATATTGAAGCTTCAAAAATAAAGTATGGGACGGAAAAATTGCCATAAGATACCTTTTCGTATGTTTTGCGTATAAATCGCTTTCGATTTTCGGAGATATCCACAAAATGGAATGCTATTCTATAATCAAAAAGCAAATACATTAAATATGGAAAGGATGATAATCATGTTTGAAGACAATATCCATCCCCAGGAAGATAACTTTTATGTTCAAAATTGCGCGGGCTCCAATATCCCTGGGACGACAAATGGAGTACAGTCCCAGGGTGGTTCAAGGAAGCCGGGAACCAAATTTCCAGCCTTTGCGCTTGCAGCCTGTGTCGCAGCATCCGGACTGTTCGGTTTTGCGGGCGGGTATGTTTCGGACCAGCTGCAAGGAGCATCGTCCATAACAGTTACCGATGCAGCAGCCGTTTCCCAAACCGAAGCGTTATCACAGTCCTTTATACACACGGCTGCTTCTAGTGGGAGCTCCGCAAACGCAGCCATGACAGTTCCGGAAGTTGCAGCCGCGGTAAAACAGACGGTTGTTGAGATTACCACGGAAACTATGACTACCAATGGCAGGATGGGACAGCTTATCAGCGAGGGAGCCGGAAGCGGCGTCATCATCAGCTCTGACGGTTATATTGTTACCAACAATCATGTAGTATCAGGTGCGAGAAGCATCACGGTACGCTTATCCGCTGGGACGGAATACACGGCGTCCCTGGTTGGCACAGACGCAAAATCCGATCTTGCGGTGCTTAAAATTAACGCAACCGGCCTGACACCTGCAGTATTGGGGGATTCCTCCTCACTTAAGGTTGGTGAAACGATGATTGCGGTGGGCAATCCCCTCGGTGAGCTGGGAGGTACAGTAACCAGTGGCATCCTGTCTGCACTTGACCGCGAAATCACCATCGATGGAGAAGCTATGCGGCTCTTGCAAACCGACACGGCTATCAACCCCGGTAATTCGGGCGGCGGACTGTTCAGCCTTTACGGGGAACTGATCGGCATTGTAAATGCCAAATCCTCAGGCACTGATGTTGAAGGGCTTGGGTTCGCAATCCCGGTTAACAGCGCGAAAACTGTAATTGAAAGCATTATCAAGTATGGATATGTGCAGGGACGTATTGACACCGGTTTTACACTTATAGACCTCACAAACGCACAGACAGCCATGATGTACCGTGTAAACAAAACCGGCTTATATATCTACAAATCCACCAACAGCAAGCTCAAATCCGGTGATAGAATTATTTCGATTGATGGAACCGAAATAACCAATATGGCAAGCTATAACGCCGTTATGGAATCGCACAAGGTGGGTGACACAATTCAAATCACCGTTTCACGTAACAATCAAAACCTGACGGTTTCAATCACTTTAAGCGAGCTCAAGGGTTAGATTCTGTAAGGTGCAAAAAAGTGGAATTTAGAAATACAGGTAGAAGTACGGCTTAATTGTGACAGCTATATTCACTTAACTTCTCAAGCTGGAGTCATGTATGGGATTAGAACTCATACATGACTTTTTATTTTGTTTGTGATACAGTAATGGAAAGACATTTATATCAGGTGGGGTGCATGAAAAACTGTTTTTAATGGTATTAGTAAATCAAATTTTTGCAATTCATTGATAGAGTGTTGGAGAAGGGTGGAGGCGAAAAATGTTTCATAAAAGATTAGAAGAAATTTTCCAGAAGCTGGGGGAGAGCCAGATTATGTGCTTAGCCACATCCAGCGAAGATAGGGTAACTGCCCGCTCTATGAGTGTTATTGTTATGGGGCAGAAGTTTTACTTTCAAACAGATAGGCGGTTTCTGAAATATAATCAAATATTAAGAAACCCAAGGGTTGCACTATGCTTTAATAACATACAGATTGAAGGGATATGCAAAGAGCAGGGGCATCCTCTCAGCGCTGAAAATAGTAGCTTTTCAAATAAGTATAATCAATATTTCAAAGGCTCCTTTGATAAATATTCCCATATGGATAATGAAGTAGTGTTTGAAGTACAGCCAAAGCTTATTTCCCTATGGGGTTATGAGAACGGGGAGCCATATCAGGAATTTTTTGATTTTGAGAATGATACTTACAGGAAAAGCTATTATACTACTGAGTAGTGGATATGAAATTACATATTGAATTACAGAATGTTAATTTATAGCTGCTGTTTCATTTAATTGGAAGAATTATTCGATACGGTTTACAGATAATAATAGTAAATTATAATTGGAGGTAAATCATATGCCAAAGAAACGCAGCACACGAAATTCGAATAATACGAGCATCAATGTAAATAACAGCAGTGACATTAGTACAAGTAATCATGCAGGCAGCAATACGAGCAGTAATGCCAGTAACGCGGCAGGCAGTGAGGGCAGAGGTAAGAAGCAAAAAGATAATCCGTACTATTCCTGGTGGTAGGCTTCATAGTAAAATACCGGGGTAATCGACTTGGGTTTCATGCCGTTCAGTCTGCCTTAGGATTTATGCTATGTCTGTTAAGTCTGACTTGGGCTGACTTGAGTTTTATGTCTTTACAGCCTGAAAATTATGTGTTATAGTCAAAAAGCAGCTTTTGTATTCAAAATAAAAAAGAAAGGAGACATTGCCATGAAATCGACCTATACAATTAATACAATAAAAAACACCACAAACACAGGAAACATTAATCGTCAGCAGCTAAGTAACAACAGAATAAAAGCAAGGCCTGGAATATGCTATGATTATGATAGCGGTTGCATTTCATACAATGGATCCCTATCATAAATAAAGCCGTTAAAAAACGATAGCATAGTTCAGTGCTATCGGCAACCATATAAACATAAAGCTTGGAGCCGATTCTTTGTGGTACATTGTATCACGCTGTAACCGGCTCTTTTTGTTTATGGCAGGATAAAGCGCTTTATGCCGCCTATGGGTTGTTCTCCGCAGTAGCAATATGGAACAACTTCGTTGCTGCGCTGCTAAATCAGCCTATTGGTTTATCTCATCCATAGGACTGCAATCAATTAGTTTGGAGGAATTAAAATTATGGCTCAATATAGGGAAGTCGTTTGTATTCATTACATGGCTTTAGGTCAATGTAAAAAAGGCAGGAATGCCGGCCACGAACACTATTGCCAGAAATGTGATAAATATTATCCCAGGGCGAAGGGAATACAGAAAAACAGAAAGAGGAACATCAGCAGGAATAATCATAAGCTTGCTGATTTGAAGGATTTCGCCAAAAAAGAAAATTATTAATGGAGGCTTCAATGCAAGTAATAGAAGGAAAATACAATACCGCAAAGGTCTTCACGGAAGTTGTGGAAGACACTGCGCTGGAACAGATCAAAACCCTGTGCGACCAGGAATATGTAAAGAACGCAAGAATCCGGATTATGCCGGATGTCCATGCCGGGGCAGGCTGCACCATAGGAACGACAATGACGATTCAGGACTGTATCGTCCCAAACCTTGTGGGGGTGGACATCGGCTGCGGCATGGAAACTATACAAATAAAGAATAAACATATCGAGCTGCAAAAGCTGGATAAATTGATTTATGACAGGATCCCATCGGGCTTTCATATCAGGGAGACAATACATAAGTATAATGATGAGATTGATTTAAGCCAGCTCAGGTGCAGGAAGGAAGGCAGGATTAACCTGGACCGGGCCGTCAAGTCCCTGGGCACCCTGGGCGGAGGCAATCATTTTATTGAGGCGAACCAGGATGAGGAGGGAAGGAATTACATTGTCATACACTCCGGCTCCAGGCATCTTGGGCTGGAGGTAGCTACCTTCTACCAGGATCAGGCATATAGATCCTTGAATGGCAATACGGCAGAGGACATTAACCGGCTGATTCAAGAATATAAATCCGCCGGAAAAGAAAAGGAGATCCAGACGGCAGTAAATACATTAAAGGCCCAGGTGCAGACCAGGATTCCCAAGTCTCTTGCCTATCTGTCAGGACAGCTTATGGAGGATTATATCCATGATATGAAGCTTGTCCAGAATTTTGCAATGCTGAATAGGAAAGCCATGATGGAGGAGATCATAAGGGGCATGAAGCTAAAGGTTGAGGAGGAATTTACCACCATCCACAACTATATCGATACTGGGGAGCTGATACTCAGAAAGGGAGCTGTTTCGGCGAAGGCAGGCGAGAAGCTCCTGATCCCCATCAACATGAGGGATGGATCCCTAATCTGTATTGGCAAGGGAAATGAGGACTGGAATTATTCTGCGCCCCACGGTGCAGGAAGGCTTATGTCCAGGACAAAAGCGAAGAATACCTTCACTGTTTCGGAGTTTAAGAAGCAGATGTCCGGAATCTATACTACGTCCGTCAACGGGGATACTCTGGATGAATGTCCGATGGCCTATAAGGGCATGGAGGACATTGTAGCCAACATTAAGGACACAGCGGACATAGTTAAGGTCATTAAGCCCATCTATAATTTTAAGGCAGGGGAAGAATAGGCCGGTATATCTACCACCCATAACCTGACTTTCATTTCTCATAAAATTTGCTATAATGGGAAATAGTAACAATCCTTAATAAAATCCGCAAGGACTAAAAATAGGATTCACAGTCATTGGAGGACGGACTACATGAGAGATTACACGGAGATTTCCAAAGAGATTGCCAGATTAAAATTTATCCGGCAGGAGAATAATGAGCTTCATAATTCGTACTACCGGGAGAAGAGGGAATTGGAGTGCATCAGGAGTGGTAATATAGAAGGCATGGAGCGGTGCATCAATGAGCCCTATGGGGGCAGCCTTGGGGTTCTGTCAAGGGATCCTCTCCGGTCCTTAAAAAATGTAGCCTTCTGTGCCATGGCGATTTATGCCAGAAGTGCAATCGAGGGAGGCATAATGCCGGAGGAGGCCTTCGCAGTAACGGACGCCTGGGCCTTCCGGATTGACGAGGCAGAGAATGCGGAAGAATTAAAAAAGCATGCGAATGAAATGGCACGCTACTTTACAAAGCTGGTCCATGACCTTCATAATAAAGCAAAAGCAGTGGCAGGTGCGGGGGAAAATAAGGTTGTGGGGCAATGCAAGAATCTTATTTACCAGCATATGCATGAAAAAATCACAGTCCAATACCTTGCAGATACCCTGTATATGAACCCGGATTACCTGTCAAACCTGTTCCATAGGACAGAAGGGGTTACAATTACTAAGTATATCCTGAATGAGAAGGTAAAGAAGGCAAAGAACCTGTTGATGTATTCCCCCTTTGACTGCAAATCCATCAGCAGCTACCTGGGCTTTGCCACCCAGAGCCATTTTGGTAAGGTGTTCAAGGAGTACACGGGAATGACACCGATGCAGTATAAAGAAAAGTTTGGGAAGGATGAATTTTAAATAATGCTTCAAGTCAAATCTCCCAGGCATATCTGCTCCTTTGTGGCGGATAGCAATCGATTTATACCACTATAACATAATTGGGAATATAAGAAGGTTATTGCAGAAGTTAATGCAACCTAAAATCAAGTTTTTTACTAGTTCGACCTTACATTTAGTTTTTCATTTTAGCCTAAATCTAATAAATCTAATAACAAATAATATAAGAAAAACGACAGAGGACAAAGAAAAGTGATATAATTTTGTCCTCTTATTTTTTATACTGGGATCATGCTGAGGTGGGATAAAGTTAAAAAATAATTTGACCAATAAGGAGGATAACCAGGATGGATGAAAAAGACTTCCGGCACCCGGAACACAAAAAAGAATATGACGAAGCCCAGGTTCCTTTGTGGTTTTGGAACGATAAGCTGGAAAAAGCAGAGCTGGAGCATCAGATGAAGCTGATGACGGAGGCGGGAATCACCTGCAATGCGCCCCATGCAAGAACAGGCTTTGTTGGCGGATATCTGGATAAGGAATGGATGGAGCATATCAATACGGTCATTGAGTATAAGAAACAGAACGGGGAACGGCTGTGGATATATGATGAGTTCAACTGGCCGGCAGGAACAGCCAATGGGCAAGTGACAAAGCATGAGGAGTACCGGGAAAAGTACCTGCAATTGCAAAGGTTCCTTGTGCCTGCAAACACCAGGTTCCGGAGACAGCCCGGCAGTATCAGGCCGTCAAAGCTTAGCGCTGCGGAAGCGATGGAAAATTATAAAGGAGAAAAATTCAGGATACAGAATCTGTTCTGCTATGATGCAGAGACGATGGAGCCCATCGATACCAGCCGGTTCCAGCCGGGGGGCGAACCAGGCGTACTGTTCTCCATGGCGGAATTTGATTTTGAGCTCCTTAGGGACAGGGACACGGTTGTCTATGAAGCAAGGGTTATGATGGAGCCATATTCCGAGGGCGGGGAGCTAAACCCCGACTATTTGAATGCGGAGGCAACCAAGCTCTTTGTGGAAAAGACCTATGAGGAGTACTACAGGCATTTTTCCGAGGCCTTTGGAAATGTTATTACGGCAGGCTTCAATGATGAGACAAGATTTTGCCATGCTTTTCCCTGGAGTGATGTGCTGCTTGAGGAATTTGAACGGAGAAAGGGCTATAAGCTGGAGGAGCATCTGCCAGACCTTGTGATACCCGGGGTGGAGGCCGGCCGGACACGCTGTGACTACTATGATGTCATTGCCGACCTGTATAGGGAGAATTATCACTCCGTCATAAAAAAATGGTGTGAGGAGCATCAGATTGATTACTGTCCCCATCTGCTCGGGGAAGAAACCATGTCGGGCCATGTACGGTTCAGCGGGGATTTCATGAGGCAGCTGAGGGCTGTCAGCAGGCCGGGAGTGGATCATCTTGGCAAGGGAATCGGAAGCCTGAATATTAAATTTGCAGCTTCGGCAGCGGAGATATACGGTAAGCGGGGACTGGTGTGTGAGGTATTTGCCGCCTGCGGCTGGGATCTTACCTTCGAGGAGTACACGAGGATGATTTCCTGGCTGTATTCCCAGGGTGTCCAGACAATAACCAACCATGGATTTTTCTATTCCATCAGGGACTTCAGGAAGCATGACTGGCCACCGTCCCAGTTCTTCCAGTGGAGCGGATGGAACCGTATGGCAGAGGCCAATGCAATGTGCAGAAGGGTATACGGTATGTTAAGCGAAAGTGTCCGCCAGACGGATGTACTGGTTTATCATCCCATAGAAACCTTTTGGCTGCATTATCTGGCGGACCAGGGCTTTACCCATGGCTACCACAGGGGGCCGGTTATCCTGGATGAACGGGCAGCAGAGCTTGACAGGAAGGAACAGCTCCTGCTAAACGGGCTGCTGGAGTACAACCTGGACTTTACGGTCCTTCCTGGTGACGGCGTAGGGAATTTTGAGATAGAGGATGAAAGATTCGTAAATTGGGTCACCGGCCTGGAATACCGGAGCTTCATTCTTCCGATGTGTGAGATTATCCCCCTCTCGCTTGCCCAGCTATTGGATGAATTTACGCTGCAGGGAGGACGCCTGTGCATTATTGATACCATTCCCCAGTATGGATTACAGAGGGCTGCGGACGGGGAAATACGCAGCATATTCCAACGGATTAAGGAGAGGGCGTCAGTAAAATTCGTCCATGACGTGGAGGAAATACAGGACATCGTGGATTGGTTGAAGGAGGGGGCGGCTCCGGATATGAGGATCATATCAGGAATCAATTATTGCAAAAATACGCAGAAGCATTATCCGGACTGGATCATTGATCCCTACATCCATACGGGCGAAGATTTAGAGGGTATATCCTGGTGCAAATTCCTAAACGGCAGCCAGAAAATATATTACTTTATAAATTTCATGAAGGAGGAACAGGAACTGGTGGCAGAAGTTGGCTCTGGGACAGCTCCTGAACTGTGGGATACCTTTACGGGAGAGATAAGTGCCGTGGAGATCCTGCATCAATCGTCTGCCGGCAATGGACCGGAATATCGGATAAAATTCATACTCCCTTGCAATTATGGCGTTTTTCTGGTGACAGATTGAGATCCGGCATTTTGAATAGTTTTCCTGAAGCAGCACATAATATCTGCAACGCTATATAGTGGAGGTAGTTATGTCAGATAAAGAGAACAGTAAGAATCCGAACAATACAGTCCAAAATGATGACGGAACAGCGGAAAGAAATATAACAGGGGATGATATGAACCGGTACAAGAATGCAATGGACAACACAAGAAGTTATGTAAGCGGTGATACTGAATGGTCTTCCTCAAGTCACCAACTCTCCAGGGATCCTTCAGAAACAAAATAAGAAAGCCGGGATGTGCCTGAAACCACAATGTGTTTTCAGACACACCCTAGGATAAAAATATGTTGAATGTAAGAATCCCCTTGGATTGTTTATGGATTTTAATTCAAAAAGCTTAGTATAAAAGGGCTGCTTTATTAGGATGTACTTTTTGCAGAAGGGAAGGCATCCGGCTTAAAGCGGTCCTTTTTTATAGGATGCTGTTGCAAAATGGAGCTTTGAACTGTAGAATAATAGGTAGGAATCGTATGAGGAGAAATGCCATGAAAATTGATGAAAATAAAATTTTGAAAATAATGAATAAGTATGACAAAACAGTAGAAAGTACAGGAGCGTTTTTGCTTGAGATTGATGACGGTGTATTATATATTACGGATTCCTGTGAAGGTGTCGATATGGTTCAGCTGGATAAAGAAAAGTGCTTTAGACTTGCTGATATGTTTCGGGAGCTTGGTGAAAATTTATAGGAAGAGTATAAATAGCTGGGGTAGGATTCTTTGAATCCTGCCCTTTTTATATTTAGGGCAAGTTCGGTGACGGATAGAGCGGATTTGGGGACGGATGCCTATAATATATGCCCAGGCATGCAGAAGTAGCCTCCGGCCTAGGTTTAGCGAATGAGAAGTATTTTTCGTAGCTTCCCTGATGCCATACAGTCTTATGTTTAATAAGAAATGAAAACTGAAAATAAATGAAAAATAATGAAAATA
>JARKQP010000928.1 GCA_029974875.1 Mobilitalea sp.
AATTATTCTGCTGTTATCCCAACTGAATCATATCTATTTGCTTCTATATTATAATTATAACAATTTCCTCCAAAAAAGCATATCATTTTTTGATAAAATAGTTTAATTCCCTAGTGAACGCTGTATTAATGTGCTGACACGTTCATCTTTAAGCTAACAGTGCTATTAGCCTAATTATGAGCGTCAGTATACTAAATATACTGCGGCAATCAGAACCTAAAATCACGGCTTCCGGCTGCAATCTTTACCAGATTATCCTCCGCTATCCTAAGCACCTTTTCGTTCGGGATATGGGTCAGCTCCCTTTCGATTAAGGCCTCTCCTTTTTTCCGTGTATCCTCTGAGGCATAGTCCTCCAGATATTCCTTTAAGGTCATGAGTGCATTTGGCTGGCAGCAGTTGGCAATCTGCCCCGATTTTACAAGGGTCATAAACCGGTCACCGGTGCGCCCTTCCCGGTAACAGGCGGTACAGAAGCTTGGAATATGCCCCCTCTCAAGTAACCAGTCCACGATCTCGTCCAATGTCCTTTTGTCCTCCACATCAAACTGGGCTGAGCTTTCTTCCTCCGGCTCCTCCTCCGCGTAGCCGCCCACACTGGTCTTTGATCCTCCGCTGATCTGTGAAACCCCCAGCTTTAACACCCTTTCCCTGCTCTTCTGGGATTCCCTCGTAGATACAATAATTCCTGTGTAAGGTACTGCGATACGAAGAATTGCTACAATTTTCTCAAAGATCTCATCAGAGATCCCATCCTTGAAGCTATCCGGGTCAATATCATCCGCCGGACGGATACGGGGCACGCTGATGGTATGGGGACCGCAGCCCATGGCCGCCTCCAAATGCTCCGCGTGCATTAAGATACCGGCAAAATCATAGCGGTACATATTAAGTCCGTAAAGCACACCAAGACCAACATCATCGATCCCTGCCTCCATGGCACGGTCCATGGCCTCTGTATGATAGGCATAATTGTGCTTTGGCCCTGTCGGATGGAGCTTCTCATAGTTTTCCTTATGGTAGGTCTCCTGGAACAGAATATAGGTTCCAATTCCTGCATCCTTAAGCTTCCCGTAATCCTCCACGGTGGTTGCTGCAATATTTACATTGACGCGGCGGATCGCCCCATTTTTATGCTTAATGGAGTAAATCGTATTGATGCTCTCAAGAATATATTCCAAGGGGTTATTTACCGGATCCTCACCGGCCTCAAGCGCGAGCCGCTTATGCCCCATATCCTGGAGGGCAATTACCTCATTGCGGATCTCCTCCTGGGTCAGCTTCTTGCGTGAAATATGCTTATTTACATAATGGTAGGGACAGTAGACACACCCATTGACACAGTAATTGGACAGGTAAAGGGGGGCAAACATAACAATCCTGTTGCCATAGAATCTCTCCTTAATCTTAATTGCCAGGTCATAGATCTTCTGGACCTCATCCTCCAGGTCACATTCCAACAGTACAGCTGCCTCACGATGGGTAATCCCCTTCATCTGACAGGCTTTTTCCAGGATAGCATCGATCAGTTCACGGTTATCCTTATTTGCCCTTGCATATTCCAAGGTTTCTAAAATTTCCTCATGGCTAATGAATTCTTCTGCTTTTTTAGACATTACATCATACATCTTATACCTCTCCTTTATGAACCGGCCTATTCTTTCTGAATTCCGGGTTATTTTATACTGTTAGCGTGTCGCCTATTATATGCTGCCTTTTGATATGCCGCATTTTGATAAGCTATCTTTTGGTAGGCTATCTTTCGATATGCTACTTTTTGATATGCTCTTTAAAGCGCCATTTTTTGATAATCACCGCGGTTCACGGCCAGTTCATATCCTATTTTTCTCATTCTGCCGTCCAGGCAGAAGCGACATTCTGCCGCCTCATCTCCCGTGCAGATCTTATTATCATAAAGCTGATAATTCTTGCGGACAATCGTAGGGGACAGATTCGGCATCACTACATTTGCCCCTGATAAAATTCCTTGCTCCCTTCCGTTAGGGTTTACCGTACCCAGTGCGGTCGTGGAAGGAATCAGTGCATTCGGCAGCATCAGCCGGAGGATACTGATAAAGAGCAGGGTCTGCTCCATAGTACCCTTAGCTTCCTCCGCAAAGGGTGTCTCATGGTGGGGCAGGAAGGGGCCTATCCCAACCATCTCCGGGTCAAGCTCCTTTAAGAAGAATAGATCCTCGATCAGATGCTCCGTCGTCTGGTAGGGGGAACCAACCATAAACCCCGCCCCCACCTGGAAGCCTATCTCCTTTAAATCCTTTAGACATTGTTTCCGCCGCTTTAGGCTGAGATTTTCCGGATGCAGCTTGCGGTAGTGGTCCTCGCTGGCCGTTTCATGCCTTAGCAGGTACCGGTCCGCCCCGGCCTGGTAGTATTTCAAATAGCTCTCATAGCTCTTCTCACCGACGGACAGGGTGATTGCACAATCCGGATAAGCCTCTTTAATCCTATGGATCAGGTCTATCATATCCTCATCAGAATAGGTGCCGTCCTCACCGCCCTGGAGCACAAAGGTCCTAAAGCCCAGCTCATGTCCCTGTCTGCAGCAATCCAAGATCTGCTCCTTTGTCAGACGGTAACGCTCCACCCCTCTGTTGCTTCTTCGGATTCCACAGTAATAACAGTCATTCTTGCAATAATTCGTAAACTCGATAAGTCCCCTGGTATAGATCTTATTGCCGAAATGCCTCTGTGCCGTCTGCCTCGCCCGTTCCCTAAGGAACAGCGTATCCTCTTTGGAGATGGTCGTTAATAAGGTCAGAAATTCCTCTTTACTTAACATTCTCTCTTTTTCTAACTTTTCAATTAGATCTCTTACTTTGTCCATGCCTTACCTCTCTCTATCATTAATTTTTTATCATTAATCTTCCTTTATTAATTCGCGAAGGCAAGCCAAAGCATAAAAAAACCCTGCACCTAGAAAGGCACAGGGATAGCTATCGGAATCCTCAGCTCACTGATATCAGGAAAAATCATGGTAAATATCTCGTTGTCCATAACCTTGAAATAATTTACCGGAATTATACCTACTATCACTAAAATAAAGGTTCAAATATATTCTAATCTGTCGCCTTCCCACTCGGGCGCACCCTCGTCGTCAGCACGAATATTTTTGTTATTTATTTAACGATTATAATACATAATTCCGGTTTTGTAAATCTATTTCTTAGCGTTTTCCACAAATTGGATCCTCAAACCATTTGGGTCGTGTACAAAAATAAACTTAACTGACGGATTCGGGGAAATCGGTCCGCTCACAACCGGGATTCCCTTCTCCTCCAGAACGGACATGAATTTTTCTAAGTCCTCCACCTCAAAGCCAAGGGAAATATCCGCTCCATAGCTCAATTCTTTCTTCTGGGGATTGGTCATTAATTCAACCTCTGTTTCACCGTCACTTAAAAATGCAATCTCAACCCCAGGGCCTGAGTTAAATCTTCTGTGCTCCTTTAATCCAACTATTTCCTTGTAAAACCTTAAGGATTCCTCCAAGTCTTTTACAACAAGCGTTGTCCATAAAAACTTCATTAAGCATACCTCCTACATAGATAAACCGTCATTCAGCCATTCTCCAATGTGATCTGATTATAGCCTTACAGTACCTTTACCGTTTATCATTTTGTTCTTTTAAAACAAGTATACCCTGTAGAAGAATATTTAACAACTACAAATATTAAAGCGGATCATATAATTTCCCCGGCAAAAATCTTTCTATGACTAACGCGGTGAATGCGAGTGCATCTATATGCATATGGTGCAGACCGGGTCTCGCATGATTACCCGCACTTGGTAATCATGTGATGTTAAAGGCAAGCCAGATGCATATAGATGCACTCGCATTCATCTCACCGTCTAAACCTCACCCATTTGCCGCTCGAATCATCATATTTTCATTAACCATACCAATATTTATGTTGATACCGTAACTACAACAGGGATGGGTATTAATATCAACCCACCCCTTAGCGTATGCAGTACCCCTTGTTCCATTCAATGCAAATTCCTTTTTGAATTGTAAATCATAATAAACACCAGTATCCCTGATATAGCAAAAAAGAAAATATAGGATTGTATCATGGGTCCAAAATTATACGCTTTTCCAACCCAGACTGCATAAAAATCCTCAACAAAATATGTGGATGGGAGTAGGTCGGAAGCAACTCTCAGGCCTTTTGGCAGTTTATCCACTGTGATCCCCATCATACCGCTTAAAATCATCATTGCGAAATAAATAATCATCGTGATCATGTAAGTCAGTCCAAATTTTTTTACAAGGTTTGCAATGGCATGCGCTAACATAAATAGCACTGCTGCAAAAATATAAATACAAACAAAATAAATAATTGCGCCCGAGGCAACAGGAGCTACCAGCTCAAGCACACTACAGCCTATGATAAAATAAATAATAAAAGCAAACGTCATATAAATAAATTCCGCAATCAGACGGTTGACAATCGTATACTTTTCACTGAAACCAAATAATTGCATTCTAAGGGGTATATTTTTTTCAATATCCTGGGAACAGGTGCTGGAATAACCTATAAGGATCGTTGCCATCGGAATAACGGCTCCAATGCCAAGAACAATAGAAGTAACAACCTCCCCCATATAGGAGCTGCCCGGCATCTCTGCGGCGATCGCCTTGGTAATAATAATCGATAACAGGATTGGAAAACCAACGCCAAAAATGTGGACAAATGGATTCCCTGCTACATTTCTTAATTCATATTGTATCATTCTTAATGAGACTTTATTTTTCTTCATTGCCAATTCCTCCCTTTGCAGCATGTTCCTTTGCATTAATAAAAATCAGCTCAATGTCGCTATTGCTTCTTTTATAATTCACATCATTTTGAATTAGTAACGCCGTAATTTCTGATTCAATCTCCCGCGTATGGCAGGCGAGGGCAATTAAATGATTCGGTGCGGCTAATTTTTCATATTCCTTAATTAACAGCCGGTTTTTCTGGTTATTGTCTATCACAATAACGGCATGGCCA
>JARKQP010000016.1 GCA_029974875.1 Mobilitalea sp.
CAACGCATTCTCCACATTCCCTTCCCTTACGAACCACAGACCTCCCACAAAAGAGGTGAAGGCAATGATTCCGAATATGGGATGAAGGAAACGGTAAAGGAACTCATGCTGCGTCCTCTTTTCCTTTTCCACCTCTTTCCACGCCCGGGGAGACGCGACAATGAGCTGCGCAATAGTGATAAAAATATCCCTCCACATTCCTTTTTGATTTTGGATTGCAAAGGTACATGATTTTTTTGAAAGAGAAGAGTTTCATTGATCACGACGTCAGTAAAAAACGACAGCTCCTGTTATCGAGGAGCTGTCGTTTTCTATTATATGACAGTAAAACTTAGTTCTCTTCACTAATATTCCACTCCACAGCATTTTGCAATTCAACCAACTCCGGCTCCGTATTGTCACCCTTATTCTTGTAATAAGCAAATCTTATCTTCAACTTTTTATCTTGAGAGCCTTCTGCCAGCGAACGCAACTGACCCATATTAAGAGCAATGGCATCCCCCCTCTTTTCAACGGTTGTACCGTCCGGTGTACCGGTTAGAGTAAGATGGGCTTCAATTACTATTTCTCCCTTCTCATTCAATTCATCTCTTTTATAGAATTCAACCCGGCCCGTTTCACCTTTTTTAGCTGAATAACCATATTCGATAATCCAGTAGTCCCTCATAAAGCTTCTGGAGTTACTATAAAGAGGATCCAGGATCTCATCAAAGCCTACCGGCTCTTCCACTACCGGAATTCCACCCATGTTCAGGCTTTTTTGGGAGATGTCTATTACTTTGTCTGCAAGCTGTACTATGTCAGCCTGGAAACTTTGACCGTCCACTGTAATTGGGGCAGTTCCATTCGCTTCATCCCAACTGTATACCATAAATTTAAATGTGCCGGGATCCATGGTCAACATAGAGCTGGTAGTAATTACCCGAGAATAACCCGACCAACGTGAGAAAGTCTTTCCGTAGATCTGTCCCCTCTCATCCATATCTAAATATACAAAAGAGCTATCTGTATAATTATTCCCTCCTTCTCCCAAACAGGATGTCATCAGAAGTGTTGCTCCGATAACACTCAAAAACAAAATTACTTTTTTCATTTCTACTTTCTATTTTATATTAATATTAAAATTCATACCTTAATCCCACATTAATATCCATCACGATCTTCCTGTCGGAATAAATAGTCTTATATTGGTTTTTCGCATCAAAATAATAGGCTCCCCCTACTTTCCCATAGAACCTCAGCCTGTCGTAGATAGGATAGGAAAGTCCCACACCGGCATTGACCGATATCTGGGGATTCTCTTGGGATATCTTTGTAATTTCCTTCTCTTCCGATCCTTCTGCTGCGCTATTGAAATTCGCAGATGCCTGCCCTTCTTTGATTTTCCGGAATTCACCATATATATCTTTCTCCACCATTCCTCCTATGGAAGCATACACATTCAGTTGTCCCAAAGAGAAAATATTGTAGTTCACATTCAACGGGATACCCAGATAATGAAGTTTTTGCACTTCCTGCACTTTGAAATTATCATTAGTATTCCTGGATTTAGAGTGAAGATAAGAGTAAACAAGACCGGTTTCAATGGAAAGGTCGTCAAACAGATATCTGGAAACCGTGATACCGAATGACACCGGCTGATCATGTTCCATTTCAGAAACATTGTTCGTTGCATTATTGGTCTGGACTTGTAAGTTCTTATTGGCTTCCGTCATATATTTATTATCGGAAGCAACGGACATACTCCGCAAAGTCATGGGCGAATTTACCGTTTGCTGATAGCCGGTCAGCCCTCCTCTCCCATTGACGGCAAGCAAAAGAGTTCCTTCACCTCTTTCGTCAGGGATTCCTCCGGCAAAGAGATATCTATCGTCTCCTCCAACCATAATAACCTCTTCCGCATACAGCTCTTTACTGTTTTGCTCCGCATCCTTTTCTACAGATTTCGCCAACAGCCGGAGAGTATCGGTATCCATCCTTCTTTCCGCATCCTTTATCTGTAATTTCTCACGCTCCATCCATGCTGCCAATATTCCCGCAGGAGAAGAAGAGCGAACGACCGCTTCTTTTCCGGTTCTTGCTTTTCCGGAAGACCTTGCAGCCAAAAGCGGCCTGGATTCAACCGGCCGGGTAATCGGTTCTGACACTGATTCCAAAGCGGAAGCCATCTCTGTACCGGAATCCGGAGTATTACCGGTCGGGGATGTTGTAGAAGCCGATTCGGAAACCATCGTCTCCCCCTGCTCCATAGGATTTCGGATAAACAGTATACTGCCGACGAGCAGTACCACCACAGCGGCTGCCGAACCGGCATACCATCTTCGGCGAAGTACCGTCCGGGCAGCCGCAGCCGCCTTCAACGACCGCTCCACGCTATCCCAGCCATTTGGCGGGACAGGCGCTTCAAAACCGCTGAGTTTTGATTGAAATCC
>JARKQP010000017.1 GCA_029974875.1 Mobilitalea sp.
TTCTTAACAAAATCCTCCAGCTTCATATCCATCTTAAAGGGAATCGCCTTCTTGAATAATGCCGGGAAATGCTTTGGATGCAATCCCCCAAAATAATTGCTGTATAATTCGTTACGGAATTTTTCATTGGTGCGGCTTAGAAAAAAGTCTTCCTTGGAATAATTAGCCTGCAGATAATCCTTCAACTCACTGATGGAAAATACCTTCTCCCCATCACGGTAACGGTTCGGTGCAAGCTCCCCTGCATGCCAGAAGAACATCCGGTTAACATCATTAACAGAGACATCCACATCAAAAATAATACCAAGGCTCTGGTACTTATGAGTCTCCGTATCCTGAAACTCCAGGACAATGGTAGAAGAAAAGTTTTTATTTCTTAAATAACTGATCTCATTATTCTCCTGAACTACCTTCATTCCCCGGAGATATTCAATCAAGGACCTGTCAGAATCCTCCTTCGCTGCCTTATTAAAAAACCCCCGTCCATTGGTATCCGCATACAGGACAATCTGCAAGGCATCCAAAACAGTTGATTTACCGCTCCCGGAATGTCCTGTGAAGAAATTAATCTCATCATGGAAGGATAGTAATTTCTCATTTATGTAGTGCCAGTTATTCAGACACATCTTCGAAAGTGCTTGATATCTGCCCATCGGCGATTACCTCCTCTTCTTCCTGGTATTGTTCTATAATCGCTGCAATGGACTGGCTGTCCAGCAAAAGATTAATGGTTGGGTAAATGATAAATCTGGTATCCCCTTCCAAATCCCCCATCTCCTCTGCCACCTCAATTACCTGGTACTTTTTCAGGACAGCAATCGTTTTTCGAAGCTCCGTGAGGGAGATGGATTTATTATTCCACAGACGGAACAGCTGAATTTTTTCATAAACCTCATTCAGTGAAGTATAGACATGAATCGAACTGCTCGCCGTATTCATCTGCTCATCAAAAACCAGCTTTAAGAGCAGCAGGAAAATCGTCGTAAGCCTGCTCAGCTTATCCCCCTGCAGATTCTGGGTTACGATATGCATAATGCCATACTGCCTGTTTTCAATCAGATCAATATCCGCAATCTTAAAATACTCCTTTAAGAAGTCCAGATGCCGTTCACAGGTGCGATATAAGCGGTTTGGCAAGTACCGTTCCGTTTTTTTATCATATTTTCTCTCTAAAATATAGGTTTGAAAATAAAGTGCTTTAATTACTTCCTTTAGCTCATCCTTCTCTTCATCGAGAAGCTCGTTATAATATGGAAACATATAAATTCCTTCCTCGTAACTCAAAATATATTAGGCTCCGCCCAACAAAACGCCTCTTTATACTAAATACTAACGCGGCGAATATGGGGGCTCTATATCCATCTG
>JARKQP010000028.1 GCA_029974875.1 Mobilitalea sp.
GCAAAAGCAGCTATCCTGATGGATGCGGATACGCTGGAGGTGCTTTATTACAAAAATGCAGTGAAAGCCATGTTTCCGGCAAGCACCGCAAAGCTGCTTACCTCCCTGGTTGCCTTAAGCTGGTGTGAGCTGGATGAGACGGTGACAGTAGGTGATGAGATTACAATGATGGCATCTGACTCTACCAGGGCTTATTTGGAGGAGGGGGAGGTCCTGACGGTTCAGAATCTCCTTGAGGGCATGCTCTTACCCTCCGGAAATGATGCTGCCTATACGATCGCCGCATATGTTGGGAGAAAATCCTTGGGTAAGCCCGAGGCTGCCAAAGAAGAAGCAGTGATGGAATTTGTGCGGCTTATGAATGAAGAGGCAGCCAGGCTCGGGGTGAAAAACTCCCGCTTCCAGACCCCTGACGGTTATGATGCCATTGGGCAGTATACGACTGCCTATGATATGTGCCTCATCGGGGCGGAGGCAGCAAAGAGCAGCACAATTACGGAGATTACCCAAAAAAGCAGGGGACGGAACCAGTTCATCAGCGGGGAGGACATTACCTGGACGAGTACAAATAAATTAATTACAAAGTACAGCGGCAGTTATTATTCAAAGGCGACCGGTTTAAAGACGGGAACGAGCTCCCTGGCTGGCAGATGTATTGTTGCCGCTGCTGAGGAGGGCGGACGCAGGGTAGTATGCGCTATCCTTGATTCTACCTCCGCAGGCAGATGGGAGGATGCAATCGCCCTGCTGGACTACGGACTTCGCTAAAACTAAAATAAAAGGGGGACTTTGGCTTGGAACGAGATGATTTGGAACGAGATAATATTGAAATGAATTGTCCGTCTGACGGGAATTACGGGAAGGATATGGACAATGGGAGCCACAATGATTTTCAGGAGATAGGTCTGCCTCCAAAGAAGGTGATGAACTATGCGGGTCTCTCTTTATTTATTCTGTCCCTTGTAGTTCTGGGAGTACAGAGCCTGCTGGATCTTCTTGCGAGAAGCACGGCACCCCAGCTTGTAGATACGGATTGGTATGTATGGGCGTTAACAGCGATTTCGATCGTGGGAGTAGGATTTCCGGTTTATTATGCCTTCATTCGCAGGATCCCGGATTCTCCAAAGGGAAATGTGGTAAAGCTAAAGCCTGCCCAATTTATTGTGATATTCTTTATCTGCTATATGGCTATGTATTTTACGAACCTGGTGAGTACGGTATTAACCTTGGTGATATCCCTGATCAAGGGAAAGGAACTGATTAATCCGGTTGCAGAAGCCATAATAGGGGGCAACTTCTTTATAACCTTGCTGTATGCGGCGGTCATAGCCCCCATCATTGAGGAGTTGATTTTCCGCAAGCTGCTGCTGGATAAGGTCCGGCGGTTCGGGGAGCTTCCGGCAATTTTGATTACCGGTATTGCCTTCGGGTTATTCCATATGAACCTGTCACAGTTTTTCTATGCGGCGGTGCTCGGTTTTATTTTTGCTTATGTAGCATTAAAGACAAATACCATCCGGTACTCCATTCTATTGCACATGATGATTAATTTTATCTCATCGGTAATGGCACCGGCGCTTACTAAGAATAGGTTTGTATTTTTGGCGGTGATCCTTCTGTGGATTGTGGTCGCCCTTACCTTGGGCGTGGTCTTTTCCATCCTGAATTATAAAAAAATAAAACTGGAAAAATACCAGCCGGTAATGAAGACCTCCTCCTTTTTCTTGAATACGGGAACAATCCTCTATCTGCTGACCTGCTTTGCGGTGATTGTTTATGCAACAGTAAGCTAATTAATTGGTTTTCATTTATATTTCCTGGAAAAATAAATAAAAATCAATTAAAATAGAAGCGTATCTAAAATATTATAAAATAGAGAACTGTGATAAATATCTCAAAAGGAAAGGAAGGAAAGCTGCTATGAATAATTTTACCTTTTATAGTCCCACCTACTTTGCATTTGGCAGGGATAAAGAGATGAAAGCAGGACATTATGTAAAACGGTTTGGAGGAAGCAAGGTGCTAATCCATTACGGGGGCGGCTCAGTAATCCGTTCCGGGTTATTAGACAGGGTAAAGGCTTCCCTTAAGACGGAGGGGCTTGAGTATGTGGAGCTCGGTGGAGTAATGCCAAATCCCCGGAGCGGCCTGGTATACGAGGGAATAGAGCTTTGCAGGAAGGAAGGCATTGATTTCATCCTTGCAGTCGGAGGAGGAAGTGCCATTGATTCGGCAAAGGCAATCGCAGCAGGAGCTGTGTATGACGGTGATTTTTGGGATTTTTATGAGGGTAAGCAAATAGAGCAGGCGCTTAAGCTGGGGACTGTCCTGACGATTGCCGCAGCCGGAAGTGAAGGCTCCGGTGATTCCGTCATTACCCTGGAGAAGGGGATGCTCAAAAGAGGCGCAAGCGGGGAGGCCATAAGACCGGTATTTTCAATCCTGAACCCGGAGCTGACCCAGACACTGCCTGCATACCAGACGGCAGCAGGAGCAACGGATATCATGGCTCATGTATTTGAACGGTATTTTACAAATACAAAGGAAGTAGAGGTTACGGACCGGCTATGTGAGGCGATCCTCCTTACTATGGTGAAGGAGGTTCCAAGGGTAATCGGGGATCCGGATAATTACGAAGCCCGGGCGAATATCATGTGGGCAGGCATGGTAGCCCACAATAACCTGGTAGGCGTTGGACGGGAGCAGGATTGGACGAGCCACGGATTGGAGCATGAGCTGTCTGCCCTGTATGATGTGGCACATGGTGCGGGACTTGCCGTAATCTTCCCGGCCTGGATGACCTTTGTGATGAAGCAGGATGTTAACCGTTTTGCCCAGCTTGCAGTCAGGGTCTGGGGTGTCGACATGAACTTTGCCGACCCGGAGGAAACAGCAAGGCAGGGAATCGAAAGGTTTAAGCAGTTTCTAACCTCTATAGGAATGCCCGTTAATTTCCGTGAGCTTGGCGCGAAGGAAGAGGACATCCCGGAGATGGTGAAAAAGCTTGGCCTCGGGGATCAATATACAATGGGAAGCTTTGTGGAGATATCAAGCGCGGAGGCGGAACAGATCTACCGGTTGGCACTATAGTGTGAAATGAAGATCAGTTCACATCCGACACCCGGTGGCCTAACGGCCAAATGTCCGTTAGTATGAAAAGGGCTGTTTCCATAGGAAACCTTATTAGAGTTTCTTATAGGGACAGCCCTTATTATCTGGCAGGGGGCGGGAGAATGCCGCATCAGGATTTACATTAGTATGGATCAGCTGGGTCGCCTGGTAGCGGGAGAATGCCGCATTAGGCTCAAGCCATTAGAACCGGATCAGCTGGGTCGCTTGGTAGCGGGAGCGGGTTTTAAACATCTGCTTAATCAGCTGGATAAAGGTATCATTTGTATTGTCACGGTAAATCACTTCCCTTGCGTGGGTCGGATTATCCGTAATAATGCAATCCACCCCATAGGACTTCATGCGCAGGAGCTCACTGGTACTATTTACTGTCCAGGCGTAGATTTCCTTACCGGCTCCGTGTACGTTATCGACTACATTTTTATTGATATAGCTGGAATGTATACTAAAAAAATCAAGGTATTCAGTATTATAAAAATTCCCATAGACGGCGGAAAGGATATAGCCGGTTTTGATGTTCTGGTTTATTTCTTTCAGCTTAATCAAAGAAGAATATTTGGAGGAGGATACCACGCATTGGTTCTCAAAATCATATTTAGCGATTAAGTCAGCCAGTTGCTGCTCCACATCCTTCTCTGTTCCATTTATCTTTAGCTCAATATTTAACTTAATCCTTCCCTTGCAATATTCCAGGGTTTCCTCCAGGGTCGGGATCCTCGTGTTAAGGAAGTCCTTACCAAACCAGGCTCCCACATCCAGATCGTTTAATTGTGCATAGGTCATATTGCTGAGGTATTGGTTGACGCCGGAGGTACGTCTTAAATTAGAATCATGCATCAGAACCAGGATGTGGTCCTTGGTCTGCCTTACATCAATTTCCGCATAGTCAGATGAGGCAATGATTGCCTGCTCCAAAGCCGGCAGCGTATTCTCCGGTGCGATATGTGAATTGCCCCGGTGGGAGGATATCTGTATTCCGTGGAAGGCATCACTGATGTCAAGGGAGCTGTTGCGGATGGTCAGGTAGAAGTTCAATATACCAGCCAGGAACAGGCTGATAAACAGGGCCTGAAGAACAATAAGCTGTTTTTTCGTCCTGCCTGTGCGCGGCCTGGCGGCAATTTTTAGCTCATCCAGGGTGTGGTCCGCCGCTATCTCCATGTAGGTATGAAATTGTGTGGTACTTAAGTTCAGGTTATAGATAAAAGCAATCATGCTAAAGAATAAGGTGGCATAAAGATTAATTACGGGGTAAGCGGAGAGGAAAACGGCCACCGCTAAAACTCTGGCGGAAAATAAATATACCGCGATGGAGACCAGGAATAGCAGGAGATAATAAAAGGCAAAGTAACCCAGGAGGATGACGGAATTTCTGGTCAGATAAGAAAACCATATCTTCCTGTAGTTCCCCTTCAGGGCTGCTTTGACCTGGTGTAAGCCCTCCGTGAACCGGCAGCCTTCCTTGATACAGTAATTCAACGCGAAAACTCCGGGCATGGAAAGGAGGCTGATTGGTATCAGGCAGAGGATCAGGAGGATTTTATAGGTCAGGACCTGGGAGCTTTGCAGCTGTCCAAAATCAAAATGTAAAATAACCCCCAGGATTAAAGGCAGGCAGGTATAAAGATAAAAGGGAAGGGTAAAAAGTAAAAGTGCAATATTCCCCTTTTTTAGGTTTCAGTAAACGTTTTTTACTCCAAAGGTTAGGATACGGAGCATTTGGGGATGCTTTAATATGCCTTCCGTATTGCAGTAAAAAATCAAAGAGGATATCTTCGTAAACAGAAAAAGTGCTATGATAATTAACAGAACCAGGACAAAAATCCAGGCTGGGGGGGATCTGAGAATGTTTATAAGATTCTGGGAGGTGATATAGCTCTGCCTGGACAGAAGCAGCACCAGCTTAAAGCCGGAATTGAACAGGGGAACTAGGAGCAGGATCAGTATAAGGTTATAAAAAACATCAATCAAAAACAGGGGACTGCTGTGGAATCTTAATTTTCTTCGGAAATGAGGGATAACAGGCTTCATAAAATATCCTTCCTGGGTTAAGTTGTTATATGATACTATTATGCTATATTTGTCGGACCAAAACAAGGGTATCCTTCTAAAACTGACAAGAAAATATTTGCTTTATATGTTATAATTATATGAGCTTAAAGGAAAGTAGTTAATATAAAACATGATGATAAAAAATCAGATTATCATAGTAAGGGAAGGAGTATCAGATATTTGACAGAATTATTAGTAAGGTTATTTGTTAAGGATAATAAGAATATAGAGAACCGTAAGGTGAGGACCAGCTATGGTGTTTTGTCAAGCATTGTCGGTATTTGCTGTAATGTAATGCTGTTTGGACTTAAGATGCTGATTGGCATGGTCATCAATAGTATTTCGGTTATGGCAGATGCATTTAACAACCTGTCCGATGCGGCCTCCGCCATAATCAGCTTTATCGGCGTTAAGCTGGCAGAACGGCCGGCAGATAAGGAGCATCCCTTTGGCCATGGCAGGTTTGAATACCTGTCGGCACTGGCGGTAGCCTTCCTGATCCTGCAGGTTGGTTTTACGCTGTTTAAAAGTGCAATCAGCAAGATATTCCACCCGGAAGAAATTGAATTTAATCTGATACTCATTATCTTCTTATGCATCTCGGTGCTGATAAAGCTTTGGCTGATGCTGTTTAACCGTAAGCTGGGGAAGAGGATAAGATCCACGGTAATGATAGCGACCTCGGCAGATTCAAGAAATGATGTGATTGTTACCTCGGCAACCATAATTTCAGCCATTGTATCCGGGGCGACGGGACTGAATATCGATGGCTATATAGGTGTTTTGGTATCTGTATTTGTTATGCTGGCCGGATTTAACATCGCGAAGGATACGCTGGAGCCCCTGCTTGGGGAGGCTGTTGACCGGGAGCTGTATGAAAAGGTTTCGAGGATGGTACAAAGCTATGAGGGAATTGTTGGAACCCATGACCTGATTATCCATAACTACGGGCCGACCCAGCGGATGGCAACCATCCATGCTGAGGTGCCTAATAATATTAATTTTGAGATGGCCCATGAAACGATTGACCGGATTGAGCGTGATATATTAGAGAGGATGGATATCTTCCTCGTAATCCACATGGATCCGATTGAAGTGGACAATGAGATGGTAAACGATAAAAAGCGGATGGTATTGGATATTATCCTGGGGCTGGAGCCCAAGGCTTCTATCCACGATTTCCGGCTCGTCAATGGTGAGCATCAGATTAACCTGATCTTTGACCTGGTATTGCCCTATTCCTATACGAAGGATATGAAGCAAAAGCTGCTTTCCAGTATCGTGGAGGAGCTAAGGAAGGAAGATTCACGGCACCAGTGTATTATTACGATGGAAAATAGCTTTATAGCAGAGAAGTGAAGGATAAAAAATAGAGATAGAAATAGAGAGATAAAATATAAAGATAGAAGATAAAGATAGAAAATAAAGGTAGAAAATAAAATATAAGAATTTCCTGCTCTAGGTCAGAACCCTCAAAAATGACATATCATTTTTGTTACATAGGGAGAAATGACGAAAGGTGCTTGAAAAACCTATTGGATTTCTATATAATAGGACTCATAAATGATAACGTTAACATTTTAATGTGCTGTAAGATATTTCAATGCACTATTTTTTAAAACAAGTTATGGTAACGCTAACATTTTCTGCAGAAAGGATTTGAATTATATTATGTCGACGTTAAATGATGTTGCGCGTGAAGCAAAAGTTTCAACCATTACGGTATCAAGAGTAATCAATAACCCGGAAAAAGTAAAGCCTATGACCAGGGAGCGCGTGCAGCGTGCAATGGATAAGATCCAGTATGTACAGAATCCGGTTGCTAAGGCCCTGGTAAGCAAGCGGGTCGGTATCATTGATGTATATGTACCTGAATCAATTGATTTGAGCAATCCCTTCATCATGCACCTACTGGTAGGCATCAGTGAAGAGTTAAGTAAGCAGATGTACTCCTTTTTAATCATCCGGGACAGGAAGCATGAGCACCGGTGCGACGGTTATATCGTGACCGGCTTGTTAAAGGATGAAATCCATGAAATGTACCAATATGCACAGGAAAGGAAGCGTCCCATAGCATTATTCGGGCACACGGATAACCAGGATATTGACTGCATTGATGTGGACAACATTGAGGGGGTACGCATGATAACTGAGTATGTACTGCAGCAAGGGCATGAGAATCTGGCGATGGTCAATGTCAATGAGGCAAAGGATTATACGCTGGACCGTTATCAGGGCTATTGCAGGGCGTTAGAGGAGGCAGGCAATCCCTCAGGGGAGAATCTCCTGTATGCCGAGAACAGTGTACAGGGCGGATATGGGGCAGCACTGGAGATATTACGGGAGAATAATAAAGTAACAGCAATCATATGTGCTACCGATATCATGGCCATAGGAGCCGTAAGGGCAGTTAATGAGCTTGGTCTTAGGGTACCGCAGGATATTTC
>JARKQP010000037.1 GCA_029974875.1 Mobilitalea sp.
CCCCAATCAGTAAGGCAAATATATTAACCCTCTTTAACGGGTCATTGGAAAGCCCTATCGCCATGACCTGTTCCGGATGCTGCTGAAAATATGGGATTTTGCCCAGGTAGCTGAACAGGTATTCCCCGACCAGACGCTCCCCCTGCGTAGAATTCCTGGAGGGAATACCCACAAGCTTTTTCGTAAGGTCTATCATCTTTTCATGCATAAAGACCATCTCCTCCTTAAAAATCAACTTTTCTTCCATAATAGACACAACGCAGGAACCTCTCCATATCCTCCGGCGAAACCTTAATTGGATTGGCAACCGTCGCACCCTTCATGGAATTACTTAACAGCAGATCAAAATCCTTTTTAAAATCCTCTTCGCTGACACCTGTTTCCATAATCGATTTTGGTACCTGAAGCTTTTCTTTTAGCCAAACCACCTTATCTATCACATCCCCACCAAGGATATGGGACAGCTTGTCATATTTTTTTAGCACCTCCCCATCCTTTTTATTGTAATCCATGGAATAAGGCAGTATAACTGCATTGGTTAATCCATGGGCCAGATCATATTTTCCTCCAAAGGCATGGGCTACACCATGCACCATACCCAAGCCGCTGTTAGAGAATGCCATGCCTGCCATACATTGAAAATTATGTACCTTTTCACGGCTTTCCAGGGTTCCTTCCATATAAGAAACCGGCAGCCACTCTAAAAGTCCCTCGATTGCTTCCTTGGCAAGGGCATCGGTAAAATCATTTCCGTTTTTATTAATGTAAGCTTCCAAGGCATGCGTCAGTGCGTCCATTCCTGTCTCAGCCACAACCTCCGCCGGCAGGGTATATGGCAGGTTTGGATCCAGGATAGCGACATCCGGCCGTATATTCTCGGTTTTTATGGCTAATTTGAACTCCTGCTCTTCAAAGGTAATGACACTTACATTCGTCACCTCCGTGGCGGTTCCCGAGGTGGAAGGTATTGCAATAAATTTTGTCTGAAGCTTCTTCTCCTCCAGGGCGGCAGAAAAAACATTATCAAAATTGATTTGCGGATATTCATAAAACAAGGCCATGACCTTCGCTGCATCAATGGCGGATCCGCCACCAACCGCTAACACGACATCCGGCTTTTCTTCCCGGAAGAAGCCTACGCCATCCAGAACCTGCTTTGTGGTTGGATTTTTATTAATACCGCTAAATAAGGCTATCTCACAGCCTTCCTTCTTCATAATCTCCCTTATCCGGTCAATGACACCGGTACGGACCATTGACTGGCCGCCGGTAACAATGACGGCCTTCCTGTAATCAACCTCTGACAGATAATTTAAAGCGTCTGTTCCGGCCACCAGGGCGGATTTTGTAAAATACATTTTCTTCATAAGCACCCCTCATTTCCTTGAAAGCTGATAAACAGCTTCTCCCGAGATATCTGTCCCAAGTATCTGAATATCCTTAATTCTTATGGGATCCACGGTAAATGGATTCTCCGCCAATATAACATAATCAGCTAATTTCCCCACTTCCAAGGTTCCCTTGATCCCCTCCTCAAACGATGCATAGGCCGCATTTTTGGTATACATACACAGGGCTTCGTAAACGCTGACCCGTTCCTGGGGCATCCATCCCCCCTCCGGTTTCCCGGTGCGGTCCTGTCTGAAAACGACAGAATATACGCCGAGCAGCGGTGACACATGCTCCACCGGAGTATCAGAGCTGCCGGTTAAAATAACCCCCGCATCCAGGAGTGTTTTCCAGGCATAGGCGTATTTTACCCGTTCCGGCCCCAGCCTGGCACCGGACCACCAGATATTATTGTTAGAGGTAAAGCTTGGCTGAATGTCAATGATCACAGGCAGCCTGGCGATACGCTCAATTAAATCCTTTCTCATAACGATTCCATGAATCAGGCGAAATCTTGGATCCGGCTTAGGATTTGCATAATAGCAGGATTCAATTGCAGCCACTGCCGTTTCTATCCCGTAATCTCCAAT
>JARKQP010000046.1 GCA_029974875.1 Mobilitalea sp.
TCAAAAGAACAGAAGCAGCTTGGGATATCGTGCCTGGTCGCGCTTTTCTTCGGAGGCGTGTCAGAGCCTTCTCTATATGGTATTTTCCTTGTCCGCCGTAAGCTGCTGGTTTCAACTGCAATTGCGGGCGCTGTTTCCGGACTATATTTAGGAATTATGCACGTTGGCTATTATGTATTTGGCCCCAGTAATTTTTTGAATGTACTGGGCTTTGTTGGGGGAGATTCATCCAACAATTTGATCCACGGCATTATCGCATGCGGTATTGCATTAGTTGCGGCATTTATACTTACATTAATACTTGAAAAGGGCGAAGAAAAAGCGAAAAACTAAAAGATAAACAGGAAGACATGTAATAGGTCTGCTTCAAGCTTGCAAATTGTATCTGAGGTTAATTTGTATGTAAGTCCCTATACTGATCAATGTATTAGAAAAAACAACCTGATATCCGGTTTCATATTACTGATTTCTATTCCCCAGTCCCTCAGTGGATTGGGGATTTTTGGATGACCATAAAATAATCCTTTACATGCCGGGAGAACTCCTTTGCCGTCTGACTAATATATGTGGATTCTCCGTAACTCAGGTAGATATAGCGGCGGCAGGAAAAATCCTCTACTTCCCTAAGAACCAGATTGGGGAAATCCTGCTTTAATTGCCAGGTAGTCTCCGGGACAAGGGAATAGGAGAGGTCAAGCTTTAGAAAGTCACGGATCATATGCGGATTATCGCTTTCGAAAATAACATTTGGTGTAAAATGCCTTGCTGATAATTTGGAACGGACCATTTTCCCAAGAGAACTGAACTCGTTCAATAGGCAGCAGGGTTCCCCCGTCAGGTCAGTTAGGAATATCTTGTCTTTCCCTGCTAAAGGGTGGCCGCCGGGTAAGGCGAGCATAATCTTTTCGTCTATAAGGAGCTGTTCCCGGTCGGAGGCGGCAGGGCTTTTGGATTCCTTGGAATCTATAATAATATCATGGTCGGGCAGGTGCCTGGAGGCCTGGGCCATCTGGTGGATTCTCAAATTGGCGGAGGGATATTTGCCGTAAAAGGAGCTTAATATGGCAGGCAGCAGCTTGGATGCAACCCGGACAGAGACATTGATGGCAGAGGGCTTTTGATGGTTAGCTTCCTTAAGCTCGTTTTCCATATGTGAAACATTAGAATAAATCTGGAGCACGTATTTGTACAGGATATCACCATTTTTGTTTAAGGATATTTTCTTGCCGTTCCTTTCAAATAAGGTGTAGCCAAGCTCCTGCTCCAGATCCCTGATGGCCTTACTTAGAGCCGGCTGTGCGATGTATAGCTCTTTGGCAGCCTTTGAAATATTCTCAAGCTCTGCCGTCCTTTTGAAGAATTGAAGCTGCTTTAGGGTCATGTACCGTATCCTTTCCTGATAGAGAAAACTTTGTGATAAAAGGTTGTTGCAATAAAAGGTTGTTGCAATAAAAGATTATAATAAAAGATCATTATAATAAAAATAATATATGTTATATAAATAATATATTATATCAAATGCTGGAAATATGCTATAGTAAAAATAAAGCTGAAATTCAGTGAGGCAGAAACCAATCATAAATCATACGTTTAGAATAAATTACAGGAAGGAAGCCATATATGTCATTAGCATTGATCCTACTAAAACAGATTACAGTGATGTTCCTCTTGATGGCCGTCGGTTATGGCCTGTTCAAGGCAAAGAAGATCACCTTGCAGGGGAACAGGGAACTTGGAACCTTCCTGATCTATATCATCTTGCCGGCCGCGGTTATAAAATCCTACATAACTGATTTTACCCAGGAAAAGCTATTTGGTTTATTTTTATCTTTTATAGGGGCAATCGGTTCCCTGGCCCTTTCCGTTCTTCTTTCCAGGCTGGTATTTGGCAGCAGGCACAAGATCGAACATTTTGGAACGGCCTTTTCCAATGCCGGATTCATTGGGATCCCATTAGTAAAGGCGGTGGTTGGTGACCAGGCGGTTTTTTATGTTGCGGCCTTTGTTGCTTTACTTAATATTTTACAATGGACCTATGGAGTTGCCGTTATGAGCGGCAATCGGGAAGCTGTTTCCATAAAAAAGCTTGTCGCAAATCCGGTGGTTATCGCCTTATTCATCGGGCTGTTCTTATTTGCAACCCAGTTGGATGTGCCTGGATTACTGACGGATACCCTATCGCTCCTGGGCAATATGACGGCGCCGGTAGCTATGGTTACCCTGGGTGTGTATCTTGCACAGATGCGGTTTTGGGAGCTGTTTAACGAGAAATGGGCATATGTCAGTACAGTTTTAAGGCTGGTTCTTATTCCCCTCATAACTTTGGCATTGCTTAGTCTGGTTCCTGAGCAGTATGGGGAAGTCAGACTGACAGTATTGATTGCTGCCGCCGCACCGGTGGGTTCCAATGTGGCAATCTTTTCCCAGCTTAACGGGTTGGATTATACAAGGGCAGTGAAGGGCATTTGCCTAAGTACGATATTCAGCATCATAACTATGCCTATACTGATTGGATTTGCAGGACTGGTTTGGAAATGATAGAGGAGATACGGATAGAACAGGAGGGTGCATTGTAATGGAACAGGGAATTGATAGAGGAGAAACAATGGATATGGAGCAAACAATAGATATGGAACAAGCAATGGATATAGAGCAAGCAATGGATATAAAGCAAGCAATGGATATGGAGCAAGCAATGGATACAGAACAAACAATGGATATGGACCCGAGGAAGATTATTGAAGCTTTTATGGAGAATGATAAGCGGGACAAGGTTCAGCGTTATAAGATACTGAACCAATATGTCAAAAAGGGGCAGATCCTTTTTGTGGGCTCTTCCCTGATGGAACAGTTCCCAATCTATGAGTTTATGCAGGATCACGATATAAGGGAGACCATATATAACCGCGGTATCGGCGGGTATACGACCATGGAGCTGCTGCCTGTGCTGGATACTGTAATATTTGACCTTGAGCCGGCAAAAATATTTATCAACATCGGTACCAATGATTTAAACCTGCCGGATTATAAAATAGAAGGTCTGGTGGAGCGGTATGAAGCAATCCTGGAAAGGATCATAGGACGTTTGCCCCAAGCTAAGATATATGTGATGGCATATTACCCGGTGAATGGGGCGTATGATTTTGGTAATCCGTATATGAAGGAGGCATTGAAAATCAGGACGAAGGCCCGTATTGATGAAGCGAATGAAGCAATAGGGGCATTGGCAGGGAGGATGGGACTGAAGTTCATCAACCTTAACAAGGGGCTTATGGACGATGAGGGCAACCTACAGCATCAGTTTTCCGTGGAAGGGATGCATATGTATGCCAATGGCTATCATGCCATATTGACGGACTTAATGAAATATGTAAGGGAATAAGAAGAAGGGACTCCATAGAGAGAAAATCCCATAGGTACAATAAAAGAAAGGACGCGCTGCACTAACTGAAAATGTTAGTTTTTGCAACACGTCCTTTTTGAATGCCTATAGGGCGGAGCGCTGTGCCCACGCCCCTTTGTTACCGTTTCTAAGCTTTCGGATGTTCTTTTCCAACAAGCCAATCTTTTGACAGCTCCGGGTCATCAAAGGATTTGATTGTCCCTGACAAACTGCAATTCGCTTCTTGAAGCTGTCTGATTATCTTTTTGAATACCTTTTTTGGGCATCCAACAAGCGCTATTTTTGAAACCTTTGGACTGATTTTTTAAGCAAAACATTTCCTCCATTTCCTTGACTCGCCGCTGCTAACGGAGGTCTTTTGCAGGATACTTATGTAAGCTATTTTATTAAGGTGATATAGATGCCGGTCAAAATGGCGGTGGTAATGACCCCGCAGATATTGGCGCTCAATGCATATTCCAAGACAAAGCTCATTTTATTGATCTTTGCTACTTCCTTCTGGGCAACCTTTGCAGTTGTGGGGACACAGGATACGCCGGCGATCCCTATGACCGGATTGAAATTGCCTTTTGTGAAGAAGTATACCAGGTAACCGCCCAGGATGCCACCGATTCCAGAAAGCAGGAGGGCAAGCATGCCCAGCACTAATAAGGTCAGGATCTTAGGATCCAGGATGGTTTTGGCATCACATA
>JARKQP010000061.1 GCA_029974875.1 Mobilitalea sp.
ATTGGACTTTACAGATCATGCCAAAGAAGATTTGAATCTTGTATTAGGAGGGGCGGATGTATCAGGTATCGATATGGGGATGCTGGATATTAACTCGGCACTGGCACCGGTCAGCCTAGAGGTATCAACACAGCCCTCCATTGGAGATTCATCTTATTTTAAATACGGATTATTACTTGCGGAAACAAAATTGTTAAATGCCGGCGTCAGTGAGGAGGTGTCACAAGGATTTTTTACCGCATATGGTGTATATAATAAGTCGGGTGTACAGATCATGTCCATAGGTATACCGGAAGTAATCGGAAGTAAAGAGAATCCGGCCGGAATAAAAAAAGCAGAAGTCCTCGGCTCAGACTGCATTGCGGTGCTTTCTGAGGATAATATACTGGCACTGAAAGCCGTAACGGGAGCAAATAAGTTGTCCGTAGCAAATGTCAGCAACTATGAAACGCTCCGCTCTGATTCAGGATATCCGATTGTAATAATATATACTTCTGTAACTGAGGGCAATACAGTGATCAATTCAGCCGGTGTCTATTATGATGAAACCGGTTTTTATACAGGACAGTATTATGCAAATGTCAACAAAGCTTATACGGGAAAGGACGATATGATATTTACTATGAAGGATGGTGATTCATGCTTTGTAACAGGGAAGAATAAAATAATAATCTCCCCTACGGACTGCAAAGCAATAGAGCCTACCGGCGACGGATATGTGAGTCTGAAGGAGCTTTCCAATCCCTTCCGATACAGGCTTACATTTTATAGTGCAGGCGGCAGGAAGCTCGGTACAATAGATGCTCCTACTTATAATTTATCAGCACTTCCTTATAGTGGATTAAGAGAGTCAGGACTAATGTATACGGATAATATTGTGAAATTAAATAACAAATATTATGACGGTCTGGGAAAATTAATCAATAATGAAACATTTTTTACAGATGTGGCTGATTTTAATCATGGGTATACCTTTGTCCGGAAAATCGATGAGGATTATTATGCATTAATGCGTTCCGATGGTACCTTGCTCAGCAGCTATTGCTTTACAAAGAAAAGTGCGATCTATCACAGCAGTAATTATGTACCTAATAAATACGGATCAATTTTGATCTACCTGGACGGGAGATTATACCGCGCCCATAAGCTTTAGCAAATACAAGTAGATAATGCATTTATGCAGCTGATCCGGCATAGATATGATTTGGCATTGTCAAATCATCAAATAATGAAAATTTAAAGGGAGGATAAAATGAAGAGAATAATAGCAATGATAGTAGTGGGCCTTTGCGCAGGTATCCTGGCAGTAAGTCCCGTATTGGCGGCGACAAGCCCGGCATTAAGTTTTTTAACCGATGCAGTTTATGATGAAGTTGGTTACTACTCAGAGGGACTGGTCTGGGTAAAAGAAGACGGAGTGTATAAGTATTTAGATCAAAATGGGAAGGTGGTAATTGATTTATCTGAAAAAAAATATACGCTGGACAGGGGCTATAAAGATATGACGGTTCAAAATTTTCATGAAGGGTTGGCATGTATTACGATTTATAATGAGGAAAATCCTGATCCTGAGGCAACTGATGCATATTATATAGATACCAAAGGAAATATAGTGTTATCCTTAGGGCAGGTCAATAAAAAAATTAATAATAAGGAGTTAAGCATAACCCGTTTTTGTAGTTCTTTTGCAGAAGGTATTACGATAGCGGACTGTTCACCGCAGGCCGATACATATTTTGTGGATAAGGAGGGAAACTATCGGTCTTTTCCAATAACAATGGATTACTCTTACTGGTACACGGAAGGTTTATTATGCAGCATACGCAATGACGGACTGGAAGGGGGGCAATGGGGATATATAGACAGTGAGGTAAATACAGCAATACCATTTACTTTTGAGGCAGTTCGTCCATTTAATCAAGGACTGGCACCTGTAATGAAGAATGGGAAATGGGGTTTTATCGATAAAAGCGGAAAAGTTATTATAAAATATCAATTCACAAATTTTTGGGTTACTGATTCAAATTATACATATAAGGTATTCAATGATGGATTAGCATGTGTACAAAAGGATGGGAAGTGGAGATTTATTAATAAAGCGGGAAAAACAGTGATTCCATTTGAGTATACCCAAAGCAGTGTCTTTATAAATGGATATGCCACGGTCAAAAACAGTGATGGTACATATTCCTATATTAATAAAAAAGGTAAAACATTATTTAAGACGAAATATGCGGATGCAAATTATTTTACTGAAAAGGGAATTGCTATCGTAGGCAGCCAGGGAGTGTATAAGCTGATAAATGCAAAGGGTGCTAAGGTTAGCAAGGAAACATGGAAGTTTGATGCAACCGCTGTAACAGCGATGGATCCGGATATAGTATTTTATAAAAAGAATGATAAGTGGGGTATTGCAAAAATAGTAGATTAACACGGGGATTTATGAAAAATTAATAATATTTATTTGATATACCAAAGGTAACATAGCCTAAGTTCAATTAATGGAAGGGGGAAGAACTTGTACTGAGTATCTAGCTGTTAAGCAATATCCCTTGAGAGGGACATAAAAAACTACTACAATATTATATAGCAGGAGGAAAAAGAAATTATGAGACGGTATCTAACATTATTTTCAATGGTTGTCCTTATGGTGATTCTCAATCCCGGCATAAAAGCAGACGCAGCCACTCAGGGCTATGAGAAGATTGAAGTTAATTACGATGAATCAACCAGTTCATCAAGGACAAACATCGCAGGCGTTTATTTTTGGTACGATAAAGACGAAGCCGGAAATTCCATACTTCGTGAGTCCGGTTCAGAAACTAAAAATAATGGTATAGCGCTGACAGATTTAACCTCTGATGGCGTTTGGGAAGGCCTTGCCGACGCTTGGACGAATGGAACATATATCTATTACACAAAGGGAACTCGCATTTCATCGTCCGAAGGAACTGTCACGCTTTATAAAATGGCAATCAGTACTCAGAAATCCCAAACAATCGGAAGTTTTTCTGCCAAAGTACACACCGAAACTACCGGTGGATATTATGGTATCTTAGGTATTTATGACAATAAAATATACATTGGATTGAATCTGGATAAAATATATGTCATCGATACCAAAAATGTAACAAACAAAAAAATAGTGCCTACAAAGTTCCTGTCCAAGATTGACCTTTCAAATAGTGACCTCGCTGAGAATTGGGATGGTTGGAATGGAAGCGGCTCTGTAGCTTATTCCAATGCACCGTCAGGTCCACAAAGTCTGTATAATGGGCGCTATCTGGTATATTCCAGCAACAACAAATTATGTGCGTATGACCTAAAAATAGGGACAGAAAAAAAACTTGCTTCTTCCTGCTATGGCTGGAAAGTATATGAGACCACCGCAAAATATGCTTATATTCGGTTATGGCATTATATTGTGGAGGAAGATATAGTCAATGAAAGTGAAAAGTTTTATAAATTGACCCTGAGTAATTTGAAAATGACAGTTATCCTGTCACAAGATTTTCGTTACAATGTAGAAAGTGAACAGGGAGGTCTGTTCAAGTACACTGCAGATGAAATCGTATATTATGACATGGATAAAGAAACTTACTATCGGTTAAATGCAGATGGTACAAAGGATGAGTTGACGATACAAGATATTTACGATAATTATTGGTAATAATTTTTGGCTCCGTTTATTATTTCGCATAAACTCGTTTTACAGAATACTCCATTTTGACTTTTCTATTTGATGGTTCAAAAACAATTTAGCTTTAAAAAAATTAATCTAGGATAAACCTTACTGTTTAGGCTGTCCGGAGGTATTTATACAAATACCCTCTGGGCAGCCTTTTGTAGTCCTGGATATGATCAAATACCTTACCAGAAGTTATGATAAGAGCGGTAGGAGGAACCTGGATTGCGCCCACTCTTGATTTGTGTCTGGGGCTGGTTTTGATCCTCATTTTGGGTTTGGTTCGAGGGCTGGTTCTGATCCTGGGTATGGTTTTGGCTCTGGCTTGAATTTTGGCTCTGGCTTGAATTTTGGTTCTGGCTTGAATATTGGCTCTGGTTTGAATACAGGTTCTGGTTTGGATACAGGCCCTGGTTTGGATACAGGCCCTGGTTTGGATACAGGTTCTGGTTTGGATACAGGTTCTGGTTTGAATTTTGGTTCTGACGTTGGTTTTGTGTCTGGTTCTGTTGCCCGTAATAAGCCTCCCGGTCGTCTTGTCCGAAGGCTTCTTCAAGGGACGGTTGCACAGCTTGGTCAGCATCAACGCTGGTTTTTGCCTTCCGGTCTTTTTTGGGACGTCCCGTAAGACTGCCGAATAGAAAACCGAGAAGGAAGAATATGACCATAAGTGCAAGAATAACGACAAAAAAGTTTGCCTGTGTAATCAAATTAAACAACATAGGGATCCCTTCCTTTCCATGTGCTCACTATTTATATATATGCTGACTGTCGACAGAAAGTGACAGATCAGGACTTGATTGTGTGAATATCGTGCCAAAGAACTTCCTGCAGGCACCGGAAAGACTTCTACAGGAATCTGGGAGAGTGAAAGCTATGTAGAGTCTGATAAAGTGAAAGGCATATAGAGCCTGACGGAGTGAAAGTAATATAGAACCTGACAGAGTGAAGGCGATATAGAATATGACAGAGTGAAAATAATATAGAGTTTGATAAAGTGAAGATTATATAAAATTTGGCAGGGTAAAAGATATATGGTTGACATATATGTTGTGGTTTAATATAATATTGATACAATATATTGTACATAAAGTGATTAACTAATGGAAATAATAGCATCGGCTGGGAAGAAGGAATTATAGAGAAAGCGGTGCGGTGCTTTTGTAAAGAGAAGCAATTACCGTATTGTGCGGTGGAATGGAGCAGTCTATGGAGCAATTATTATCGAAGAAATTTTTACAAATATATGAAAATAAAGAAACTCCCTTAAGCCCTTTGGGAGAGTTTGTATATCTCAGGACATATTCCAGATATTTAGAGGATGAAAGAAGGAGGGAACGTTGGCCGGAAACCGTCCATCGGACCACCAGGTATAATGTGGAGCTGGGAATCCGCTTCAAGCAGCAAAAAGGGCTGGCTGTTGATTGGAGTAAAGAGGTAGAAGAGGCAGAGCTGCTCTATGACCAGATGTTCCGGCTAAGAACCTTTGCCTCCGGAAGAACCCTGTACATGGGAGGTACGGAGATAGTGGAGCAGTATCCCTTGTCCAATTACAACTGTGCTTTTACGGACATTGAGTGCATGAGGGATCTGGTGGATGTATTCTATCTGCTTATGGTAGGCAGTGGAGTGGGGATCCGGATTGACAAGGCACATGTAAGAGGCTTACCGCTGGTGAGGCAGCTTGATATGGAAGGTGTTTATGATGGGGAAGCCCGTCTGCACACGCCGAAGGAGGAAATGGAGCATACACAGCTAATCATTGGAGGAAATGAGGGGGCCAGAGCAATCCTTAAAGTGGGTGACAGTAAGGAGGGCTGGTGTGAAGCCCTGGAGGGCTATTTTGATTTAGTTACCCTGGAGAAATACCGGGACATCCGCAAGGTTACCCTGGATTACAGCTATGTAAGACCGGAGGGTGAACGGTTGAAAAGGTTCGGAGGCAGAGCCTCGGGACATAAATCCATCAAACGCATGTTTGAAAAGATAAACCGGATATTCTTAAGAAGGGAAGATGGAAGGCTTAGAACCATTGATATACTGGATATAGCGACAATTATCAGTGAAAATGTAGTGTCCGGCGGAGTAAGGCGAAGTGCCATGATGGTAATCTGTGATGAAGATGATGAGGAGGTAATCCGTGCAAAAAGGAATATTTACAAGGTTGTAGAGGGCGAATGGATCGAAGATACAGAAATTTCCCATCGCAAGATGAGCAATAACTCCATTCTTTATAACCAACGGCCATCCCTTAAGCGGATCACAGAGATTATTAACTCCATAAAAATTAATGGGGAGCCTGGGTTTATCAACGGTGCGGAAGCGGTGCGCAGGAAGCCCACCTTCCGTGGCTGCAATCCCTGCGGCGAAATATTGCTTAAATCAAAGCAGTGCTGTAACCTCACCACGAATAATTTAATGGCCTTTGTAAAGGATGGAAAGCTGGATAAGGAAGGCTTAATCGAGGTAATGAAGCTTTCCACCAGGGTTGCGGTCCGTATGACCTTGGTAGAGGTTGAACTGCCCAAGTGGAATAAGGTCATGCAGGAAGACCGTATTATCGGTGTATCCCTTACTGGGATGATGGACATGGTTAACAGGACAGATATGGACTACGAGGAGCTGGCAGAGCTGCTGTCCGAGCTTCGGCAAGCGGTACACCAGGAAGGCTACCGTTACTGTAAGGAGCTTGGAATCGAGGCACCAAAGCTGATGACCACGATTAAACCGGAGGGCAGCCTGTCCACCCTTCCCTGCGTCAGCTCCGGCATCCATTTTGCCCATGCGGGTTATTATATCAGGAGGATCCGTATTGCGGCATCAGACCCTCTTTATAAAATGATAGCGCAGCAGGGCTGCTATCCGGTCCATAATGAGGTCGGGCAAAGCGATGAAGACTGTTCCATTAAGGTAATCGAATTTCCCATAAAGGCACCGGAGGGAAGGACAAAGTATGAGGTGGGTGCAATTGAGCAGCTGGAGCTTTATAAGCTGACGATGTTATACTGGTCAGACCATAACTCCTCCATCACGGTGCACGTCCGGGAGAATGAATGGGAGGATGTAATCCAGTGGATTTACAGGAATTTTGAATATGTAGTTGGAATTACCTTCCTGCCCCTGCTGGAGGAGACCTATCCCCTGCTTCCTTATGAATGCACCACAAAGGAGGATTATGAGAACCGCGTAGGTCAAATAAAGCCCATTGATTATGGGCTGCTGGCTAAGCTGGAGGATTCTGAAGAGCGTGAAATTCTTGATGAGGAATGCGCCGTAGGCGCCTGCCCCATCCGTTAATAACTTTTATAGGGAGGAGCCTTATCTATTGCTGATAAGGCTCCTGCGTTTGCTGTCCTTTTTTCCTTTCTAATGTTAAGTAGGGGCCTTGTACATATTCAACAAATTTCATGAAGAGAATTCCACTTATTTCTATAAATCAATGCATTGTAAATGATTCAAGGTCCGCGTATACTTTGAATTAACAAAACGTGATGAAACGTTACAAAACGTATTGTAAAATGATATAAAAAATATGAAACATGACCAAAAAGAACAAAAGACAACACCCATGGGAGCAGAAAATTTAATAATAATTGGAGGATGAAGTTATGAAGCGTACAAAAAGGTGGATTTCAGCGCTAGTGTTAGTAGCAGTTCTTTTTTCTTTATTCCCGGTGAGCGTTTATGCCAAAACCACAACGAAATATTCGTTGACAATTTCAGCGGCGGCAAGTATGGCAGATGCGATGGAAGATATCGCGAAGCTATACAATAAAAAATATCCGAATGTTACCTTGACCTTTAATTATGGTTCCTCAGGTACATTGCAAAAGCAGATAGAGCAGGGGTCTCCGGTAGATGTGTTTATTTCTGCGGCGACCAAGCAAATGAATGCTTTAAAGGATGGGAAGCTGCTATATAACGATACCATTAGGACGATAGCTTACAATAAGGTTGTTTTAATTGTTCCGAAGGATTCCAAGCTGGGCTTGAAGAAATTTATGGATTTAACTGGCTCTTCCGTGGATATTGTTGCTTTGGGAGAGCCCTCAAGTGTGCCTGCCGGACAATATGGGCAGGAGGTACTGACTTATTACGGAATTTTGGATAAGGTCAAAGCAAAGGCTGTCTATGCAAAGGATGTAACAGAGGTCCTGACCTGGGTAGAACGCGGAAATGCTGATGCCGGCATTGTTTACAGGACCGATGCCCTTAATTCCAGCAAGGTAAAAATAATAGCTACGGCACCTGCAATCAGCCATTCCACAGTGGAATATCCGGCTGCGGTAATCAGGGGAAGTAAGCATCCTAAGGTGGCAAATACCTTTGTGAAGTTTTTAGACACCGAACAAGCGCAGGAAGTATTAGATGAGTATGGATTTACCTTTGACTAGTGAATCAGCCTGCTGATGCCGCTTGTATCTACAGTACATATAAAATTAAATCCAAGATAAGGGGCTGGATCAATGGAATTTGATATATCACCGCTTATTGTTTCGATAAAAACAACATTTGCAGCAACCCTAATCACATTCGTACTGGGATTATTAGCTGCTTACTTTATGGCGGGCTACCGGAGGAAGTGGAAGGGCTTGATCGATGGCATCTTCATACTCCCTATGGTGCTGCCTCCAACAGTAGTAGGGTTTCTTTTGCTGATACTGGTAGGCAGGAAGGGTCCGATAGGAATAATTTTTCAGTATTTTAATACCAATATCATATTTTCCTGGAGTGCTACAGTAATTGCGGCAGTTGTAGTTTCTTTTCCAATGATGTATAAGACGGCAAAGGGAGCTTTTGAGCAAATTGATCAAAATATACTCTATGCGGCGAGGACTCTGGGAGTACCCGAGTGGAAGGTTTTCTTGAAGGTGAGCATACCCTTAGCCTGGCCGGGAATTGTGGCCGGAGGAATCCTGGCTTTTGCAAGAGCCTTGGGTGAATTCGGAGCAACAATGATGCTGGCTGGCAATATCCCCGGGAGAACACAGACCATCCCAATGGCAATTTATTTTGCGGTAGCGGGCGGCGATGAGGAGCTGGCATATATCTGGGTTGTATTGATTATGATAATCTCATTCCTGGTCATTTTCATCATGAACTACTGGTTGGAACATCAACAGAAGTTTATCAGAGGAAGACGGGGGAAATAAAGTGCCAAAAATTTGAAGGGTGCGGATGTTAAGTATGAAGCTATTGGTTGATATAAAAAAGAAACTAAAGGGCTTTCAGCTAAAGGTGGATTTTGAAGCGGATCAGGACATATTGGGTATTCTGGGAGCCTCCGGCTCCGGCAAAAGTATGACGCTCCGGTGCATTGCCGGGATAGAAACTCCGGATGAGGGTAAGATAATTTTGAATGACCGTGTTCTTTTTGATTCGGAGCGGAGGATCAACCTACCCTGCCAGCAGCGGAAGGTGGGGTTCCTATTTCAGAACTATGCACTCTATCCCCATATGACAGTGGAGAAAAATATAGGCTTCTCCCTAAGTGGATTGTCTGCCTCTGAGAGGATGGATAGGGTGCAGAAGGCCATTGCTATGATGCATTTGGAAGACCTGGAAAAACGGTATCCCTCAGAATTGTCAGGAGGGCAGCAGCAGAGAGTTGCCCTGGCCAGGGCTCTTGTTATAGAGCCGGAGGTACTGCTGTTGGATGAGCCTTTCTCAGCGCTGGATGAATATTTAAGAAACCAGATGGTCAATCAATTGACGGAAACCCTAAGGGACTACAGCGGAGTAACTCTTTTTGTAACCCACAATATGGAGGAAGCCTACCGGTTGTGCAAGAAAATTATGGTTATTGACCATGGGAAAAAGGAGATTTCCGGGGATAGGGATGAGATCTTTATGCGTCCCACCATGCTGCCTGTAGCACAGGTTACCGGCTGCAAGAATATATCTCCAGCCAAAATACTGCCGGATGGAAGAATTGAAGCGAAGGACTGGGGAATCAGCCTGTGGCCTGCAGTGGGCAGTGATAGTATATCCCATGTCGGCATCCGTGCCAATCACATCAGGATGGCAGAGGAGCCGGGAAAAAATGTTTTTGAAGTATGGCCGGTGTATACAAACGAGGCACCGTTTAGGATCACCGTCTATCTCAGCAGAATGCAGCCGGCACCTGATTCGAGAGATTATGAGCTGCAGTGGGAGCTGTCGAAGGACCGTTGGATGGAGCTAAAGAATCGTCCGTTGCCCTGGAAGGTGTACCTCAACCCGGAAAAATTGATTTATATTTCTGAATAAAGTATGGCGGAGAAAGAGGCTATTTATGATATTTTACGATAGCCTCTTTAAATTTCTTCTATTTCACCGATCCGGTCTAAAGCATATCCGCCCAGGCCTGACAATTCCTGTTTAAATTCCTTTGAATCTATTATTTCCATAATTGTTTTAAATTCAGGGCGGTCCATATCCTCTTTACGGAAAACAATATCCAATTGTTCCTCCTGCAGGGGAATAAAATCAACGGTATTTACCTGGAGAGCTGATTTTTCATTGCCAAGGCCTAAGTCCGCACCGCCCCTTGCTACTGTACTGGCTACGGCGAGATGTGAGGTGCTTTCCCGTTGGTAGCCCGCGATAGCCGTTCCGTTAATCCCAAGCCGTTTCAAATGTCCATCAAGAAGAATTCTGGTTCCGCTGCCTTTCTCACGGTTAATAATCGTAATGTCGTTTCTTTTTAAATCCTCCCAACCCTGAATTCCTTTTGGATTCCCTTTCGCTACATAAAATCCCTGGTACCTGCTGACAAGATGTATCAGAATGGAAGGAATGCCAGGAAGCATCCGTTTGACGTAGGGTATATTGTACCCGCCCGATTCCGGATCCCATAGGTGCGCCGTCGTTAAATGGACGCTGCCATGATACAAGGAATATAACCCATTATAACTGCCTTCAAAGGAACGTAGGACAGGGAAGCGGTGACTACCGGTTTCGATATATCGTACGATAAGGTCTAATAAGATATCCTGGCCGCAGAGGATGAAGGGAGCCTGCGTATTGCTGGCCGTAATTAATCCAGGATGGGGCTGGGGAGCAGCGGAGGGAAGGGAAGTGCTGGCTTTAGGGGAAGAGGAAGGTGCTGTTTTCATTCTCTCTTTATATTCCTGGACCTCCTTCAAATCAATTCTTACTTTTTTTCCTACCTTATAAGCATTCAATTCACCGCGCTTGATTAATTCGTATACAGTATTTTTTGCGATTTTCAGCATATCGGCAACCTCTTGCGTTGTCAGTACAGAGTTTTGATCCATGGCAGTTCTCCCATTTATTTCATAAATAATATTGGTTGATATGCTTGGTATTATAATCTTTAATCCAAATAAAATCAAATAAAACTCAAAATAAGGAATTCACTAGTGTAAATTGTGCAAAAACATCTTTTTTCAGCCGTATAATTTTGACAAAACCATGTATTGAAAGTGAAATGTCCAGATGATAGAATTGCAGACATAGAAATGATCCATCCGGACAATTTCTAAGAGCTCTATAAGACAGAGACGTCATTACAATTATTGTAATGACGTTTTTTTGTTTAAGACAAGTGAATCGGCATATTAATTCGCTTTGTATCTGGAAGAGATTAGGATTGATGCTTCTTTCGGAAATCCAGGAAAATTTACGTACGGATTTTCTTGTGGCTGTTACATTGGCAACAGAACAAAAAAATAGGAGGTAATGAGTATGAGACAGGTTGCAATTTACGGAAAGGGTGGTATCGGTAAATCCACTACAACGCAGAACTTAACGGCCGGCTTGGGAGAAATGGGAAAGAACATCATGATTGTCGGCTGTGATCCGAAAGCAGATTCCACCAGATTAATTCTTGGTGGTTTGGCTCAAAAGACGGTACTGGATACCCTTCGTGAGGAAGGTGAGGATATTGATCTAAGTGATATTATGAAAAACGGTTTTGCAGACATCCGCTGTGTAGAATCCGGCGGTCCGGAGCCTGGTGTAGGATGTGCAGGACGCGGTATTATTACATCCATCAACCTGCTGGAGCAGTTAGGTGCCTACACCAGTGATCTTGATTATGTATTCTACGACGTACTTGGTGACGTTGTTTGCGGCGGTTTCGCAATGCCGATCCGTGAAGGAAAAGCACAGGAAATTTATATTGTTGCATCTGGTGAAATGATGGCCCTATATGCAGCCAATAACATTTCCAAGGGTATTCAAAAATACGCAAATACCGGTGGAGTCAGACTGGGCGGTATCATCTGTAATTCCAGAAAGGTAGACGGCGAGTCTGAATTGGTATCAGCCTTTGCGAAGGAGCTTGGCTCCCAAATGATCCATTTCGTACCGAGGGATAACATGGTTCAGAGGGCAGAGATTAATAAGAAAACAGTAATTGACTTTGATCCTACGGTAAACCAGGCAGACGAATACCGCCAATTGGCACAAAAAATTGATGGCAATGATATGTTCGTTATACCAAAGCCGATGAAGCAGGAAAGACTGGAAGAATTACTGATGGAGCATGGAATTTTAGATATTTAAATAATTGGACTGGTGCCAGGATTCGCAGGGATCAGCAGAATGGAGGATTTTATGTTATTAGTAAGAGCAATTATTCGTCCGGAAAAAGTGGGAATTGTTTTGTCGGAGCTATTGTCCGCAGGCTTCCCGGCAGTAACAAAGATGGATGTTTACGGGCGCGGTAAACAAAAGGGTGTTAAGGTAGGCGAAGTGTTTTATGATGAAATACCAAAGGAAATGCTTTTGATAATAGTGGAGGACAGCGATAAGGATGATATTGTGAAGATCATCATGAAATATGCAAGAACAGGAGAAAACGGCAATTTTGGTGATGGCAGAATTTTTATAAGCCCGGTGGAAGAGGCTTATACCGTCAGCACGAGGAAAAAAGGCTTATAAGCTAAGGTGAAATGATAAGCCTTAGGTTAGAAGGAGGATTGGTCATGAAAGAATTAATGGCAATTATCAGACAAAATAAAGTTAACGTTACAAAGGAAGCGTTAGCAAGCGCCGGAATACCTGCCTTTACCTGCAGAAAGGTTCTTGGAAGAGGTAAAAAGCTCATTGATATGACGCTTTTAAGGTCCATTGTTGACTCCGGTGAGGTACCGGCAACTCCTACAGGTGAATATATTTCAGAATCACAGCGTTTGATTTCGAAGCGGGTGTTCACCATGATTGTGGAGGACGGTGATGTAGATAAGGTAGTGAATACGATTATGGACGTGAATAGCACCGGTAATCCCGGGGATGGAAAGATATTTATCCTTCCCATCTATGAGAGCTACCGTATACGTAACGGAGAAGCAACGACAGAAGCATATTGATAAGGAGGTTGCTATGGATGTAATGAATAAAGTTCTGGACCAGTATAGCTCCAGAGTATATAAAAACCGTAAAGAGCATATGGTTGACGTTAATCACAACGGTAACAATAATGCAATCGCGGCAAATGTCCGGACAATACCCGGTATCATCACCCAGAGAGGCTGCTGCTATGCAGGCTGCAAGGGCGTTGTAATCGGACCCATTAAAGATGCGTTTACCATTGTCCACGGCCCCATCGGATGTTCTTATTATACCTGGGGAACAAGGAGACATAAGGCAAGGACGAAGGAGGGGGAGGACAATTACTTACAGTATTGCTTTTCAACAGACCTCCAGGAGCCGGATATCGTATTTGGCGGTGAGAAGAAATTAAAGCAGGCAATTAATGAAGCGATGGAATTATTCCATCCGAAGACGATTATGATATGCTCCACCTGCCCCGTTGGCCTGATCGGTGACGATATCCATGCGGTGGCTAAATGGGCTGAGAAGGAGTATGGCATCAAATGTATCGCCTTCAGCTGTGAGGGTTATAAGGGTGTCAGCCAGTCAGCGGGCCATCATATTGCAAATAATCAGTTAATGAAATTCGTGATCGGTGAAGGCGACAGGAAGATTCAGAATAAGTTCTCTATTAATCTTCTGGGTGAATATAACATCGGTGGGGATGGCTGGGAGACAGAACGGATCTTAAAGAGAATTGGCTATGAAATCGTCTCTGTATTTACCGGAGGTGCGAGCATGGATGACATTGCCAACGCCCATCAGGCTAACCTAAGTATTGTTCAGTGCCACCGTTCGATTAACTACATTGCTGAGCTGATTGAATCAAAATATGGTACACCCTGGATGAAGATTAACTTTGTCGGCGTTGAGGCAACCATAGAATCCTTAAGAAATATGGCTGAATTCTTCAATGATCCTGAATTGACTGCCAGGACAGAAGCGGTAATCGAAGATGAAATAGAGCAGATTGAAGAGGGGATGGCTTACTATAAAAGTAAGCTGAAGGGAAAGACGGCGGCTCTCTATGTGGGTGGCTCCAGAGCACATCATTTCCAATTCCTATTAAACGATCTCGGTATGCATACGGTTCTGGCCGGTTACGAGTTCGGTCACAGGGAGGAATATGAGGGACGCGAGGTAATCCCTTTTGTAAAGGTTGATGCAGACAGTAAAAACATTGAATCCATCACCGTGGAGCCGGATCCTGAGAAATTCCGTGTTTATTTGTCCGAAGGGGATCTGAATAAGCTAAAGGAAGAAAAGCTCCTTGATTATTATGGAGGTATGGTAAAGGATATGCCGGACGGTACCTACATGGTGGATGACCTGAACCATTTTGAGACTGAGGAATTCTTAAAGCTCTTGAAGCCGGATATCTTCTTCTCAGGTATTAAGGATAAGTACGTGGCACAGAAGGGCGGAACCTTATCCAGACAGCTGCACTCCTATGATTACAGCGGACCCTATTCGGGCTTCCGCGGTGCAGTTAATTTTGCAAGAGACGTTGCGATGGGCATTTATACCCCGGCTTGGAGTTATGTTAAGGCACCTTGGAAAACAGCTCCAATTCTCGAAGGTACATTAGGAGGTGCGTAGCTATGCTAGATTATACAACAAAAGAAACTACAAAAAGAAGTGCATTGAGGGTCAATCCGGCAAAGACCTGCCAGCCGGTGGGAGCCATGTATGCCGCCTTAGGTGTTCATGGGTGTATGCCCCACAGCCATGGCTCCCAGGGCTGCTGCTCCTTCCATAGAATGTTTTTAACAAGGCATTTCAAAGATCCTGCGATGGCCTCCACCAGCTCCTTCACGGAAGGCTCTTCCGTATTCGGAGGCGGCAGCAATTTGAAGACAGCAGCCAGGAACATTTTTGACATTTACAATCCGAAGATTATTGCGGTGCACACGACCTGTCTTTCCGAGACCATCGGTGATGATCTGAACGCCCTTATTCAGGATATTGAGGTGCCGGAAGGAAAATACATGGTTCATTGTAATACGCCAAGCTACTATGGCTCCCATATCACGGGCTTCAGTAATATGGTAGCAGGCTTTATCCGCTATTTATCCAAGGCCTCCGGCAAGAAGAACGGAAAGGCGGCAATTCTGCCCGGCTTTGTGAATCCGGGGGATATGAGGGAAATGAAGCGTATTGCGAAAGAAATGGGCGTGCCCTACACCATGCTGCCGGATACCAGCGGGGTTATGGATGCTCCGATGACAGGAACCTTTGAATTGTATCCAAAGGGAGGGACTACCGTAGAGGAGATCATCAGCCTGGGGGATTCCAGCCAGATCATTGCATTTGGTAAATTTGCAAGTGAAGTTCCGGCAGAAACCTTATCAAAAAAATGTAGCATCCCATATAAGCTGCTTTCCTTACCGATTGGCATTGGCCGGACAGACGAATATGTGATGGCTCTTCAGGAATTTACAAAAGCCGGTGTTCCCTATTCACTGGAGGAAGAGCGGGGACAGCTGGTGGATGTGCTGATCGACATTCATCCCTATACCTATAATAGGAAGGTGGCGATCTACGGTGATCCCGACACTGTGCTGAGCATTGCGGAATTTGCCCTTGAAATGGGGATGATTCCAAAGTATCTTGTTACCGGAACGCCTGGTGATGCCTTTGAAAAATCAGCAGAGGATTTATTTGTGAGGTTCGGTGTGGAAGGCTGCAGGGCAAAGGCCTCCGGCGACCTGTTTGAGCTGCATCAATGGATTAAGGAAGAAAGCGTGGATGTTCTCATTGGAGGTACCCATGGCAAATACATCGCCAGAGCAGAAGATATTCCTTTTGTAAGAGCAGGATTTCCGGTCATCGACCGTTATATTCATTCCTATTTTCCGTTGGTTGGCTACAAGGGTGGCATGAGACTGGCAGAGCTGGTCACAAATGCATTATTGGACCGTCAGGATAGGGATAGCGCAGAAGAAGACTTCGAGATGGTTATGTAGTTGCCTGATTATAATAAAATAAAGGTAAAATTCATTAAAAGTAAAACTATTAAAACAGTTTTAACAAAAATCAGGAAGGAAGGGCTGTCCTATGGAAAGCACGAATGTTCTAGATGCCAGAAAGGATTTTATTCTAAGAAAGCAGGATGGTTGCGGAGGGGATGGAATGCGCTGTGACAGTAACAGCGTATCCGGTTCCGTCAGCCAGAGAGCCTGTGTCTACTGCGGAGCCAGGGTTGTGCTAAATCCCATTACGGATGCCTTTCATATTGTTCATGGACCAATTGGATGTGCCAGCTATACTTGGGACATCAGGGGGAGCCTGAGCAGCGGGGACGATTTATACCGTAACAGCTTTTCCACGGACCTGCAGGAGGAGGACGTTATTTTCGGCGGGGAAAAGAAGCTGGTAGCAGCGATTGAGGAGGTAGTGGAACAGCATCATCCAAAGTTGATTTTTATCTATGCCACCTGTATCGTCGGAGTTATCGGTGATGATATAGACGCTGTCTGTAAAAGCATGTCCGGTAAGCATAATATCCGTGTCCTGCCCGTAAAATCCCCCGGGTTTTCAGGAAATAAATCCGTCGGTTATAAAATGGCCTGCAATGCAATTATGGAACTCTTAAAGCCCTGCCAAACCCTTGAAAAAAGATATGGAGTTAACATTCTAGGCGATTTTAATCTGGCGGGAGAGATATGGATCGTAAAAGAATACTTAAGGAAAATCGGCATTCCCGTAATAGCGACGATCACAGGCGATTCGGATTATGAAACCCTGCTCCAGGCACCGGCCGCCCGGTTAAACATTGTACAATGTGCCGGCTCCAGCACCTATCTGGCAAGCCGCATGGAAGAGGAGATGGGAATCCCCTTTATTAAAATCAGCTTCTATGGCATCCAAGATACAGTAAATTCCCTGATCAGGATTGCCGAGGCATTGCAGGATGAGGAGGCAAAGCAAAAAGCGATTGCAATGGCAGAGGCGGAGATTGCCAGACTCTCGGATTTTCTTGGTATGTACCGGAAAAACCTGGAGGGAAAAAAAGCTGCCATCTATGTAGGAGGCGGCTTTAAAGCTATTTCCCTGATCCATCAATTTAACTCCCTTGGAATGGAAACCGTAGTAGTCGGAACCCAGACAGGGAAAAAGGAGGACTATGAAATCATCGGGCAAATCGTAAATAAGGATACCGTGATCCTGGATGATGCAAATCCTGCTGAGCTTGAAAACTTCATGAAGGAAAAGGGTGCCGATATCCTGGTGGGCGGTGTAAAGGAACGGCCGCTGGCTTATAAGCTGGGAATTGCCTTCTGTGACCATAACCACGAGAGAAAGCATCCTCTTTGCGGCTTTGACGGGGTAGTGAATTTTACGAAGGAAATTAACCTGAGCATGAACCATCCCGTATGGCAGTATATAGCCTCAAGCCTTTAACTCATGATATAGGAACAGGGCATTTAAGGGTTCTTATTTATAATCCTATTACTTATTACTTAAATTTAGAAAGAAATAAAAGCTGAGTCAGGCTGGTAGATATGGAGGGATTCCTATGAAAGGAACTTTAGTGAACTTAACTGTTAATCCGTGTAAGATGTGTATGCCCATGGGAGTTATGACGGCAATGTACGGAATTAAGAAATGTGTGTCGATCCTTCACGGCTCACAGGGCTGCAGCACCTATATCCGCAGGCATATGGCAACTCATTATAATGAGCCTGTAGATATTGCTTCCTCTTCCCTTACGGAGGAAGGCACCGTATACGGAGGAGAGAGAAATCTGATCCAGGGGCTGCTTAATCTGATCAGGGTCTATCAGCCGGAAGTAATCGGAGTAGCCACAACCTGTCTGGCGGAAACGATTGGAGAAGACATTGGCAGAATTATAGATAAATTTTATGAGGAATACCCGGAGCATAGGGATATCACCATCATTGGCATACCTTCCGCAGGCTATGCGGGAACACAGTTTGAAGGGTTTATGGCTGCCTTATATTATATTGTTAAGACGGTTCCCATGGATATGCAAAAGAATAACAGGGTAAATATCATTACCAGCCAGTTATCGCCTGCGGATACCAGATATTTGAAGGGGCTGTTAAGGTCGTTTGGAATCGATTATATCCTGCTCCCGGACTTATCCGATAATCTGGACGGAGGGCATAAGGATACCTATCAGAGGCTGCCCCAGGACGGAACGGAGCTTGCGGATATCAGGCAGATGGCCGGAGCCAGGGCCACCATAGAGCTTTCCTCTGTAACGGAAGGGAAAAAATCTGCTGCCCGCTACCTCTATGAGACCTACGGCGTTCCCTATATCAAATGCAACCTGCCCGTAGGTCTCAGGGATAATGACGCATTCATGAAGATATTAGAAAATATATCAGGCAATCAGATCCCGGAGAAAATCAAAAAGGAGCGTGAACGGTATCTGGATGCCATGATTGATTCCCATAAATATAATGCCAAAGCAAAGGCGGCCGTTTATGGAGAACCGGATTTTGTAATCAGTACAGTTAGGATGTGCGTGGAAAATGGGATTATGCCCCTGATTACAGCCACCGGTTCAAAATGTCCAAAGCTAAAGGATATGCTGGAGCAGGAAATTCAAAGGGTAGCAGATACATTTTTTTATCCGGAGTTTAAAATTATCGATGAGGTGGACTTCCAAACCATCGAAGAGTATGCAAGGCAGTACGGAGTAAATTTGCTCATTGGCAACTCGGATGGACGCAGGATTGCAGAAAAACTAGGCATTCCACTGGTTCGGAGAAGCTTCCCGGTTCATGACCGGATGGGCGGACAGAGATTGCGAAGTCTCGGCTATGAAGGCTCCCTTACCTTCGTAGATGAGATATCCAATGCAATCCTTGACAGGAAAGAAACCACATTCCGGGAAAAGCTTTATAAGCAATATTATAAACCGGACCATAAGGCACAGGAAATCAATCTTACAACCAAGAATCGAGGGGAGAGCGGAGGGCTTTCTACATCGGATTCTTTCCATATAGATCAAAAAATGAATAAAAATATATCGGTGGTTAAAAGCATACCGGAAGCTAAGAATGAACCGGAAGACAAGAATACACCAACAGCTAAGATGGCGGGAGGCCGGAGCGTGGAAGAAGCAGAAAAGGCTATAACAATGGAAGAGCGGACGGCAATGCATCCCTGTTATAACTGCCAGGCACACAAATACGCAAGGATGCACCTTCCCATTGCCCCGAAATGCAATATCAGCTGTAACTATTGTCTGCGAAAATACGACTGCCCCAATGAAAGCAGGCCTGGAGTTACAACGAAGGTATTAAACCCGGAGGAAGCATTTCAGAGATACCTGGAAGTAAGGAGCAAGGTGGAAAACCTGACTGTAGTTGGAATCGCAGGGCCGGGTGATGCGCTGGCTAATTTTGAGGAGACTAAAAAAGCACTTGCCCTGATTCGGGAGCATGATAAAAAGATTACCTTCTGCTTATCTACCAATGGCTTGATGCTCCCCCAATATGCCAATGAACTGAAAGAGCTGGGGGTAACCCATGTAACGGTTACGATGAACACGGTTCAGCCCAAAACCGGAGCATTGATTTATAAATATATTGAGTACATGGGTGAAAAATACAGCGGCGAGATGGCAGCCTCCATCCTGCTTTCAAACCAGCTGGCAGGAATAAAGATGCTGACCAGGAGGGGAATTATCTGTAAGGTCAATATTGTAGTACTGAAGGGAATCAATGAGCAGGAGATTCCCGAGGTGGTAGCAAAGGCAAAAGAACTGGGAGCTACCATAACAAATATCATGCAGCTGATACCGGTGAAGGGAAGTGCATTCGAGGATTTACCCTTGGTTTCAAACAAAGAAATTATGGAAATACGAAAATCCTGCGAGCCGATTATGAAGCAAATGTACCACTGTAAGCAGTGCCGCGCTGATGCAATCGGTACACTGGAGCATGACCGTTCCATTGAATTCCAGTCAGAGAAAACCTTCCATATGGCGGTGGCAACCAAAAGTGGAATGGTTGTGGATCAGCATTTTGGCCAGGTTTCGGAATTTTACGTATATGAATACAGTAAGGGCAGTGCAATATTTAAGGAGAAAAGAAAGGTTAAGAAATATTGTGACGGCGCCGAAGAATGTGGCGAAAAGCAGGATGAAATGGATGCCATCATACATACGATTTCTGACTGCGATGCAGTCATAGCAATGAGAATTGGGGAAGCACCCAAATCCAGATTAATTCAGAAGGGAATCAAAATATTCACTATGTACGACCGGATTGAGGACTCTGTCATCTGGGCAGCGAAGGAGATGAACCAAAAATAATAGGCTGCAAATAATGGATAGGCCGGTAATAATGTTGGAATAGGGCGTGTACAATGAAAGGAAGGGAAAATGCCATGGTAAGTATAAAGCATCATGTGTTTGTCTGTACCAGCTGCCGTGTGAACGGGCAGCAGAAGGGCTATTGCTATTCAAAGGATTCCGTTGATGTGGTACAGAAATTTATGGAGGTTGTTGAAGAAAATGAGTTATCCGGTGAGATTATGGTAACAAATACGGGATGCTTTGGAATCTGTGAGAAAGGGCCTGTTGCAGTGGTTTATCCGGAAGGAATTTGGTATGGGGGCCTGACGGAGGAGGATGTGGAAGCCATTGTGGAACAGCATTTCCTGAATGGGAACCCGGTAAAGGAATTGATGATCTAGGAAAAATTATTATGGTTACAGAGCGAATAGTCTGGTTTAGTAAAGGAGCGATGGTAGAATGATCCATTTAATTGATAATACCCTGACATCATTTGATCATAGCCTGCCATCAAAAGAAGGACTGCATCGGTTTTGTGAATTGCTTTTTACCATCGGTGTGGATGCGGTTGAGCTGTCTGTTCCCGCATACCGGCAAATGGAGTATCTGCCTGAGGGTCAGAAATTTATTCTGAACATCGAATTTGAGGATGAGGCCAATGAATTTCCGGGCTTTTACCGGTATGTCTGCCGCCATGAGGGGATTCTGGAAAAGGTGATCCTTGAACTGCAGTTGAATGATGCCAGAGAAATTATAAAGCTAAGAGCCTATCAAAACCATAAATTCATACGGATTGTTGGATTGGATGATCTTCTAAGCCATTCGGAATATGAAAAAGTATTGGAGGAAATCCTGTGTTATCTGCCTGGCAGTACGGTAATCCTCTGTCCTGAAAATACCTACGGCTGTGCTAATGCCCTTGCGTTACAATGGGCTGCCTATTATGGCAAAAATATTACGACCAGCTTTGCCGGATGTAAGAATAATGCGGCAACTGAGGAGGTACTCATGGCAATGCGCTTAGCTATCCGCCATAAGCCGAATCGTGATTTAGCGGTATTGCCCCAGCTTGCAGGACTTTATGAAAGGTTTACCGGCAAGCCCATCAGCAACAAAAAACCCATCATTGGCAAGCACATCTTCCGTGTGGAGGCTGGGATCCATGTCGATGGTATCAATAAAAATCCTGCCACTTACGAGGCTTACGCTCCAAGCCTTGTGGGAGGCAGGCTTGAGCTGGTGATAGGGAAGCATTCCGGCTCCAAGGCCGTCCGGTTAAAACTGGAGGAGCTGGGGATAGGGGTAACAGAGGAGCTTATGATAGAGCAGATACTCCGGCGGATAAAAGAATTTTGTACAAAGCATAGGAGGAGTCTTAGCGACGAGGAATTTATAATGATCGTAAAGGAGGTTGCTCTTCATGAAAGAGGTTAAGCATATTGTAGATACGACCTTACGGGATGGGGAACAGAGCCCGGGAATCGCCCTTCGGGCAGAAGACAAGGTAAAAATAGCAAGGCTTCTGGATGAAATCGGCGTATATGAGATTGAGGCAGGTACCCCTGTCCTAAGTGACGAAGAGGAAGAAAGCATACGAAGAATCATTGAAAATAAAAAGAATGCCAAGATCTCGGTATGGAGCCGTATGGAGCTTTCGGATGTGAAAAAATCAATTGTCTGTAAGCCGGACATCATTCATATAGGAACCCCTGTATCCTATGTCCAGATTTATAGTAAGCTAAAAAAGAATAAAAGCTGGGTAATCAAGAATTTATTAGAATGCGTTGACGCTGCTAAAAGCCAGGGGGTTGATGTAACCGTAGGCCTGGAGGATGCCTCCAGGTCAGACCTGGGCTTTATCCTGAGCCTGATAAGGGAGCTGGGGCAAAATGGTGTTCAGGTCATCCGGGTAGCTGACACGGTAGGAACCTTAATTCCCCCGCGGACCAAAGAATTAATCGAGACCGTCAGGGCGAACTCTGATATGAAAATTGAGATTCATGTGCATAATGACCTTGGAATGGCCGTTGCGAATTCTGTTATCGGAGCTAAGGCAGGTGCGGATTTTATTGATTGTACCCTGTTTGGCATCGGAGAAAGAACGGGAAACTGTAACTTCTACGAGTTCATCCGCGCCTGTGAATCAATTTTTTATTTTGCCATGAGCAAAAAGCAGGTAAGATACGTGGAACAAATGGTGTATCAGGAATTAGAACGGGCTATGTAGTGACATCCTGTCCGGTACAAGAATAATCTCCATTAATCAAGCATATAGTGTGACAAGGAACCCTGATAAGGGAGGTATCTGAATGACTGGAAATCAGATAACCGTTAGGGAGAAGGTACTGAAACAGGATTTATATTATAAAAATACCATTATTATGAAATATACCATCAAATATCCACAGTTCATATCAGAGGCATACCCCCTGGTTGCAAATAAACTGAATGCACTATACAGGACAAAGGCAGTAATGTATGAGCGTTCCAACATAATGAACCTTTATCAGATGGCTATGGTAGAGTATGAGTACTCCGTAGCGAACAACTATCCAATCCATGTTTTTGAAGCTTATGTGGACTTCAAGGTTACCTATAACCATAATTGCATTGTGAGCCTGTATTTTGACCAGTATGAATATGCAGGAGGCGCCCATGGGCTGACGGTACGCAATTCCGATACCTGGGATTTTTCACGGAGTAAAAAGCTGGAGCTTGCCGACCTGTTTCCTAACAAGCCGGGATACCGGGACTACCTGATCCAGTTCATCAATAATGAGATAGGCAAAGCTATGGCGCAGGAAAACCCTACGTATTTTGAAAATTACGCCGCCCTTGTAAATGAAAACTTTAAAGTAAACAATTTTTATCTGGAAGATGGTGGGGTGGTAATTTATTTCCAACAATACGATATAGCTCCCTACGCCTCAGGTATACCAACCTTTTTTATTCCCAGCAGCCAGAGTGGGATGTGCCTGCCAAGGTGCTAGTGTACTGAACGCTCATAATTAGGCTAATAGCACTGCTTAAAGATGAACGTGTCAGTACGCTAGTGCGCCGGGTCTATTCTCCGCCTGGACCGCTCCGTGCAGGTCGTTTATCAGGAAATTGTGCACTCAGATCCTTCATCGATCCGTTTCCGCTTTTGCTAGAACTACTGGAATCATTTTTACTGCTAGCTGAACTAGTATTCTTGTTGCTGTTCGAAGCATTACCTTTTGAATTGTTTTTGTTCTTAGCCATAATAATCTCCTTTCGGTATTAGAGTCATCATTATTATTTCTAAAAGGGGAAAAATTATACATAAATAACGGGTGTAAAGTACGGATAATCAAAAAAAGACTATGAATTTGCCTGATCCGCTGCCTAAAAGAGTATAGTACTTCTTTTGGGCAGCGGATCAGGCAGCTTATAGTCTTTTCGGCTTTGTGATACCTGTACCGGTGTAGCGGCCGGCTAATGCACCGGATTAATTAATCGTTATATTACCCATCTTCATGGAAGCCAGCGCTTTCTCATTCGTGCTGTATTCGTGCTGTTCCTGGATTCCGTTATAGAACTCCTCAAACTGCTTGTTTTCCTCGGCAGTGATTTTGCTCTTTACTTCATTGTCATATGCCTCGGAGGAATTGTTATCCACCATTCTTACGACATAATAGCCATCCTCAGCCTCATAAATATCACTGACATCACCATTGTTCATGGACATCATCATCTTTTCCATATCCTCGGAATAGTTGGTACCGCTCTCCAGGAAATTAGTATCCGAATAGGAAACGTCCTCCTCATCCTCAGGAAGGAGCGTGGACCAGTCCTCAGTGGTCTTAGCCTTCTCATAGTAGGATTTCAGCTTATCATAAGCGGCAGCCTTTTCTTCTGCGGAGACAGGAACGGTCTTACTTTCCTCATCCGTTGTGTTGGTTGAGATGAATAAGGTCTCAATATCGTACTGTCTGTAATCCTCAAAATTAACGCCAGCCTTAATTGCGTCATCATCAATATTAAAGGAATCAATCTTATCCTGGCGGTAACGGGAAACCAGGACAACCTTCCCCATGACAGCCGTCAAGGAATCTTTTGTGAATTTATTTCTTGTCTTTACGGCGGAGGACAAAGAATCCTTTAATAGGGAATCCACCTGGGAGCTGATATTACTCTTTTCCTCATCAGTCAAAGAATAGCCTGCAGCAACTGCTTCCTTATAAAGAATTTCATTATAAAGGCTGCTGTCAACCGCCTCCTGCTTTGCCATGTCACGGACGGTTTCCCCTGTCTCCTCGTCAAAAACCATATCCCAATAGGAGCCGTTTCCGCCAAATATCTGGTCATAGTAATCATATTGGGATTCCACGTTGTAGAAATAATAAGCCACATCACTCACTTTATATTTTTTACCATCAACGGTAAGGATGGTTTTTTCATATAGCTGGTCAAATAACATGGCCCCAATAAGAATAATGACAAGTACGCCGAATGAAATGATCCATGGCTTGGAGATATTCCTCAGCGACTTGGGCTCAATCAGCCTGTCCTTCTTTTTCTCTTTTTTCGTTTTTAATTTTTTTGAGTTGTTCACCTTCTGCTACCTCCTAAGTCTCGAATTATTTGCGAGACTCTATTCTCGGATTTTTTTGCGAGACTTTATTCTCATGAATTCAATTTTATCAATTTTGGAGCATAAGTCAATATAAATCAATCCAGTTCACAGAATTATCGTAAAATATGGGGCTGGTAAAATTTTTAATGTAGATTTAATTGAATAATTTTCGTGCTATTGATATAATGGCGTCAGACATTATATCAATGGCGCCGGAGCAAAGCGGAGTGCGCATCCCTGGCACGAAGTGCCATATCATGTGTTTTTTTACATGATATAATGGACAATAACTTACAAAGATAGGAAGTGTGTGATACATGGTGCCGTTTTATGAGAAGTCCATTCATATTATGGACGAGGTAGAAAAAGTAGTTATAGGTAAAAGGGCAATTATTGAAAAGGTATTGACTGCAATACTTGCAAAAGGCCACATCCTGCTGGAGGATAATCCAGGAGTTGGAAAGACCACCCTTGCCGTAGCGTTTTCGAAGGCAATGGCACTGGAGCATCGCCGCTTACAATTTACGCCGGATGTTTTACCGACGGATGTCGTTGGCTTTCACCTGTTAAGTAAAGACGGGGAAAGCTATCAATATAGACAGGGGGCAGTTATGTGCAACCTCTTTTTGGCGGACGAGATTAACCGGACCTCCCCGAAGACCCAATCAGCCCTATTAGAGGTGATGGAGGAAGGGAAAGTAACGGTGGACGGTGTACCGAGAGAGGTGCCGAAGCCCTTCGTCGTTATGGCCACCCAGAATCCCATCGGGTCTGTTGGAACGCAGATGCTGCCGGAATCCCAATTGGACCGTTTCATGGTGAAGCTTTCCATGGGGTATCCTGACAGAAAGAGCGAGATCGGGATATTGAAGGAACGCCATAGCACCAATCCCATGGATTATGTGGAGCGGGTTGTAGAGAGGGAGGAAATCCTCCAGATGCAGAACCTGGTGGAGGAGGTCTTTGTCCATGATTCCATTTATGATTACATTACGAACCTGGTGCAGCATACCAGGGAAAATCCGCTGGTTGAGCTGGGGGTAAGTCCCCGGGGCTCCCTGGCAATTATGAACATGGTAAAGGCAACGGCGTTTTTAAACAACAGGGATTACGTGATCCCTGCCGATATACAGGCAATATTTAAAGAGGTAGCAGGCCATCGGATGATTTTGAAATCAAAGGCGAGAATTAATAGCGTAACAGTGGACAACCTCCTGGAGGACATTCTTCGGGCTGTCAAGGCACCGCGGATTATTTCCAGGACTTAAATACCTAGTGTGGTGTCCTGCTTATAATTAGGCTAACAGCACACCACACTAGTGCTGCATTGGGCAAGTTTCAGTTAATTAGCACTAGCTTTAGCCATCCATAGAAAGTCAGGGGTTTATTAATGCTTCGGAACCAATTGAAATATCTGCTGCTATTAGGGGCAGTGGGATTATTGGCGATTCTTTATAACACGTATTATATGGGGATTTTATTTTTAGCAGTGCTTGGGATGCCCTTCTTTATGCTGCTGCTTCTATTCTATACCTATGCGAATGTGAGGGCAGAGCTGGTTTCTGCGGCGCATATCGTAAACCGCCGGGAGCCGGTTCCGATTACGGTCCAGCTGAGGAATAACACTTTTCTGCCCGTCACCGGCGTTAGGATTTATCTGACCTATCAAAATGCATATTCCAAGAGAAAATATAAAACAGAATATATGGTATCCCTGGATGCAAGGACGAATACCCAGGTTACCGTATCCCTGAAATCGGAGCATGCAGGTAATCTGGTGATTTCCCTGAAGGCAATCCGTGTCTACGATTATTTGAAGCTTTTTTCCTTGAAAAAAAAGCAGTCAGGGGAAGTCAGGGCGGCGGTACTTCCTGCTTATTATGAACTGATGGAATGGAAATCCATTGGAAGCGGCAGCGAGCTGGTGGACGGCGATACCTATTCGACGGTAAAAGGCGGGGATGATCCCTCAGAGATTTTTGCGATCAGGGAATACCGGGAAGGAGACCGGCTCCAGCGGATCCATTGGAAGCTGAGCAGAAAACAAGACCAGCTTATGATTAAGGAGTTCAGCGACCCAATCAGCTGCTCCATCCTGCTGCTGGTTGATCTGTCTGCCAAGAAGGGAAGCCCCCTGCTTTCCTTTGCGGATGCAATCCTGGAATGTTCCCTGTCCTTATCCTATACCTTGCTGCTCCACAAGCAGATACACTATTTAGCCTGGTATGATGCAGAGCATGGGGACTGCAGAAGAATAAGGATATCCCAGGAGAAGGAATTGTTTGAGGCGGTGGATGCACTGCTCCAGGCTAAATTTTATAGCACCGGAGGCACTGGCTCCAGGGATGTCATCCTGAATTATCTGGCTGAATATCCAAAGGACCAGTACACAGAGGTTTTTTACCTGACTGGGGAGGTAAAGGCCGTTAAGCCGAACTCCCTGTCTCTTTTTAGAACCCAGGAATGCCATTTGCTCTATATCCATGATGATGAGGAGCAGGAGGAGCTGACGGAGCAGTCAGTGCTCCTGCAGGAGTATGGGAGCGGATTTCATGTGGAATTCTGGCCGGTGGATTTAAACAACAGCAGGCAGAACCTGGAGGAATTGGTAGTGGATAGTGGAATATAAGACTTAGAAAGAACATGATCTGCACGCAAGGAATGGTGGTGAAGGAATGAGAAGAGAACGCCGGGATGGCTTAACCATAAATGATAAAGTTACCATTGCAGAGGATAGGAAAGAGGATAATCTCCTCCTGCACAGGGTATTTCAGGCAGCGGCTATTTTGATCGGATGCTTTGCGTTCTGTACTTCGTTTCTGGAGGCAATCCCACTGACGCGGAACACCCAGGGAGTTATGCTCTTGGGGATTCTAGCCGCCGGCTGTGTTTTTGCCCTCTGCCTGTGGAAGGAGTATGATAAAAATAAGTTTTTCGCGGGAGCCCTGGGCTATCTGGCTATTGTGGCCTGGCAGTTTAAGTCCTTGAAAAACGGATTTCATTATCTTGAAAATGTCATAATGCGGCGGGTAGAGGAGTATTATGGCTATCTGACTGCCCAATATACAGTGGATTATGCAAAAGTGGAAAGAGATAGCTTTTTATTAATGGTAATGATTGTGGTACCCGTCGTATCCCTGCTGGTAATTGCGGTGGTCAGGAACCGTTTTGCTGCTTTGGCCGGCGTATTGCTCCTGCTGCCCGTAGCAGCAAGCTTTTTATTCGGTCTGATTCCGTCACAGGCCTGTCTGGTTTCCTATGTAATCACTGCGTTATATTTAAGCCGCGCCAGTAATACCCTGCACTATACAACAAACCGGAGCCAGAGGTGCCTGCTGCACAGGATCCACAGTAAGGCCGCGGTTTGGTTAAGTGTAATCGGTATTCTTTTATTTATGGGAATGAGACTGTTTTTAACGGAAGAAGAATATGATGGTATTGCTGAAATAAATAAAACTAAGACAACGATACAGGCCGCCCTGTTTAGCTTCTCCTGGGAGGATTTCGTCAGTATTGTGACCTCCTATGTATCCATGGATGGAGCGGCCGGAGGCATCAATGGAGGTAAATTAGGCGGGGTTGACCGGGTAGAATTTGATAACTCGGAGCAGCTGGAGATCGTATCTCATTATGGAGCCTTGAAGGAAGGAGTCTATCTAAAGGGGTATGTGGGCAGTGTATATACGGGACATCGCTGGATCGGCCACTCCACGGCTTCAGATAAGCTTTATGACGAGCTGGTATCAGGATGGGGTGAGGAACCCTATTTTGTCATCAACAATGTGCAAAGGATCATCGGTGCCCTTACGAAATCCGCCCACCCCAACCGTGCGGCAGTGGATGGCTTTATGAAAACATATTATTATACGTCCTATATGCAGATACAATACAGGGAGGCAAACCGCAAATACCTCTATGCCCCGTATTATCCGGAGTATCATGGTGTTCCGTCTGCTGATTATAAGCAGGACCTGTACGTCTCCTTAAAGGGAAAAGAGAAAAGCTATATGCTGCCCTTCTATTATTACCGCAGTGTAAAAGGCCGGGGAGAGGGTGCGGATATAATCCTGGATACGGATTCAGGTATGGTTGGTGGCGATTGGGCCAGCCAGAATCCATTGCTGGTAGACATAGATGGCTATAGCGGGGAGTATGAGGCCGGCTACCGCCAATTTGTCCACCAGGTATATACCCAGCTGCCGGAAGACGGAGTGGAGCGGCTCATCGAGGAATTCGCACCTCTTCGGAATGATAAGCAATATGACAGCGTGGTCGAAAAAATCACCTACGTCAGGGATTATTTGAGGAACCATGTGGACTATAGTCTTGAGCCGGGCAAAACGCCCTGGGACAAGGATTTCGCAGAATATTTCCTGTATGAGAATAAGAAGGGGTACTGTGCCCACTTTGCATCGGCGGCAACCCTGATGCTGCGGGCAATGGGGATTCCCGCAAGGTATGTGGAAGGATATGCTGTC
>JARKQP010000081.1 GCA_029974875.1 Mobilitalea sp.
TCCCAGAGCAGGGTCGTTTCTCTTTGATTGGTAATCGTGATGGAGCTTATATCTTCGGCAGATAAATTGTTATCAAAAATTGTACGAAAAATTAATGCGCTGGTATTTCTCCATATTTCATTTGCATCATGTTCAATCCAATCCTTATGGGGATAATACTGTGCATGGTTTTTTACCAGTTTTGAAATTATCTTCCCTTCCTGATCGATTAGTAATGCCTTGGTACCAGATGTGCTTTGATCAATACTAAGAATATATTGCAAGGTATTTCCTCCTATTTCTTAAGTAATTCTTTTACATGCTTAATAATATTCTCTACGGATAAACCGTAATGGTTAAAAATCTCATTGCTGCTGCCTGTTACCATGTTCGTATCCGGCAACGCTAATTTTCTTATAATTACCATCGGAGCTTCTGAATACAGGGACGCTATCACACTGCCCAATCCGCCGTTAATACTATGTTCTTCAACAACAATAAGCTTTTTTACTTTTTTTGTGATACTATGTAAGGTATCCTTATCGATTGGCTTTATTGTATGCAAATCCACCACAGTTGCATGGATGCCCTCCGATTTTAGCTGCCTTCCGGCTTCCAGGGAATAATATACGGTCTCCCCTGCTCCTATGATGCCGATATCTTCACCCTCCATTAAAACTTTCGCCTTGCCTATTTGAAAGCTATCACCTTCCTGATAAATATCCGGGACAGCGCCCCGTCCCATCCGGACATAGGCTGGCCCCTCCTCCTTTAAAAGCTCCTTTGTTAACATTACGGTTTGATAGTTATCACTTGGAAGAATTATTTTTATATCCGGAATAGCATTTAATAATGCAATGTCCTGCAGCGAATGATGGGTTGCTCCTAACGCACCATAGCTGACCCCACCGCTTATTGCGATAACCTTGACATTTGAATGGGAATATGCCAGGTCTACCTTTATTTGCTCCGCGGACCGCATGGACAAAAAGCTTGCCGGACCACATACATAAGGTTTGAAGCCCATATTAGCCAGGCCTGCTGCTAATCCGATACAGTTTTGCTCCGCTATTCCGACCTCGACAAATTGCTCCGGCAGCTCGTCGGCAAAGTCGCCAATCGTTACGGAACCTCTTGAATCCGTACACAAAACCATGATAGAGGTATCTTTTTTTGCTTCTTCTAAGATTGCTTCAGAAAATACTTTTCTACAAGGAATGCTCATTATCTTATCCCTCCCAGCTCTTGTAACGCTGCATTAAGCTGTTCTTTTGTCGGAACACCATGATGCCATTTCACGTTATTTTCCATATAAGATACACCCTTACCCTTAATTGTATTTGCAATAATCAGGTGCGGCTTTCCCTTATTTTTCTCTGCTTCATAAAAATTAGCAATAATCTGTTGCATATTATTACCGTCTATTTCGGAAACCTCCCAGCCAAAAGCCTCATATTTTGCCCTTAAATCCCCTAATTTCATCACAGCTTCTGTATTGCCGCTAATTTGCAGATGGTTACGGTCAATATATGCAAACAGGTTATCCAGTTTATAGTTGCTTGCCGCCATTGCTGCCTCCCATATACTGCCCTCTGCCTGCTCACCATCCCCCATAAGGACAAAGCTTTTGATGTCCATATTTTTGCGTTTTGCTCCCAGTGCAACTCCTGCCGCGATTGATAAACCGTGGCCCAATGCACCGGAACACACTTCCATTCCCGGTACCTTATTATTGGGATGCCCGATTAATATTGATTGATACTGGCTATAGGTATGCAGGATACTCTTATCAAAATATCCTCTGTCGGCTAAAATACATAGTAACCCCTCCACACTGTGACCTTTACTTAATATAAACCTGTCCCTATTTTCCCATTTTGGGTTTTTAGGGTTAATTCTCATAATCTCATAATAAAGTGCTACCAGGATATCAGTAGAAGACAATGCTCCGCCCACATGTCCTGCCTTTCCTTCATAAATCATATTCAATAAATCTTTTCTTATTTCCCGCGCTTTTTTCTCTAAATGTTCCATCAATCATCTCTTCCTATCTATTTTGATGAATATCGATCAATAATTGTTGCAATGATTATAATCAATCCAATTGCAAATGTCTGATAAAAGGATTGTACATTTAACAAGGTTAAGCCATTGTTCAGTGTCTGTAAAATCAGGACGCCAATTATAGTTCCGACGATGCTCCCCTTTCCTCCCGCCAGGCTGGCGCCTCCAATAGCGGCAGCTGCAATTGCATTCATTTCATAGGAATTACCTGCCTGCGGATCTGCCGCAGCCAGTCTGCCAAGGAAAATGATTGCAGATAAAGCACAGGCAAAGCCGCTCAAAGCATAGGTTACAATCTTTATATAATTCGTATTAATTCCGGACAGCCTGGTTGCTTCTTCATTTCCTCCAATTGCAAATATGTACTGCCCATATTTTGAATACTTAATAACCAAGAAAATGACCACCGTAAAAATCAGCAATAAAATTACCGGAACAGGAAAAATCCCGTTTAAAGAATTCATAAAATTTGTATAGATTGAGGAAAATCCCCGAACAGGCAATCCGTTTGATATTATTAATGTGAGTCCCCGGTATGCGCTCATGGTTCCTAAGGTTACGAGAAATGGCTGCAATTTTAATACGGAGATGAGAAAGCCATTTACCACTCCTAAAATAACTGCTAAAACAATACCCAGCAATACTGCCGGAAGAGCCGGTACCCCTGCCGTCATCAGCATCGCCATCACCATCCCGCTCAGTGCCATGATGGAGCCTACGGATAAATCAATTCCTCCGGTAATGATGACCAGGGTCATACCTAATGCAACGCAGCCATTAATGGTAGATTGCTGCAATATATTCATAATGTTGGACCCCGTCAAAAACTTCGGGGTAAAACAGGTAAATACGATGGACAAGAGTAATAAACTCGCAATAATTCCTATTTTTCTTGTTATATTATCATTTTTTAAAATACTAATTCCTTTTGTCTGCATACTAATTTCCTCCCATTGCATATTTCATGATACCATTCTCGG
>JARKQP010000113.1 GCA_029974875.1 Mobilitalea sp.
ACCTTCATTCCTCTGGAAAACTCTGCTAGCTTCTGTTTTTCCGGCAGCTTAAATCTTGCAATCATTTCATTAAAAGCATCTTCCCGGAAGCTTTTATAAAATGTTCTTTGGATGCTCCGGATATCCGATACCCTCATTTCCTTTGGGAAATATGATTCATCCCCAATAAACCCGATCTCTTCTTTATATCCTATCGGGTCTTCCTTATAGCTCCTGCCATTTACACAGACAGTCCCGCCATCAGCATGGCAGATCTGGTTAATGCAGTTAATTGTCGTTGTCTTTCCTGCCCCGTTCTGTCCAACGTATCCCATGATATATCCCTTGGGCAGGGAAAAGGTTATATCGTCAAGTAAAAATTTCTTATAGCGCTTGGTTAAGCCCTTTACCTCTAACAGCTCCATAATTATGTCCATGCCTTTTACCGCACAAATCGCCATGAAAATGCTGGCATGGACCTGCGTCCTCCCTTCGCTTATTAGTTTTGTTTCTTTTAACCTTTCACTCTTTCCACAGCTTATGCAATAAGTCTACAAGTTCCTCTTCCTTCATTCCAATTCTCTTCGCCGTCTCTACCGCCATTTCGATGCCATCCTCAATCCGCAGCAGGTATTTTTCCTTCAGGAGCTCATTTTCCTTGGATAATACCATGCTTCCTTTCCCTTGCATGGAGGTAATAAACCCCTCTTCCTCAAGGTCGTTATACGCGCGGGTAGTAGTTATGACACTTACCCCAAGCTCTTTTGCCAGCTTGCGGATGGAGGGAAGCTCCGTCCCCTCCTGAATCTGCCCGTTCAGTATCTGTTCCTTGATCTGTTCCTTGATCTGGGCATAGATCGGCAGCTCTGACTGGTTTGATATTAATATTTTCATAGTACCTCCAGTATACCCTATGATATTCTGCAGTAATATCATAGGGCAGTTTACTTTGCAAAGCACATACTGTATATATCAAATTATATACAGTATGTGCTTTTTGTCAATACTAATATTTAAAATTAATGGAAAGCAATTATTTTTAACTGGTTCTAAAGCAATACACAAAATGATATGATTCACCGGCATGGCTAGCTCAAGAGGAACAACTTACCGGATCATGCCAACC
>JARKQP010000510.1 GCA_029974875.1 Mobilitalea sp.
ATTATTACATCTTTCCACCAATTCTTTAATGTGTGCAATCTATTCCCTATTTCCGGTTCATATGAACGGATTATGCTGCCTCTCATAGCCTATGGTAGAAGCTGATCCATGGCCGGGGCAGACAATGGTTTCATCATCCAATACCATCAGTTTATTCTTGATGGAAGCAATGATATCGTCATAGTCTCCATTTCCCAAGTCTGTTCTGCCTATGGACGTTTTAAAAAGCGTATCTCCGGTAAACAATTTATCTTCTGCCTTAATGCATATTCCACCGGGTGTATGTCCTGGAGTATGTATAATACTGAGCTCCATGTCCCCTACTTTTATTATATCTCCATCCTTTAAAAGCAAGTCCGGGCTTTTAAATCTTTTTACCATGCCAAACAAAGCAGAGCCATTATATCTTGCATCCCCGAGGGCCGCCGCATCATCCTTGTGCACCAGCACCTTTGCACCTGTCCTGTCACATAGCTCCTCCATAGAACACATGTGGTCTATATGTGAATGAGTAAGTATTATGTACTTCACGCTTAATCCGATTTCGAGTGCAGCATCCAGTATTTCATCGCAGCCGGCACCCGGGTCTATTACCACTCCTTCACCCCTATCACCTATTATGTAACAATTTGAAGAAAGCATACCTGTCGTCAGTCGTTTGTATTTCATATCTGTCCCCTTTCAAGCTTGATTAATACCGTTATTTTTTAGAATTCCTTTTTGCTATCCAGCAATAACGTCACCGGTCCGTCATTAAGTATCTCCACAAGCATGGTCGCTTGAAACTTACCCGTTTCTACTTTCACATTTTGACTCCTGCAATAGTTCACGAAGCTGTTGTATACAGCCTCAGCCATTTCAGGCCTGGCAGCCTTATCATAGCTGGGCCTCTTGCCCTTCCTGCAGTCCCCGTAAAGGGTGAATTGCGAAATGACTAAAAGGGCGCCACCTGTATCCAAGAGCGAAAGATTCATCTTCCCATTTTCATCTTCAAATATTCTCAAATTGATTATCTTATCAGCCAAATATTGTATATCCCTGTCGGTATCCTCCTGCCCCACTCCAAGCAAGACATTCAATCCCTTTTCTATTTCTCCTGTAGTCTGTCCATCTACAGTAACCCTGGATTTGGTCACCCGCTGTACAATTGCACGCATTCACTTTACCTTCCTACTTAC
>JARKQP010000514.1 GCA_029974875.1 Mobilitalea sp.
GGAGCCAAAGAATGCCATCTTAAAGCAATACCAGAAGCTTCTGGCCCTTGATGAGGTGGAGCTTCTGTTTGATCCGGAGGCCCTGGAGGCAATTGCGGAGAAAGCGATAGAGAAGAAGACGGGAGCCAGGGCGCTGAGATCTATTTTGGAAGAGATTATGCTGGATATCATGTATGAGATTCCGAAGGATGACAATATTGGCCGCGTCATCATTACCAAGGACTATATTGAAGGTAAGGGTGTTCCGAGGATTGAGATGCGGGGAAGCGGGAAACATATCGTAAGTGTGGCCGGAAACTAAGACCGGAAGCAAATCCTCCCCCGGGAGAAAACCTCCCACAGGGAGAATTAAGGAGGGAAGGTTCGTGTCATTTTTTAGTACTCCGCGATTATTGGAACGTATCTTTGGTTCCAGGCATCTATTTAATAAGAAGAAACAGGATAATGGAGAAGAAATACAGGCAGGGATGGAGCTGGAAACTGGTACTGATGATGAGGAGGAAGAAGGGACACAGGAGTATCAGTTTTATTCCCTTGAACCAGAGCCTCAGGAAAATCCCGGGGCTGCAGAGGATGTGCCGGAGGAGGATGATATAGAGTATGAGGTCGTCGAAAGGGAGATCCATCCTTCGAAAATCATCTGTCCGGATTGCGGCGGCATCACTTTGGAGGGATTGGACTTCTGTGACAAGTGCGGCGGTTTGCTTTAATGTGCTAACGTATTAGTCTTTAGCGCACTAAAAGATTATATTGACAAATTCTAAGTTCGAGGGTAATATAATAGCAAGAATAAAGACGTTCGGATCAATGACAGGGTTTTTTGTTATCGTATGTGGAACGTCTTCTTTAATCCCAATCAATGCAGGAGGTAATTTATGAAAAAAATTAAAAGAGTATTAAGTCTGCTTGTTATATCAAGCATGGTAGTAGCAAGCTTTGCAGCTTGTGGTACAAAGAAATCCGGTGAAACCTTTACCATCGGTGGTATCGGACCGGTTACCGGAGATGCAGCTGTATATGGCTTGAACGTAAAGAACGGTGCAGAGATTGCCGTTAAGGAAATTAACGCTGCCGGCGGTATTAATGGAGCCCAGATTGTATTTAAATTCGAAGATGACGTGGCAGACGGTGAAAAGGCAGTCAATGCCTATAACACATTAAAGGATGCAGGAATGAAGATGCTGATGGGAACTGTTACATCAGGCGCTTGTGCATCTGTTATGGAAGAGACAAACGTGGATAATATGTTCCAGCTGACACCTTCCGCATCTTCTACTGACGTGCTTAAGAACGGCAATGTATACCAGGTATGCTTTACCGACCCTAATCTGGGTATTACTTCTGCCCAGTACATAGCGGCTAAGGGAATTGCAAAGAAGATAGCGGTCATCTATGATAGCTCCGATATCTATTCCTCCGGTATTGAGACGGCTTTTAAAGCAGAAGCTGGAAACCAGGGTCTTGAAATCGTGTCAGAGGAAGCATTTACCGCTGACAGCAATTCTGATTTTTCCGTACAGCTTCAGAAGGCAAAGGATTCAGGCGCTGAGCTTGTATTCCTTCCTATTTATTACACACAGGCTACCTTGATCCTGTCCCAGGCAGCAGCAATTGACTATAAGCCAATCTTCTTAGGCTGTGACGGTCTGGACGGTATCCTTACCGTAGAGAATTTTGATAAGAGCTTAGCAGAAGGCGTTGTACTGATGACACCATTCTCAGCTGAAAGCACGGATGAAAAGACGGCAAACTTCGTTAAGGCTTACCAGAGCGCTTATAACAATGAGACACCAAACCAGTTCGCGGCGGACGCTTATGATGCGATTTACATTATCAAGGCAGCAGCAGAGAAGGCTGCTATTAAACCCGACATGAGCGTGTCTGAGATTGGAACCGCAATGAAGGAAGCGATGCTGCAGATCTCCTATGACGGCCTTACCGGTGCACAGATGA
>JARKQP010000173.1 GCA_029974875.1 Mobilitalea sp.
TTATGGTATTTGACCTGGATCCGGATGAAGGGATGGTATTAAGCCGTGTACGCGAAGGGGTACGGGATCTCAAAAGCATTCTTACGGACCTTTCCATGGATTCCTATCTGAAAACCAGCGGAGGGAAAGGCTACCATGTAGTCGTTCCTTTAAAGCCGGTGGTGGACTGGGATACGTTCCACGATTTTGCAAAGCGTGTTGCGGAGGTTATGGAGCAGAAATGGCCGGACCGCTACACCAGTAACGTTAGGAAGGCTAAGCGTAAGGGCAGGATATTCATCGACTGGATTAGAAACGGCAGAGGAGCCACAAGCGTTGCCCCCTATTCCATCCGGGCAAGAAGCGGAGCCAAGGTATCCATGCCCATCGCCTGGGAGGAGCTTGATACAGTCGCCCCCGACGGCATCAATATGGCGGATGCGCTCTTAAGGATCGGTGGCAATGACCCTTGGAAGGGTTTTTTCGGGAACGATCAGATGCTTAAGTAACAAGCCAGGGTATAAATAATGTGCGGATCTATAATACAGAAAGCCAGGCTATAAATAACAAAAGCAGAACTATAGTAAGGAGCAAGGAGGGGGAGACAGATGGGGAGTAGAGCGTATTGAAGATGTAAAAAGACTCAATTATATATTCAATATATACAAATAAAAGGAATATATATTCTAATAATTATATCAAATAAACAAGAATATATTGACTAATTGCCAATTTTATGATAATATTCAACCATAAGAATTAATTCTAATCCACTTGTAATCAAAAATTCATTCTGATTGAGGTTTTAAAACAGGGTGTGGCATTGCGGTGGATTTTTTTGTCCTCAAAATGGGCTTTTTGAGGCACGGAAGGCTCATTCTTCAGGAATAGCGCGCGAAGATTAAGAAATTTTTTACATCAAAAAGCATAGCATCCAGCCCGTTGTGCCCCAATGGGCATGGTGTTATAGAATCCAGGCGTATATCTCAAAAGGAAGGAAGTTAGAAGCATGAAGACAGAAATAGTAGCAATGATTCTTGCTGGCGGACAGGGAACCCGATTAGGAAAGCTGACTCGTGAAACAGCCAAACCAGCAGTACCCTTTGGGGGCAGATACCGTATTATTGATTTTACCTTAAGCAATTGTACAAACTCCGGTATCTACAACGTAGGTGTAGTGACCCAATACCAGCCCTTGGAGCTGAATGAGCATATTGGGAACGGGGCAGCCTGGGGGCTGGACCGGCGTAATTCGGGAGTTAAAATTTTACAGCCTTATTCCAGCGCAGACGGTGAAAAGTGGTTTCGCGGAACAGCCAACGCAATTTACCAGAACCTGGCCTATATTGATTCCCAGAACCCGGAATATGTATTGATTTTATCAGGAGACCATATCTATAAGATGGACTATATGGAAATGCTTGAATTCCACAAGGAGCGCAATCCGGCATTAACCGTAGCGGTTATTCCGGTGCCTATTGAGGAGGCCTCACGCTTTGGTATTATGAATACGGATTCCACAATGAGGGTAATCGAATTTGAAGAAAAGCCGAAGGAGCCAAAAAATAATCTGGCCTCCATGGGTATTTACATATTTGACTGGCCTATACTGCGCCGCTATCTGGTGGAGGATCAAGCGAAGGCCCGCCAATTAGAGGACTTTGGAAAGCATGTAATTCCCTCCTTCTTAAAAAATGGAGAAAATATTTTCGCCTACTCCTTTGAGAATTACTGGAAGGATGTAGGTACCATTGAAAGCTTATGGGAAGCGAATATGGATTTCATCAACCCTGATCATGAGCTTAATATCCGTGAACAGTCATGGAGGATTTATACAAAAACCATTGCGCTGCCGCCCCAGTTTCTTACCCAAAAAGCGAATGTAAAGTATTCCATGCTTGTGGATGGCTGCTATGTTGCCGGGGAGGTTTATCACTCCATTCTTTCTAAGGATGTAAAGGTAGGAGAAGGAAGTAAGGTCACCAATTCCATAGTGATGGCAGGTGCGACTATCGGAAAAAATGTTGAGGTTGCCTATGCCATTATCGGGGAAAATGCCCATATTGCGGATAATGCGCAGGTGATTGGAACTCCGGATTCTATTGAAGTAATCGGTTATTCTGAAGTGATTGGAGGATTGAAAGATGAAGAGGCATAAGCTTTGCGCAATATTAAACCTAAGTAAAAATTTTGAGGAATTAAAACCTCTGAATAAGAATAGGCCCGTGGCAGCGCTGCCCTTTGGATGCCGTTACTGCATCATAGATTTTATGCTATCCAGCATCAGCCATGCAGGAATTGATTCTGTGGCGTTGTTCATTGAAAAGAGCGGCCGTTCTATTTATGACCACATCCGCAGTGCCCGCGAATGGGATATGGATTCTGCCATTACGGGAGGCACCTTTACATTTTCGCAGCAGCGCTGGAAGCACAGCCATTTTATAGAGAATAACAAAGGGCAGGACTATTACGGGGATCACCGCTTATTTATGAAGAAATCAAGGGCAGGATATGTGGTGGTTATGAGCGGGGAGTATGTATTAAACTTAGATATTGATGCGGTGGTGCAGCATCATTTTACAAATCCGGCGGATATAACCGTTGTCTACCAGAATGTTCCGGCGGCGCAATATGGTAAGAAAGCTCATTTAAAGTTCCTGGATATCAATGAAAAGGGCGTGGCAACCAGCTTAAAGGAAGCGGCACCGGAAGATAAGAAGCTGGCCATGAATACGGAGATTTACATACTTAGCATTGATACCATGAATGAAATTATGGACCGTGCCAATACGGATGGCGTATATGCGGATGTGGGAGAGGTTCTGACGGCCTATCTGCCCATGTATCATGTCAATGCATTTGAATATACCGGATACCTGGCGGGAATTGATTCTGTTGAGACCTATTATACCCGCAATATGGAAATGCTGGATGAAGCCCATTTTAATGCACTGTTCCATAGCAGCAAGCCTGTAATTACCCGCACCAAAAACGGTGCACCGACCTTCTATGCGCAGGAGAGTGAGGTAAGGGATGCACAGTTAGCAACAGGCTGTGAGATATACGGTAAGGTATATCATTCCTTATTGTTCCGTAATGTAGTGGTAGAAAAGGATGCGGCTGTTGAAAATTCCATTATCCTTGCCGGAGGCAAAATAGGTCAGGGGGCAAAGCTGGATTATGTTATCTTAGATAAGGATGTAATAGTGGATGAAGGTGTTGAGCTGAGCGGAACAAGGGAAGCGATTCTTGTAGTCCCTAAAAAAACCCATGTTACCCAAGAGTGGAGACCGTGAGGGGCAATACAGTCGTGTTTATAGTATAAAAAGATAGCACTTATAAAAATAATATGCTATAATAATACCATTAAAGGCAAAGGGCGTGTTTCATTTGAGCGATAATGAACTGTTATTAGCATTATCTGATATGCTGGATAGGAAATTGAGCGCAGGATTAGAGCCAATAAAAAAAGATATCCATGATTTAAAAAATGAAGTGCAAAAAATAAATATTATTTTGGAAAATGAAATCAGACCGGATATAAAACTTTTAGCCGAGAACTATCTTCCGTCTGCGGTTCGTTATAAAAAAATAATATGGAGCATGAGGCTATAAAAAATGATATTGAGCTTTTAAAGCAGGTAGTTACCGAACATAGTGGGAAGCTACAGAAAATTTCATAGCTATATCTTTGGTTATAGTTAGATAAATGCCTTTAATGGTTATCTGTATATGGGTTAAAAAAAGATTGTTATTAGCAACTGGGAAATACAAATTTCCCAGTTGTTTTATATCCGGAGACTTGAAAATGAGAAGGAGCTTTAGCGTAATGGAAGAAATGATATGGGTACAAGGGTTACAGAAGAAATTCGGTAAAGTTAAAGCATTGCAGGATGTGACCTTCACGGTAAATGCCGGAGAAGTTGTTGGCTTTATTGGGCCAAACGGCGCGGGGAAATCAACGACGATCCGTACTTTACTGGGAATTATTGACCGTGATGCCGGTGATGCAAAAATCTTTGGGAAGGATGTCTGGAAGGACAGCCTTGAGATCCATAAGCGGATTTCCTATGTTCCGGGGGATGTGGCTCTTTGGGGCGGCTTAACAGGCGGTGAAATTATTGATTTATTTATCAAATTACATGGTGGGGGAGACAGGGAAAAGCGTGATTATCTGATTAAACGCTTTGAACTGGATCCTAAGAAAAAATCAAAAAGCTATTCCAAGGGAAACAGACAGAAGGTCGGCTTGATTGCGGCGCTGTCGGTGGACTCTGACCTGTATATTTTTGACGAACCAACCTCCGGCCTTGATCCCTTGATGGAAGCCGTCTTCCAGGATGAGGTCGGGAAAATCAAGGGTGCAGGGAAAGCGATCCTATTATCCTCCCATATTCTGAGTGAGGTTGAGCGTTTAGCGGATAAGGTGGTTATCATCCGTCAGGGAAAGGTGGTTGAGACCGGAACCCTGGATGAGCTGCGCCACTTAACCCGTTCTACGGTTACTTTGGTAACAAAAGGGGATGTGGCCGGGATGGCCTCGGTGAACGGTGTCCATGATTTCAAGCAAATAGGCGACCAGGCCATATTCTCTGCGGATAATAAATATATCAACGATATTTTGTCCGAGGCGGTAAAATTAGGTGTTAAGAAGTTTGAAGCTGTGCCGCCAACGCTTGAGGACTTATTCATGCGTCATTATGAAGTCTAAGGGGCGAAACGGAGGAAGCTATTATGAAGGAAAAATTTGCACGTTGGGGTACACTGTTTACTCAGTATCTGAAACGTGACTGGAAAAAAATCATTATTTGGATATTAGGCCTTGGTCTGTTTTCCGGAGGCTTTGTCTCGACCTTTGAAGAATTAGGCAAGGGACAGGGCTTGCTGGGAATGTATGAAACCATGCAAAACCCGGCCATGATTTCGATGGTGGGTCCGATACCGGTGGATAATGCAGCAGATTATACCCTGGGCGCGATGTATGCCAACGAAATGCTGCTGTTCTGTAGCCTGTTTGCAATGATCATCGCTGCTTTGCATGTTGTGGGCCATACCCGCAGGGAGGAGGAGCATGGGCTCACGGAGCTGGTACGGGCCTTTCAGGTAGGCCGTCAGGCCAATTCTCTCGCTGTGATTGTGGAAACAGTGCTTATTAATATTTTGTTGGCGCTTTTTATTTGCGGAGTTATGATATCCTTTGGTGCGGATACGATTACTGCCAAAGGCTCCCTCCTGTTTGGGGCATCCGTTGGGATGGCCGGCATCCTGGGAGCAGTGATGGCGCTGGTCATGTCACAAATTATGCCGACGTCATCCGGTGCAACGGGTTCAACCCTTGGGATTGTAGGCTTGCTCTATATTGTCCGCGCCGGTACGGATGTGTCAAATGTGGGTTTCTCAATGCTGAACCCCATGGGCTGGACTTATCTGACCTATCCATTTACTGGGAACAATTGGGCGCCCTTAGGCTTAGCTGTGGCTTTTTGCGCCGTGGCAGTGGTCATTGCATTTGCCCTTGAGGGCAGCCGCGATATGGGAGCCGGTTACCTGCCTGAAAGAGAAGGGCGGGGGACAGCGAAAAAATCCCTGCTGTCCGTACCTGGTCTGTTTATCCGGATTAACCGGGGAGTGATGATCAGTTGGCTGATTGCCTTTGTAATCCTGGGAGCCGCCTATGGTTCCATATACGGGGATATGCACACCTTCCTTGAAAGCAATGAATTGATGAGCCAAATGTTTACACTGTCCGGTATTTCAATTGAAGAATCCTTTACCGGAACCATTATGATGGTAATGATGGGATTGGTGTCCATTTTACCAATCGTCATTGTGAATAAGCTTTCCTCGGAAGAAGCCCGCCGGCATTTGAGCCAGCTTTATTCTACGAAGGTGACCAGGACCCAGCTTTACTGGACAACTGTCATTTTAGCAACCGTTGCCGGAGTGGTAGGAACCTTGCTGGCTTCCGTAGGTCTTGGCGGTACGGCAATTTCTGCAATGGGTGACAGCTCAGTTATGGGTATGGGTGATTTTATGGCCGCAGGCTATAACTTTCTGCCCTCGGTGTTATTTTTTACAGGGCTTGCAGCCCTGGCTTTAGGCCTGGCTCCTGGATTGGGTAAGGTTGTTTATGGATATCTGGGCTATTCTGCTTTATTAAACTATTTTGGGGCAATGCTGGATTTGCCGGAATGGTTTAATAAAACAGCCATCCAAAGCTGGATTCCGCGGATACCGGTGGAGGAGTTTGGCGCAGCAGCCTTCGCTATCATAACAGTGATCAGTGTTGCCTTGATGGTGCTGGGCTATCTGGGCTATCTCAAGCGGGATATGATGGAAGGAGCCTGAGCAGATGGGGGATTCAAATTTATACCAAAAAATTTATGGAATCGTGGCAGATATTCCGGAGGGGCGGGTTGCTACCTATGGGCAGATTGCCTGGATGGTCGGAATACCCAATGCTCCCCGGGTGGTTGGATATGCGATGAGCAGGGTGCCTGAAGGTGCAAGCCTTCCCTGCCACAGGGTGGTCAACAAGGCAGGAGAAATGGCGCCCCATAACATCTTCGGAGGGAAGGATCTCCAGCGTTCCCTGCTTGAGCAGGAAGGCGTCAGCTTCAAGGAAAATGGCTGTATTGATATGGAAAAATGCCAATGGAGGATGTATGCCTCGGAAGAAGAGGTAGAATAAGCTTAACAAGTTAAGGGCAAGACCATGGTAAAATGGCCTTGCCCTTACATAGCTTTATTTTATACCCAGTATTTACTGTTGCCTGCAAGCAGTGTCATAAGCCTCATAAACAGCCCGGCTTACCCCCTGTATTTTCTCCTTGTTCACCTTACAGCGCTTCCTGTCGTAGGTGTAGAGCCCGTTTACCTCGTCCTCCACATCGCTTAGCTGAGTATAGATGCTGCCGCATAAGCCCTTCTCAAGGCTGGGAAGCACCATGGCTTCATAGACCTCCGCGATTTTATCCGTCAGAGTCTCCTCATCCTTTAAAAATCCATATCCGTGCTGGTAATGCAGGCTGTAGCTGTGCTCCGCCAATACATAGGAGTAACCGCCGAATTCAGAAAGGACCAGGGGCTTATCCGTAGCCGAAAGGGGAAAGGCCTTAAAATAAATATGCCTGCTGTCCACATCGCTCATCTCGCCTGTGAACCAGCCGGAGGTGGTATCTACAATGCGGGTGCTGTCCAGCTCCTTTAATATACCATACATTCTGTCACTGTCAAACTGCCCCCAGCCTTCATTAAAAATCGTATAGTATATAATGCAGGGATGGTTATACAGCTGGGATACCGTTTCCTGCATATGCTTTTCAAAGATTGCTTTCCGCTTCTTACCTACTATGCGCCCTTTGCTGCCAAAGCGGGTAAAGCCTAAGGTGGGCAGTGCCGTATCCCGGAGGAAGGAGTACCTTCCGCTGTTGACCATATCCTGCAGGACCAGCATGCCCAATTTATCACAGAGGTAGTAGAAGGATTCCGGCTCAACTTTGAGGTGCTTCCTAAGGGTGTTAAAGCCCAGCTCCTTCATGGTGCGGATATCAAATTGATAGCCCTTTTCCGAGGCCGGCAGATAAATGCCGTCGCTGTAATACCCCTGATCTAGTATACCGTGGAGGAAGATGGGCTTTCCGTTTAAGCAGATTCTCTGCATCCCCTCAACCTGCCGGATGTCCACGGTCCGTAGGGCAAAGTAGGATTCCACCTTATCTGTGTAGGTGCAAACCGTAAGCTCATATAGGAAGGGCTGTTCAGGTGTCCAGCAGACCGGCCGGCATCCCTCCTGCTCCAGATCAATCCTTATGGAACGGTCAGTGGCGGTTCTTCTTATTTCCTTCTCGGGAGCATGTATGATGACCTCGTACTCCTTTGCCTGTGTACGGACCTCCAGCAGGATGCCGGTCAGATCCGGCGTTATCTTAAGCCCCTCGATATAATCCCTGGGCACGCTTTCAATCCAGACAGTCTGCCAGATGCCGCTGACAGGGGTATACCACATTTCGCCCCTCTTCCTGCGCTGCTTCCCATAGGGAAGGAGGGAGGAGAGGGGATCTGTCACCCTTACCACCAGTTCATTTTCCCCAGGCTGGAAGGCCGTTGTAATATCAAAGTAAAAGGCCAGGTATCCGCCCTCATGGCTGCCTATGTGCTGACCGTTCAAAAAAACCTCCGCCTTCTGGTCCACGGCTCCGAAGTGGAGCAGGAGCTTATCTCTGACAAAGCCCTCCGGCAGGGTAAACCTTCTGCGGTACGTCAGCTGCCGTCCCACCCTTTTCCCGTAGCCAGACAGCAGGGATTGGGGAGGATAGGGCACCACAATGTTATTGTCCCAGGAGCCGTTCAGGCAATACCAGTCCTCCCTGCGCAGCTGGGGTCTTGGGTAAGAGGAGAAGGGCATTTCCAGCCCGTCACCCAATTCCGTGGGCAGGATACGGTGCTCCCTTCTTACCATGGTAAAAATGGCATTTAGGATGACCAGCAGGAGAACCGCCGCTCCCAAGGCCGCCATGAAAATATTCCGGTTTGGCAGGAAGGACTCCGTCCCGTCCCCGTTAATAATCCGCTCTGCATTTTGTAATACCAGGGCGCCGATGGCCGGCCCGATAATTCCGGGGATAAAGACCTGTCCGAAGATGCGGAGCCCCTGGAACAGGCCTGCCTTATTTTCCGGTGTGTTATCCCGTATTTTGGCGCCGAATACCGCCATACCCGTCAATTGCCCCGTCATCATCAAAAGGGAGCCGAGGAAGACCGGCAGGGTAGCACGGAAGAAAAACAGCAGCACATACCCCGCAATTAATAACACAATGGTAGGATATACGCTTCTCCGAAAGCCCAGGGAATCGTATAATTTTCCATACAAAGCAGTTGCCGCCGCGGCAAGGAGGATGGCGGGAGCCAGGATAAAGGTATAGTTGGCCATTCCCAGGCTCTGTTCATAGTACAGGATAAGGTAGGGCATAAAGGTCTGG
>JARKQP010000516.1 GCA_029974875.1 Mobilitalea sp.
TCTAAGCTCGTTGCTGTTGGCCCAGTGCCCATTTGCCGAATTGGTAATGGTAAGCTTTATATATCGGTAATTGCCGCTTACCTCCTGACCGAACCCGCTTCCACTGGCTCCGGCCGATCTGTCCATCAGCATAGTCCAGTTTGTATTGTCGGCAGACCCCTGCACCGTGAACTTGTATGTATCGTTATCCATAAAAAATTGTTCGACTTTCTTGATGGAGCACAGGCCCCCTAAATCTACATTGATCCACTGAGGCATTGCAGCACTGGTTGCACACCAGTAGGTGGAATGATTTGAATCGAAAGCTTTGCCTGTCTCATAGCCGGGGGAAGTTGTGGATGCTGTAGCTGATTTGCCCAAGGAAAGGTTTTCATAACCAAACACCCTGAATTCACAGCAATGAGCCCATCCTCCTCTGGCGGAGCCTGTGACTGTAAGCTTTATATACCTGTAGGTGGCATTTACAATGTTCTGCCTTATGACTGCACCGAAAATTCCTGCCGTATTGTCAAGAAGCGGCCCCCAGTTCACGTTGTCATTTGATCCCTCTATCTTATACCTCCAGGTATCCTGGTCTCTAAAAACGATTTCCACACCGGTAAGAATACTGGGGCTTTTCAGATCTACCGTAAGGGATTGAGGAAAAGAGGATGACGACGCACACCAGTAGGAGGCCGTATTGCCGTCAGACGCCCTGCCTGCCTCGTAGTAGGTTTGCTGTGAAGAAGCCGTCATGGTCTTTCCCAATGCCATGTTCATCCCCTCATTGGAGCCTATGACTGTAAACTCTGCACTGGTAGCCGGGGTAGTTGTGCCGGCGCCTAAAACTGTCAGCCTCACATATCTGAAGGTCCCCGATACGCTTTCACTAAAGATCCTCCCGTTTGCACCGTTTTCCTTATCAATCAGCCCCACCCAGCTTGAACCGTCAACTGAGCCCTCCACTCTGAACTTCCAGGTAGAAACCGAAGTAAAAGCCTGCTCAAGCTTGTTTAGTTCATAAAGTCCTCCAAGGTCTACCTGAAGCCATTGAGGCATAGTTGTACTTCCAGCCTGCCAGTACGTACCCATGTTTCCATCCTTCGCCTTGTCCGCTTCATGTCCCGCTGCGAAGGATGATGCCGTGAATGTCCCCGACAGCCCGATATTTCCTCTTGCCGCTTCAGCAGTGCTGACACCCGCAGGCGAAGCAACCATAATAACGGCAGCCAGCAGTGTCAGAACAAGTACCATTGAAATGTGTTTTTTACCTCTTCTCATACCTTTAACCTCCTCGTTATTTTTATTTTCTTCTTCAGCTCTCTAAAGAAGTGTGAAGCACTATAATTTGTACTTCCGCATATGAGCTCCTTTTTCCATCACCTCCTTCAAATCAGCCTTTAACTGCCCCTGCCGTCAAGCCCTTTATTAAATACTGCTGCATGAATATGAAGAAAATAAACACAGGCAGCAGCGTATATACCATCATGGTAATCAGCGGAAGCCAATCGGTGGAAAATTGGTTGATGTTTCTGTATACTTCCAAAACCATGGTAGAATTTCTCCTTGACTGCAGGAACAGCATGGGGGATAGAAAGTCATTCCATATTCCCATCGCATTATATATTACCACTGTTGCAGTGATGGGCTTCATTAAAGGGAAAATAATAAGCCAAAAGGTCTTCCAGACTGAGCAGCCGTCGATAACTGCCGATTCTTCAATTTCACCCGGTATAGTCTGCACAAACCCCTGGTATAAGAATATATTAAATGAACAGGCGGTAGCTACATAAAGAATTATTATTCCATGCAATGTATTTATAAAATCAAAGGTCCTCATTACGCCATACAGCGGTACGATAGTTGCCTGCAAAGGTATCATCAATCCTGCCAGGAAATAGAACTTTAAAAACCTATTAATCCTGTTCCTTCTTCTCGAAATGGTGTAGGCTGCCATTGAAGTGAACAATATCAGTAAGATTATGGAGGTACCTGTTATGATAATATTGTTTTTAAAACAGTTTAAGAAGAGCATCTTTTTGAATGCATCAGCATAGTTGGTCAATATAAATTCCTTTGGCAGTGCCATGGGATGGAAAGCAGCATCATTCTGGGTTTTAAAAGTATTCACCAACTATTTTAACCTTAAAATTTA
>JARKQP010000182.1 GCA_029974875.1 Mobilitalea sp.
TTTGATAACCACATTCTCCATTTCAATCATCGTGGTTGTCATCAGGGCAGAAAGGGCGATGACGTCCGCATCCTCCTCCCTGGCAACCTGGAGGATTTTCTCAGTGGGAACATCCTTCCCCAGGTCAATGACGCGGAAGCCATAGTTTTTCAGCATCAGACTAACGAGATTCTTACCAATATCATGAATATCACCGGCTACCGTCGCGATAACAACTGTTACCTTGTCCTTGGAGGTTCCCTCCTTTGCCAGCATTGGCTCCAGGTAATCAATCGCCACCTTCATCGCCTCCGCGCCACTGATGAGCTGCGGAAGGAAATAAATCTGGCAGTCGTAAAGCCGCCCCACCTCATTGATGGCCGGAATTAAGGTGTCCGCAATGAGTGAATCCGGAGAAACCCCATCCGCCAATACCTTATCAACCAAGGGCAGGATATTCTTCCTGTTTCCTTTCACCACGGCCTGGAACACCGCCTGCGGGTTCTCACTCTCACCCTCCTGCACTATATTATCTGCCGAATTGCCCGCCATATTACCGATCACATTACTCGCCATGCTACCTGCCGTATTACTGGCTACATTGCCCGTCATGCTATCCGCCGTATTACCAGCTGCATTGCCCGTCATGCTACCTACCGTATTACCAGCTGCATTGCCCGACATCCTGCCTGCTGTATTACCGGCTGCATTGCCTGTCATGCTGCCCGCATTACTTATGCCGTCAGCAGTATCTCCCTGTACAACTTTGCCGGAGTCCAGCGCCGGTGCCGGCTGCTTTGCTTCCTTTCCCGAACCGCCGCCCGGCGTAACCGAAGCCGTTGCCGGTCTGGTGGTAACACGCCCAATATACCGCTCAGCCGCATCCTCCACACCTAACAGTAAATCAGCTGCCAATGCGGAATTTACCAATAGATCCTGGGAAGGGTTTGCAATAGCCATAGTAAGGCCTGCCTGGATTGCAAAAGCCAGGAAGGTGCTATTAATGAATTGGCGCTCCGGCAGTCCAAAGGAAATATTCGATAAGCCTATGATGGTCGCAAGCCCCAGCTCTTCCTTACAATATCGGATCGTCTGGACGGCTTCCCGTGCCGCATTTTTATTTGCTCCCACGGTGTTCACCAGCCCGTCAACGATAATATCCTCCTTTGTTAAGCCTATTTCCAGGGCACGGTCAAGGATTTTATGGATGATCTGCTTCTTCTCTTCCATATTTTTTGGCAATCCCTGATCAGAAAGCGGCAAAAGGATAAACATTGCGCCATACTTTTTAGCAATGGGAATTAATTTTTCAAACTTTTCTTTTTCCAGGGAAATAGAATTGATCAAAGCCCGTCCCGGATAGATTCTTAAGGCAGCTTCGATTACGGATACATGGCTGGAATCGATACATAGGGGTAACCGGGCTGCAAGAAGGGCTTCCTGCACGGCCTACAGCATCATCGCCTTTTCGTCAATTCCGTTCATTCCCATATTAATATCCAGGATATCAGCGCCCAGGTCTGCCTGTTCTGCCGCCATTTCGGATACCAGGGTCAGGTCTCCTTCCCGCAGCTCGGCCTGCAGCGCTTTTTTTCCGGTCGGATTAATACGCTCACCAACAATCATAAACCGGCCATCCAAAGGTATTTCTACCGTACTTATCTCCGTTGTCAGCGCTCTCGTTTGCTTCGTCTTCGGTGCCTGGGGAACCATATCCTTTACTGCCTGGACCATCCGCTCCATATGCTCCGGAGTTGTCCCACAGCAGCCTCCGACAATGTCAGCCCCTGCTTCCACCAGTTTCTTCATCCCAGCGGCAAATTCCTCTGCCTCCATCGGAAATACAGTTTCATTCCCTACCAGCTTCGGAATCCCTGCATTTGGCTTTGCTAACACCGGAATATATGCATATTCCTTCATTTCACGGATCATTTTCTCCATTTTATCCGGTCCCGTGGAGCAATTCACCCCTACTGCGGCTGCCCCCATGCTCTGCAGCACAATGACTGCCGTCTTCGGGTCCGTACCAAACAGGGTTCTTCCATTTTCCTCAAAGGTCAGGGATACCATAACCGGTATATCGCAGATTTCTTTTGCCGCAAGCAATGCCGCCCTGCATTCCTGCAGGCTCATCATCGTCTCAACTACAATCAGGTCGATACCCTCCGAAAGTATATATCCCAGCTGTTCCTTATAGATATCCACCAACTCCTCAAAGGACATGGTTCCAAGAGGCTCCACCTGCTCCCCCGTCATGGTAATATCTGCCGCAATATAGATATCTCTCTGATTGCCGGTTGCTTTACGGTATTCCTCCACTGCCTGCTTAGACAGTCCAACCAGTCCTTTATTTATCTCTGCAATCTGACTCTTCAAGCCATATTTGGCCAGCTTAATGCGGTTTGCCGTAAAGGTCGGAGCAAACAGGATATCTGTACCCACCTCAAGAAATTCTCTCTGAAGTCCGATTAGCACCTGTGGATTCTTAAGCATCCAGTCCTCCGGGCATACTCCCGCCGGCATACCCCGTTTTTGCAGGTTCATTCCAGTTGCTCCGTCCAGAATAACGATTCTTGACTGGGCAAAATCCAAAAATTCCTTCCTTGTCATGCAAATCCCTCCACTTTAATCCTAAATTATTTTTTTAATATTTTATCTATAAGACTAACCCGGTTAAAAGGCAGCATAAAATAATATCCGTCTGTCACCGGATCCAGGAGTTCCATCATCTCACGGGCAATTTCTACTCCAACATTCTCGGCCTCTTCCTTGCCCATATCAGGGCTGTATCTGTCCACAATTTCCTCCGGGACACGGATACCGGTAACCTCGTTTTTAATAAAGCATGCATTCCGGTAGCTTACCAGGGGCATAATACCGCACAGGATCTTAGTATCAACCCTTTCCTTAATCTTCTTTATCCGCTCCACGTCCTCCGCCGAATAGATGGGCTGTGTCAGAAAATAGGCTGCTCCGGCAGCTATCTTCTTCCGCATCCGTTCAATCTCCCGGTCCAGGTTTCCTCTGCCATGATTTAGCGCACCTCCAAAATACAGGGGCTCGGACGCAAAATGCTCCAGGTTCATTTCCTTTACAAAATCCATCAGCTGGATCGAGTTATAATCAAATACCGCTGTTGTCTTTGCCCTGCTTGTACTGGGAACCGGATCCCCGGTTACAATGAGAAGATTACGGATACCGTGGATATAGGCTCCCAGCAGGCTGGAACGGATAGAAATCATATTCCGGTCCCTGCAGCAGATATGGGGCATGACCTTCAACCCGGTTTCTCCTGCTATCTTTATGCTCATAAGAATGGAATCCACCCGGCTCCGGCCCATGGGGGAGTCCGCAAAGGTTATTAAATCCGCGCCACTGCTCTTTAAGATGTGCGCACACTCCATGACCCGGTCAATATCCGCATCATAGGGCGGATCCAATTCAACTGCAATTACCTTCTTACCGCTTAACAACAGCTGGTAGAAATCATTTTCCTTATGGGGCCGGCTCTGGCTCTCTGTCTTTGCAGCCTCTGTTTTTCTGGGATAGATACGTTCTTTATTTTTAATCCTGAGATTAAGGGCCTTTATATATGCCGGCGTAGTTCCGCAGCAGCCGCCAATCATATCCACACCCAGACCGGCGACTAATTCCATATTGTCCGAAAAATATTCTGCATTGTCCATAAATACCATGCGGTTTTGCATCTGCTCCGGATAACCTGCATTCGGCGCTGCATAAATATACCGATCCTCAGGGAATTTGAGCTTCTTCAGGATATGGTACAGGTGTCCGGAGCCAACGCCGCAATTTAAACCGCAGGCATCAATACCGCCGGTTTGTCCGGCAGTATCTAGTAGCCTGGCGGCACTGATTCCAGCCTCCGTATACCCATTCTTGTTGACGGAAAAGCTGACCAGGATAAACATATCTGATTTTTTATTCTTAATATAGGGAAGTAGCTTCTCGATATAATGCAGGCTTGAAAAGGTCTCAAAATGAATTCCCTCCAGCCCCTCCTGGATAAAGATGTCGCACATTAATTTGTATTCGGTTAAAATATCCTCCTCATTAGTGCCGGCGTCCTCCGGAATCGGGCCGATATCTCCCAGGATCC
>JARKQP010000214.1 GCA_029974875.1 Mobilitalea sp.
TGGATTTAATGTTAAAATGTAAGCTGGTTCCTTCCAAAAGCGAAGCAAGGCGTCTGATCCAGCAGGGCGGAGTAGCTGTGGATGAGGTTACGGTAGAGTCCTTTGACCAGAAAGTTACGGCAGAGCAATTACAAGCTGGCATAAAAATACGTAAGGGTAAGAAGATATACCATAAGGCAGTTTTAGCTTAATAAGACAGCTTTTAGAGAATGAATCAAAACCGGAGATAAAAGAAGTGATATCTTTTGTCTCCGGTTTTTCTATTTCAATCTTGCATTTTAGTTTTGCTATCTTAATCTTGCATTCCAGCTTTGCTATCTTAATTTTGCATTCCAACTTTGCTATCTTAATTTTGCATTTCAGCTTTGCTATCTTGATTTTGTATTTCAGCTTTGCTATCTTAATTTTGTATTTCAGCTTTGCTGTTTTAACTTTGTATTTTAGTATTGCTATTTTATCTTTCCATTTCCGTCCTTCTATTTCTAATTCAGCTATTTGTCTCAGCATGGGAGTGGCTTAAATTGGAGGACATACGGACCTGCAGTCCCGTGATCTCTTCCGCCGTGGTTTCGCTGGTCGGCAGGTCACAGATCAGGGTTTTGTCGGACAGGACGGCAACACGGTCACAGATGCCCATGATTTCATCAATATCGGAAGAGATGTATATAATCCCTGCTTTCTTTTTGGTCATGTCATTCAAGAAATTATAAATGTCGATTTTACTTGCCAGATCAATGCCCCGTGTCGGTTCATCCAGGATGAAAAGCTTTGCCCGGCTCATCATCCATTTAGCGAATATAGCTTTTTGGAGGGTGCCGTCACTATAGGACAGGATGCTTCTCCGGTTGATATAGGGCAGGTTGATCTTTATGATATAATCAAGCACTGTCAACTTCATATAGTCAAAATTGATGACTTTATTTCTGGAAAAACGGTGCAGGGATGGGAAAGCAACATTTTCGTTGGTATCCATTCCCTGGAATATGGAATCCTCGAACCTGTTTTCCGGCATCAGTGCAATGCCATTGCGGATTGCATCCCGGGGGCTTTTGATCTGTATTGCTTTACCGCCCACGCATATCTCCCCGTGATACTGGGCCATACCAAACAGGCAATGGGCCAGCAGGGTTCTTCCGGAACCGGCAAGTCCGGTGATGCCTAAGATCTCCCCTTCCCGGAGCTTGAAATTAATATTGGTCAGCTTATCCTCGTAGCCCAGGGAGGAGACGGAGAGCAGGGTCTTGCCTTTTTTGAAGTTGATCTTAGGGAAACGCTCGCTGATACGGGAGCCTACCAGCAGGTGGAGCAGCTCTTCTTCCGTGGTTTCCTGGATGATTTTTGTTCCTACCAGCACGCCGTTCCTGATGACGGAGATCCGGTTGCCAATCTTCATCGTATCGTCAAGGCGGTGGGTAATGTAGAAAACTCCTGCGCCCCGGGCCCTGATCTGGTTGACGATCCGGTAAAGGAGCTCACGTTCACTGGGGGTAAGGGAGGCAGAGGGCTCGTCCAGGATGACAACCTTGGCGTCGGAGATATAGGCCTTACAGAATTCGATCATCTGCCGTTGTGCTAAACCGAGGGTTTTGACCGTGTCGGTTGTATGGATGGGAAGGTTCAACTCCAGGATTAAATCCCTGAACTGCTTGTTCAGCTTGTCATAATCAATGGAATGGAGCACCTTATTTTTATAAGGCAGGTTATGGAAATACAGATTTTCAGCCACACTGAGGTTTTCCAGCAGGGTGGAGTGCTGCTGGATGAAGATAAGCTCATGGGCGGAATAAAAGGAAAGGCTCTTTGGCTTTACCAGCTGCCCTTCAAAATAAATTTCACCGGAATCGGGTTGGATCATTCCGCTAATAAGCTCCATCAGCATACTTTTACCGGATCCGTTTTCGCCCATGATCATATGTACTTCTCCTGGATATAGGGAGATGTTAATATCCTGCAGACGAAAATTAAATACTTCTAGGTTAATATTCCTAAGTTCAAGCAATGGATTATTCAAAATGAACCTCCTGATCAGAACTAATTTTCATAAACGTCAATCGAAGTAAAAAGCGGAATATTCTGGTTATATATAAGTTTTTTGTATTGGTCATCCAGATGGGAATCAGTAAGGACACGGTGTGCGATATTTAAGTTCCCTACGCGGTATAGGGATTTGGAGCCGAAAAAACGGGATAAGCACACCACAGTCACCGAATCAGCCAGCTTTATGGAGTGCTGGATCAGGGTGGCTTTTTTTGTGCTGGACACAGTCATTCCTACGGTTTCACTAAGGCCGTCAATTTCTATGAAAATATGGTCAAAAGAAAAGTTCCTCAGATTATCGATTGTCATCTGTCCGAAAACGGCATTTTCCTCCAGGTCACCACCAAGCAGAATCAGGTTATTAGTGGGGGAATGCGTAAAAGCGGCAGCAATCTGTAAGTCGTTCGTGACGATAGTCAGATTACTCCGGGCAGTCAGAGCCTTGGCGATATATGCATTAACGGTTCCGTTAGCCAGCATGACGGCATCCCCGTCATTTACCAGGTGAAATGCAGTATCAGCAATTTCCTGGTATAGCGGAACGTCCTCCAGGGAATCGGAGTCATCCCATAAGGACTCTTCAACAACAGGATCAAGCAGGACGGCACCGCCATGGGTACGTTTAAGGAAGCCTTCTTTCTCCAATTTTTCAAGGTCACGGCGGATGGTTACCTCAGTAACGTTAAGCAGCTCGCTCAATTTGGCCACGGATACTTTATGATCTTTTAACAGGTAATTCTTAATAATTCGTATTCTCTCGATCGCAAACATATCGTTATCCTATCTCTCATAATAGTAAGGGCTTGTGCCATTTAAAAAGCGATTTACATGAATATCATACATGATTCTTAAAAAAAAAACAATAAAAACAATAGCAAACGTAAAAGAACGAAGAAAACAATAAAAAAGTAATTTAAAAATGAACAATGGACTATAGGCCTGATATTCTAAAATTTCATCCTGCCATTGCCCGGCCTGGCAGCGGCAAATAGACGTCCCACTGTGAAATACAACCTGACAGAAAGTGCCATAAATCAAGGGTTTTAGTAGTATTTTCGTTTGTGTGTGTTAAAAGTGCATAATAAATGATTGATAATAAATAAATTATTGTTGACAATTATCTATGATGATGGTATGATTCAAACATACAAACAAAAACGAAATAAGAAACGAACATAAACGAAACATTACGAAAGAATAATAATGGGATCAATGTTTCGAATGGCTTTGATGTGAACTATAGAAAAACTATGGTTTAGCATAAATAAACAAAAACAATTAAAATATTAAGGAGGATTTTATGGAAAGAAACAAATGGGGTGTTCGAAAAGTATTATCATTACTAGTAGTACTCGCAATGGCAGTATCAATGTTTACGGCTTGCGGATCTAAAGCAGGAACAGAGGAAACAACAAAGACAGAACCGACCAAGGCGGCAGCTACCGACACGCAGCCGACCAAAGAGGCAGCTACAGCGGAGGAGACCGGGTCGGGACAGTACATAGGCATTGCGATGCCAACCCAGTCCAGTGAACGTTGGATCAAAGACGGCGCGGCAATGAAAGAAGTTCTGGAAGCAAAAGGCTATACAGTTGATTTACAGTATGCAGAAGACGATATTCCGACCCAGAAATCACAGATTGAGAATATGATCACAAAGGGTGCCAAGGTACTTGTTATTGCATCAATCGACGGCTCAACCCTTTCCGATACTCTGGATGCGGCAGCGGCTGAGGGTGTTAAGGTAATTTCCTATGACCGTCTGTTAGTGAATACGGATGCGGTTTCCTATTATGCAACCTTTGATAACAGACGTGTAGGCCAGCAGCAGGCCCAGTCCCTGGTCGACGGACTGAAGGCACTTAAAGGGGAAGGACCTTATAATGTCGAGTTATTTGCAGGCTCCCCTGATGATACAAATTCCTTCTATTTCTTCCAGGGCGCCATGGATGTGCTTCAGCCGTTGATCGATGACGGTACCATCGTTGTTCCCTCCGGCCAGGTATCCCAGGATGAGGTTGGTACCCTGAGATGGGATGGCGCTGTTGCACAGGCACGTATGGATGCTATCCTTGCGGCAAATTATACAGATGGAAAGACTCTTCACGGCGTATTATCCCCATATGACGGTTTATCCAGGGGTATCCTCTCCGCAACAACCGCCTTTGGCCTGACCGGCAGCGATATACCGGTTGTAACAGGACAGGATGCGGAAGCAGCTTCCATTAAGCTGATTATATCCGGTGACCAGTACTCAACAATATTAAAGGATACCCGTGAGCTTGCTAAGGTTGCTGCCGGCATGGTGGATGCAGTACTTTCCGGAAAAGAGCCGGAAATCAATGATACAGAAACTTATGACAATAACGTAAAAATCGTTCCTTCTTACCTTCTTGAGCCATTCATTGTAACAAAGGATAATTATCAAGAATTAGTAATTGATTCAGGTTATCTGAAAGAAGCTGATATTAAATAGTTAGGAAAAGCGTAGGAATATCTAAAATATTAATTCCGGTTCTTTGTTCAGAAATAGGGCAATTTATAGAGTATGTGGCAAAAAGAACCGGGATTTATATTTTAATCATTCCTTAGCTGCCAAAATGTCGGTTAGTAGGGGAATACTAGCCGGCATTTTGGTATCAAATATATAGTGTACTGTCCCACCCATAATTAGGCTGACGGCACCGTTAACCCAATTATGAATGGGACAATACACAAGAAGCACCCAATAACCAGAATACAGAGCGGATGCTAAAGGAGTGGAAATATGGAACAATATGCATTGGAAATGAGAAATATATCGAAATCGTTTCCTGGCGTTAAAGCTCTTGATAATGTTAACTTGAAAGTAAAGCCTAGGCACATTCATGCGCTGGTAGGAGAAAATGGAGCTGGAAAATCGACCTTGATGAACGTCTTGAGCGGTGTATATCCTTTTGGAACCTATGAAGGGGATATTGTTATTGAAGGACAGGTATGCGAGTTTAAGAATATTAAAGAGAGCGAAGCAAAAAGCGTGGCCATCATCCACCAGGAGCTGGCCCTGATCCCACAGCTGTCCATCGCGGAAAATGTCTTTCTTGGCAATGAACAGACCAACCGGGGTCCCTTTATCAGCTGGGATAAGACACGTGTGAAAACCCTGGAGATGATGAAGAAGGTGGGCCTGCAGGAGAATATAGAAACCAGGATTATGGATATCGGAATGGGCAAGCAGCAGCTGGTGGAAATAATTAAGGCCCTGGCGAAGGATGTAAAGATCCTTATTCTGGATGAACCTACAGCAGCGTTGAATGATGATGATTCCAAGCATTTGCTGGATCTGCTGCTAGAACTGAAGGATCACGGTATTACGAGTATTATTATTTCACATAAGCTAAACGAGGTTACGAGGGTAGCAGACGAGATTACTGTGCTGCGTGACGGCAAGACAATTGAAACCCTGGTGAAGGGAACGGATGAAATTACAGAAGCCAGGATAATCAAGGGGATGGTCGGGCGTGACCTGGTTGACCGGTTCCCCAAAAGAAACCATAAAATCGGTGAGGTTTGTTTTGAAGTTAAGAACTGGAATGCTTATGACCCGAAGGATGAATCAAAGCATATCCTAAAGGATATCAGTATTAATACAAGAAAGGGCGAGGTAGTCGGTATCGCCGGACTTATGGGCGCTGGGCGCACTGAGTTTGCAATGAGTGTATTTGGAAGATCCTATGGTAAGAAAATTCAGGGAACAATCATAAAAGACGGAAAAGAAATCACCATAAAAAATGTTAAGGATGCTATCAAACATGGCATCGCCTATACGACAGAGGATAGGAAGAATGCAGGGCTGGTTTTGATGGATAGTATTAAACATAATATTAGCTTAACCGCCTTCCATAAAATCAGCAAAGGTGTTGTGATTGATGAGAATAAAGAAATAAAAGTTGCGGAGGATTACCGGAACAAGCTGAGAATTAAATCTTCCAGCATCCTGCAAAAGACAGGGAACCTATCTGGTGGCAATCAGCAGAAAGTTGTATTCAGCAAATGGATATTCTCCGATCCTGATGTGCTAATTCTCGATGAGCCAACCCGTGGTATTGATGTCGGTGCCAAGTATGAAATATATTCTGTTATTAATGAGTTAACGGAAAACGGAAAAGCAGTAATTATGATATCTTCGGAGCTGCCGGAGATCTTGGGCATGTGTGACAGGGTTTATGTTATGAATGAAGGAAGAATTGTAGGAGAACTGTCTGCTGATGAAGCTTCACAGGTCAGCATAATGAATTGTATAATGCAGAGTCATCAGGAGGGATAGAATGGGTAAAATGGGTGATTTTTTAAAGGGTAACCTACGCCAATATGTAATGGTTATCGCATTGGTAGTAGTAATTGTTTTATTTCAAATTTTAACAGGCGGGGTGCTATTAAAGCCGCTCAATATTGCAAACTTGATTTCACAAAATGCATACATATTAATTTTAGCCATCGGTATGCTGCTATGCATCCTGACCGGTGGTAATGTGGATCTGTCGGTAGGATCTGTAGCGGGCTTTGTAGGTGCAATTTCAGCTACGATGATGCTTAAGATGCATGTGCCTGTCCTGCCGACAATTATTGCATCAATTTTACTGGGACTGATAATCGGATGCTGGCAGGGCTTTTGGATTGCCTATGTAGGGGTTCCGGCATTCATTGCAACCTTGGCCGGCATGTTAATCTTCAGGGGCCTGACCCTGGTAGTCCTGCAGGGAACAAGTCTGGCTCCGCTGCCGGCGGGCTATACCTTTATGGCCTCCGGCTTTATTCCGGACATCATGAAGGGCGGCAAATTAAATTTTCTGGCAATCCTGCTGGGTATCATAGCTTCAATCCTGTATGTAGTCAAGGAGCTGAACAGCAGAAAGAATAAAAGAAAATATGGCTTTGATGTAACGCCCTATAAGATTTTTATCCCACAGGTTGTAGGAATTCTGGCGGTCTTAAATGCATTTACCTTTTCCCTGGCTTCTTATAAGGGAGTTCCGATGGTACTGGTCATCGTAATTGCCCTGGTATTAATTTATTCCTTTATTACGCTGAAGACAATTCCGGGAAGGCACATCTATGCTTTTGGCGGAAATGCGAAGGCAGCACAATTATCCGGTGTTAATACCAAGAAGGTAATGTTCTGGGTATATGCAAATATGGGCGTATTGGCAGCCCTTGCCGGCGTTGTCTTTACCGGAAGGCTTAATTCCGCCACACCAAAGGCCGGTGTTAACTTCGAGCTGGATGCTATTGCGGCCTGCTTCATCGGTGGGGCATCTACCTCCGGCGGTATTGGTACAGTGGTTGGAGCCATGGTCGGAGGCTTGCTCATGGGTGTCCTGAATAATGGTATGTCCATCATGGGCATCAGTATCGACTGGCAGCAGGCCATTAAAGGCTTCGTACTTTTAGGCGCAGTTGCATTTGATGTATATTCGAAATCAAAAACCAAATAGCCGGGAGTGTGCTTGGCTTTCAGGCGCTCCAGTTAAATACAAATAGGGAGTGGGTTTATGAAGCCAGTTAAATACAAATGGGGAGTGGGTTTATGAAGCCGGTTAAATACAAATAAGGAGTGGGGGTTATGAAACCGGTTAAATGCAGATGAGGAGTGGAAGTTTATGAAGCCGGTTAAATACGAATGAGGAGTGGAGGTTTATGAAGCTTGGAAAAGAGAAAATTCCTGGACGGAAGCTGCCTGATCAAAAAGAGAACAAAAGGGAAAGGAACATCCGTGAGAGACTGCCTATAAAGCAGAAATTAATTTTGTCCCATTTCCTTATCCTTCTGGTTCCGGTTATGATTATCCTCTTATTGCTCTTTTATAATGCAAAAGCGGCAATTCTGGAGGAGGTAGAAAGTGCAAACCTATCCGTGGCAGACCAGGTGACAGCATTGGTTAACCTAAAGTTAAGCTCAATTGATTCGTCAACTACTTTACTGGCTTCTGACAATACAATTCTACAGATCCTTGGAAGGTCGGTAGAAGACTACGGCACGGAATACGAAATGGTGAAGGATCGCCAGGACAATCTGTTCAGCCGTCTGAATGCCCTTCGTCTTTCCTTTCCGGAGCTGAACCAGGTTGTTATCGTAAAACCCGATGAAATAATTGACCCTAGTAAGTATAAGGATTTTTCAACACCGGAATTTCACAAGGCCTTTGAGGAAAGCCATGAGAACCGGCTACTGAAAGAGGGGAAGGAGCGGGCCGTCTGGTCCTACGGGCTATTTGACAGGCAAGAGCTGTTTTATATGCGCGCCTTCCGCAATACCCATGCTTCGGGGGAGCTACAGATTCTGGTGTACGATATCAGCCCGCTGTTTTTATTGGAGGATATCGCTGCGGGCCAGGCCTCGGACGGTGTGAGGATGAGCCTAATGGACAAGGAAGGGCAGGTGGTCGTTTCCTCTGATGGGAGCTTGGCTATGGGTGATCCCATTGGGATATCCGAAGAGCTTCAAAAGGTGGCGGCTGGTACGGCCTCCGGAAATGAAACTAACATGGTTCCGGGAGGCTCCTTCATTACCGCAGAAGGGGCAGCCGGTGAAACCATGGTTATTTTTAAACAAACAGATGCGGGCTGGTGGTATGTGATTGAGATTCCGACGGAGACGATTTATGGGAATATCAACAGGATCGGTGTCCTTGCAGTGGCACTGGGAGGGATCAGCTTAATCCTTGCCATTGTTGTGGGTATTCTTCTGGCTCTTACCATTGTTAAGCCCATTGACCATATAAGGTCGAAAATGAAGCTGGTAGAGCAGGGAAACCTGAAGGTACGCAGCTCCATAAGCGGAAGGTTTGAAATGGGACAATTATCCCACAGCTTTAATTTAATGGCGGAAAATATGTCGGGGCTGATCCATAAGACCCTGGAGCTGTCCGGCAAGGTCGTTACCAATTCGGAGGATTTAAAAAGCATTGCTGCACAGTCGGCCCTTTCCTCCAAGGAGATCATGGAGGCGGTGGAAGCTTTATCAAGAGGAGCCTCCGAGCAGGCTGCCGATTCAGAAAAAGCTGCAACCACCATTAATCAGCTTGTAGGCCAGCTCGGTACGACGCAGACTTATTTTAAGGAAGTTGTGGAAACTACAACAAGGACTAAGGAGGCCAGCGCACAGGCAGCAGTGACGATTCAGGAATTAAATGCGGCGACGGTACAATCCATTACCCTTTCTGATAACATCAAGCATGATATCGGGGAATTATCAGAACAGTTCCAAGAGATACTGGTGATTATCGATATTATCAATGGGATCAGCTCCCAGACAAATCTTCTCGCACTGAATGCGGCAATCGAAGCAGCACGTGCAGGGGAAGCAGGGAAGGGCTTTGCCGTTGTTGCGGATGAGGTTCGCAAGCTTGCCAATCAGTCCAGTGAGGCCGCACAGAATATCAGCAATATAGTAAATAATATATATGAAGAAACTAAGCTGACAGAGGAAATGATTGAAAAGGGTGCGGTAATCTATAAAAAGCAGGAGGCGGCGGTACATAATACGGAGCATACCTTTGGGACAATTGTTTCTGATATGGATAATATCATCCGGGTAATCGAAAATGTATATGGACTGATGTCAGGGATGGGCAGCCTGCAAAAGGAAGCGACAGATTCAGTATCAAGTATTGCGGCGATTGCTGAGGAGACAGCTGCATCAACGGAGGAATTGCTGGCAACGGGAGAAGAGCAGACAGCGGTGGCGGAGCAGCTTTCTGTGATGGCAAAGAAGCTGGCAGAGGTGATTGAGAATCTGAAGGATAATGTAAGGCGGTTTAAGATATCGGAGGAATGAACGCAATAGCTGGCATAATAAGGTCGCTGGTCGCTGTAATGGAGTATTGGTTAGGAAGGGAAGCTGCTGCCTGCAGGCTTAATTGTCTGTGGGGAGCAGCTTCCTTCTATATTTTTGTTGCCCCAGCCCTGCAATAGCGGTATAATAAGTCCAAGCTTGTTATACCGACTACATAAAAGGAGCATCTTAGCTATGCAGTTTTATTTCGCACCAATGGAAGGCATCACCGGGTATATCTACCGTAACGCCCATGCGGCCTTTTTTCCGCATATTGATAAGTATTTTTCACCCTTCATCGTTGCCAACCAGCACGACGGTTTTAGATCCAAGGAAATGAACGATGTCATTCCGGAGCATAATGGGAGTATCAACCTGGTGCCCCAGCTGCTGACAAACAACGCAAAGGACTTTATTCATACGGCAAAAAGGCTGAAGCAGCTTGGGTATGAGGAAGTGAACCTGAACCTGGGATGTCCCTCCGGCACCGTGGTGGCAAAGGGTAAGGGTTCCGGGTTTTTAGCAAAGCCGGAGGAGCTTGACCAGTTTTTTGAAGAAATTTTCTCAGGGCAGGTTATGAAAATATCTGTTAAGACGAGAATAGGAAAGGATGTGCCGGAGGAATTCTTCCGGCTGATCGAGATATTTAACAGGTATCCCCTGGAGGAGCTGATTATCCATCCCAGGGTTCAAAAGGATTTTTATAATAATAAGCCAAATTTATCCATATTTGAGCAGGCAACCAAGCTAAGCGCACATCCCTTATGCTATAATGGGGATATCCGTTCTGTCAAGGATTATCAGGAGTTTACCGGAGCTTATCCTGGAATTGACAAGGTGATGCTTGGCCGGGGTCTGGTGATGAATCCGGGACTGGTCAGGGAAATCCGGGAAGGGATGAAGCTCGATAAGCAACAGCTTAAGGCTTTCCATGATGAAGTGTGCGCTGGGTATCAGAAAATCCTCTTTGGGGACCGCAATGTACTATTTAAAATGAAGGAGCTATGGTTTTACCTGGCTCCAATGTTTACGGAGTATGAGAAATACGCCAAGAAGATCAAAAAATCAGGGAAGCTTCAGGAGTATGGGGAAGCGGTGGACTGCCTGTTTCACGAGCAGGAGATCATAGTCAGTGACTGAAGACGGCTGATAGCGGACAGCTGGTCCTGGACGGGAAGGGTAAAAGAAGTTAAGGGTATCAGTAATGGATTACGCTATTAATGGAAGAACCGGGTCTACGCTGCTATGTCATGGCGCTTATGCTATTGGTGGGCATGGACATAATTATGGGATATTGTTGAAAAAGAATATGCCGGTTGACTATTAAGAATGCTGTGTCATTGGCCGATACATTATTTGTAGGTCTAAATAAAAAAAGAAATAGAAACATGAAATAGAAAAGCAAAATAGAAAAGTGAAATAGAAAAGTGAGATAGAAAAGCGAAATAAAAAAAGAGAAATAGAAGAAGCGGGATAACATTATATTTTACCGGAAAAAGGATAATATGTTATAAAACTATTGTAAGAAAAGAGATTTTTGTCTACAATAACAAGTAGCAATAGGGTTACGGATGTTTTAGGGAGGTCAGTATGTCAGAGATATCAGGAATTTCAAATATAGAAAATAAGAACTCATATGGCATGAACACAGTAAAAAAGGGTACAGGCAGTGACTTTTCTTCCTGTTTAGGTGAATCAAGAAGTTTGTCTGAGATATTTGATGCAGCCGCTGAAAAATATAATATTCCCTCTAAGCTGTTGAAGGCGATTGGAAAGGCGGAATCCGATTTTAATGCTTCTGCCGTATCCCGTTGCGGTGCCCAGGGCGTTATGCAGTTAATGCCTGGAACTGCCAAGGAGCTTGGAGTTTCTAATGCCTTTGATCCGGAGCAGAATATTATGGGCGGAGCAAAATATATCGCGGGACTGCTTGAGAAATATGAGGGAAATACGAAGCTGGCTCTGGCTGCATACAACGCAGGCAGCGGAAATGTAAAGAAATATAACGGCATACCGCCCTTTGAAGAGACACAGAATTATGTTAAAAAGGTGATGAATTACTTTGGACAGGGAAATATCGAAATTGCTTCCGATGGGAATTCACAAGGCAGCAGCCCGGCAAATCTTTCACTGAGCCGGATGGCTCCTGTAAGCACGGTACCCCTTCAAAGAAACCTGACATTAATATTGACCGGCGGCAGCACCGGCAGTGATGATACCTCCGTCGGTGTGGACGATCTGTATTCCTTCTTTTCCTATGATGACTATATGAAGTTTATCGACCTGTTCCTGGATAGCGGGGACGAGGAGGCTGGAAAGCAGGAGTCAGAGGATAAGGATTCCGGTAATAATTATTTTACAACGGATATTAATTATAGTGCACCTGTGATGAATTTGTTATCGGGGCAGAATTTGCTGTAACAGCAGATATGATGCATGGCTTTATTATAAGTAGAATATGGGAAGCCCTGGGTACATAGCTTTTATAAATAGGTTTTTTATATGGAGGAGGCTTTGATGAAGCAGGAGTTTGATGCGGTAATCAGACAGCATGAGGACATGAATGGGGCTTATATTATACCACCTTTTGATGTACGGGAGGTTTATGGCGCAAAACGGGTCAAAGTACTTGCCACTTTTGACGGTGTGATTTACAGAGGTTCCTTGGTTACCATGGGTGGTAGCTATGTACTTGGTTTGACTCAGGAGATCCGTAAGAGGATTGGTAAGAGCTTTGGGGATACAGTTCATGTAACGCTTGAGAAGGATGAGGAAGAAAGAACTGTCGAAGTCCCTGACGATTTTATGGAGGGGTTGAAACAAAGCCCGGAGGCGCTGGCAGCCTATGAGAAGCTTTCCTTTACGGCAAAGAAGGAATATGTGACCTGGATTACAACCGCTAAAAAAGCTGAAACAAGACAAAGCCGCCTTGGAAAAGCGATTGAACAATTAAAGCAGGGTAAAAAATTAAGATAACAAAATAAAAATAAGATAGAAAAAAGATAAAAAACCAGGATAAAGAGTAAGATGAAAATCATGCAAAAAGTATGATAAAATGCAAGATGAAAATAGGTAAAAAGTAAGGTAAAAAAGATGAAATTAAGATAAACAAGGTAAAAATCAAGATAAACAAAAGTGAAGGATTTGAACGAATCAATGAAGCGACAGGTGATACCTGTCTCTTTTTTGAATTCATGGCAGCAGAGGGGCCTGCTGGTATATCTTTATTGCCCCTGGAACCGGATGTTCAATGAAAATATGGAGATGAGGCTGCATATGAAACAAAGTATTCAAGGAAAATATAATGTAAATGCCATCGCTTGTGCGATCCTGGCCGCCGCCCTGTATGGAATCAGCTCGCCCTTTTCAAAGCTGCTTCTAAAGGAGATTCCGCCCACCTTAATGGCGGCCTTGCTATACCTTGGGGCAGGGATTGGGATGCTGGCCGTGAATGGTGTTAACCGTGTCTTCCGCAAGGAACGGCGGGAGGCAAAAATGACGGTAAAGGAGCTGCCCTATATCTTTGGAATGATTGCCCTGGATATTGCGGCTCCTGTGCTGCTGATGTTTGGCCTTAGCCTAACGACTGCCGCCAACGCTTCGCTGCTGAATAACTTTGAAATTGTAACAACTTCCCTTATCGCCCTATTCATCTTTAAAGAAGCCGTTGGAAAACGGATGTGGGTGGCGATACTGCTGATTACGGCTTCCAGCTTTGTACTGTCCCTGGATGATTCCAGCAGCATTTCCTTCTCAATTGGCTCCATCTTTGTACTGATGGCATGCGTCTGCTGGGGATTTGAAAATAATTGTACAAGGATGCTCTCAGTAAAGGATCCAAGGCAAATTGTAGTATATAAGGGCTTGGGCTCAGGAACCGGAGCCCTAGTTATTTTCTTTCTAACAGCGAAGCGTTCCAGCTATGACCCTATCTACATTCTCATAACCCTTGTGCTTGGGTTTGTAGCTTATGGGCTGAGCATCTATTTTTACCTGTTGGCGCAGAGGCAGCTTGGGGCAGCCAGAACCAGCTCCTATTATGCGGCGGCTCCCTTTATCGGCGTATTTATTTCCTGGCTGTTTTTCCGTGACCGGATAACAGTTAATTTTATTGTAGCACTTGGAATCATGCTGCTGGGAACCTATTTTGCCGTAACGGAGCTGCACCGCCATATGCATGTCCATATTCCGCTTACCCACGAGCATAAGCATAACCATGAGGATGGGCACCATACCCACCTGCATGAGGATGGCTTTCACGGGGAACATTCCCATATACATAACCATGAGACTCTCAAGCATACCCATAGCCATACCCCGGATGCACATCACCAGCATTCCCATGGAAAGAGACCTATCAAATTATTCAAAGGGAAGAGCAGTGGGAGCATCGGATGATGTATAAACAATTCATGATAAATGAGCAACCAAGGATAAATTGGACAATTAAGGATACATCTGAATAAACACTTCGGGATACAACTCAGTATACGATAAAAGGAGGATATGAAAATGAACACATTTATATTTGATTTAGACGGAACCCTGCTGCCGATGCCCAGCCAGGAGCTATTTGTTGAGACCTATTTTAAGGCGCTGGCTGGGAAGCTGACGGAGCATGGAATGCAGGCAAGGGAATTGATTGGTGCGGTAGGAGCAGCCACAGAAGCAGTGATCAAAAATGACGGCACCATGACAAATGAACAAAGGTTTTGGGAGAAATTCTGCAGCATCCTGGGGGAAGGGGCAGTAGAGCTGGAGCCTGTGTTTGAGCATTTCTATCAGAAGGAATTTGCTGTCGTAAAGGATACTACCTCCCAGCACCCAAATGCGGGGGAATGCATCAGGAGCTTAAAGGAAAAGGGATATCAGGTGGTTTTGGCCACGAATCCGCTGTTTCCCAGAATAGCCACATTAACAAGGATGGAATGGGCGGGGCTGGATCCTAAGGATTTTGAATTAATTACGACCTACGAAAACAGCTCTTACTGTAAGCCGAACCTGAATTATTATAAGGAAATTCTTAAGGAGATAAAAAAGCAGCCAAAGGAATGTATCATGGTTGGAAACGATGTAAAAGAGGATATGTGTGTGGCAGGCTTGGGAATGGAGACGTATCTGCTAAAGGACTGCCTGATCTGTCCCGAAGAGCTGGAGATTGACCATTTACAGCAAGGGGATTTTGATGATTTACTGGACATGATCCGGGAATTGCCGGCGTTATCATAAGCTGGACATGATTCGGGAATTGCCGGTGTTATCATAGGCTGGACATGATCTGGGAATTGCCCGCATTATCATAGGCTGGACATATTAATAGGTAATAGGATGGGAAGGATTCAATGATAAAGCATATTACGGTTGGAAATATACCGATTGAACTGGAACGTAAGAAAATAAAGAATATGTACCTAAGGGTGGTTCCGCCGGAGGGGCAGGTGCGCATTACGGCACCGATGCGTATGGGTGAGGAAGAGATAAAAAAATTTGTCCTGACAAAGCTGGACTGGATCAGTACCAAGCAGCAGGAAATGGAAAACAGACATCCGCAGGAAGAAATAGATTATGTCAGCGGTGAAAGCATCTATCTCTGGGGAAGGCCCTACCGGCTGCAGATCCAGGAGAAGAATTCCAAGCCCCTCATCCAGGCTGGTGCCGGTCTGCTGGTTCTGACGGTAAAGCCGGAGACCGGGAAGGAACAGCGGAAGAAAATGATAGATTCCCTTTACAGGGAGGCTTTATTTCGGGAAATCCCCCCGTTAATGGCAAAGTGGGAAGCTAGGATTGGGGTTAAGGCCACAGGCTTTACTGTCCGTGACATGAAGACCAGATGGGGAACCTGCAATGTCAGGACGAAAAAGATATGCCTGAGCCTACAGCTGGCGAAGCAACAACCCAGGTGCCTGGAATATGTGGTAGTCCATGAACTGGTACATCTGCTGGAACGGAGCCATAACCATATTTTTAAAAGCTATCTGGATCATTTCCTGCCGGAATGGAGACAGATAAAAAAAGAGATGAACGGAAAAGCGTCTATATAGACGGAATTATGGGACAGCATTATGCTGGTGCTGTTGCCCCGGGATTCTTATACTAATGCTTTCATCCGGTTCTTTCTTTCGTACATATCCTTATCAGCCCGGTTTACGGTGTCGTAAATAGTGCTGTCAATGGCTTTATCATAGACCGCATACCCGATTGAGATATCAAAAGGGTGTGGGTTGTCTTCATTGATCTTCCTGCATTCCTTTTTGAAATCTTTAATTAATTGCTCCCGTTCCCCGGCAGTCAGATCGTATTGGATGCTGACGAATTCATCGCCGCCAATCCGGTAAACCCTACGTCCAAAGATACTCAGCAGGCACTGGCTGCTCAGTGCAAGCACCTCGTCACCAGCCAGGTGCCCATAATTGTCGTTAATTAGCTTCATGTCGTTTAAATCGGCAACATATATCGTAACGCTCCGGTCCAAGTGGATCAGTTCAATGTCCCTTGTATAGGCAACGCGGTTTCTGCAGTTCGTAAGCAGATCCCTTGTAGCAAGAAATTTATAATGCTTTGCGGATTCGCTGAGCTTGATGATTCCGGCGATATTTCCTAAGGCGTTATGGATCAGGATGGCAATAGAGATTAAGAAGCCGGCCTGGAATATAATGCCGTTGTTGCTGATCCGTCTTTGATAGGTTAATAATTCAATGCTTTCAAAAACAAAAAGAATGGCAGCAGCCAGGGTAAGGGCTTTTAAATCCGTTTTTTTATGCTTCCATAATTCCAGGCATAGTAGGATGAGCACCAGACCTAGCAGGAAGAATATTTCAAGGCGCACGAGGACACTGCTTTGAAGGAAATCTACTATATTAAATATCTGGAGCAGGATTAAGAGGAAAGCTATTGCGAAAAAGGCATAGCCGACCTTATATAATATATTTTTGTAAAAAAAGCTATCGATATCCATAATATATAAAATAATCGGGATGGGAAAGGTCATCAGGGAAAGATACAGGATGCCCGATATCACATATTCATTTGAAATAAAGAGCTGTATCAGGTCATTTTCTGCCAGCAGCCAGGTGGAGCATAATATCGTAAACCAGGAAAGGTACAGCATGGCCTTGTTAATGGTAAGCAGATGCTTTATGAAATAATATACAATCAAAAGTATGATGCCAAACAAAAGAGTTACTAAGGAAAGTACCAGGCTTAAGCCGGAGGCTTCAATAATATGGAGGAGCAGCGCTGTTTTGCTGCCGGCAAATACCTCGCTGATTTTTCCGGCATAATTATCATAATACGATGAAATAATTAGGGTTATTTTCTTGCCCTCAGAGCCCTTTGGCAAGCGTATGATGTCCCAGAGGTTGGAGCTGGGAAGGTTAAGGAGACCGTTGGAAGAAGGCTTTATCCTAGAATAGATCAGGTCATCCTCGATATAGGCCTCAAGATTTTGGTGGGTACTTAGGATGCACAGATATGTTATGGAGGGCTCATGCAGGGGGATCCTGTGGCTGATGCTCACGGAATCATCGTTTCCCGCTTCTAAGGATGCCGGTAAATTAACCTTTACAGTATCCCCGTCATGTCCGGTATAGGTCCAGTCTTCGTTCAGAGTATAGAGGGGATCCCTTTGAAAGGAAATATTCATATGCGGTTTGAAAAACAGCAGTGCAATAAGCAGGATTTCAAGGATTATCAATAAATAGAATAAGATGCTGCTTATTTTGTTGTGGCGCTTGTACATAGCGTCAGACCCTCCAATCTTTACATTAATCCCAGTATAGCACGCTTTTGCCAGAATTTCATCTGTTTTCTGGCAACAACCGACCCGGGCGGCCTGAGGAGGGCAAACCAAAATACTATTTACAAAAATTGCAATATAATGTAGATATATAATATAGAATAGAAATAACAGGCTGATATTTGGTCATTTGGCTAAAAATTATCCTGTTTCAGAAAAAAATTCAGTAATTATTAAACTAGAAATCATATTGTGAATTAGTTAATATGATATTCCGGCAGTTAGAAATTGGGGAATTTTTGATTGCCGATTGACATAGATGCGAACAAAAGAGAAAGGGTAGTAAAGAGGAGAAAAGAAAAAAGAGGAGAAAAAGAGGAGCGGGAAAGAGGAAACAGGTCTTTCCCAGGGTCTGCCATCGGCAGACGAAAGAAAAAAGGAGGGAACAATGAATCAAAACGTAGCTATCAAACGCCGGATGGATACGGTTTTAACAGGCGAGAATATTATTACATATGCGGCGGTTTCAATTTTTTTACCTTATGTTTTAACTGCAATCATACTGGTATTTCTCGCAGTGTACATCTTGGTAAGCAGACAGACAAGACAACTGGTCTTTGTCCATGCTGGAAGTAACTTTTTGAAAATGTTTTGTATTTACGCAATTACAGTTCCGGTTATATACGGTAACTGGAAGGGGATGGTAACAGGTATTGGTTTTGTGCTCGCACTGGTGCTTGGATTATATTTAAGGAGTGTTATGACAAGGGAAAGATATGAAAGAACCCTTACCTTAATCTGTGGATTAAGCCTTACGAGTGCAGGCTTTGCCTTCTTTGAGGCATTCCTTAATTTTGTCGGCCATGACGGGCGTATCCATCGTATTTCAGCTGGGTTTTCCCATCCGAATTATTTTGGCTCCGTTGCGGCGGCTGTCATTGTGGTATGTGCCTATAAGGTGCTTACCAGCCAGGAAAGCAAGCTTTATTTCTGCCTGATTGCCGTGGCAAATATCATAAGCCTGTACCTGTGCAAAAGCATGTTTGCATTTATTGAGGTTTTCATAGGTATCCTGGTGCTTCTGGCAGTACTGAAAAAGAAGAAGCTGCTGACCCTTTGGTTATCTGCAGCCGCCATATTGGGCACACTGATTTTTGTCTTTGGTGTGGGTCTGGTTCCACGCCTTTCGGATGTGGAGATAACCGTAAGGCTGCGCCAGAATATCTGGAGGCTGGCTGTAAGGCAGATTAAGGAGGCTCCCTTATTTGGCCATGGCTTTATGTCCTTCGATTATTTGTTTGATACCGTGATCCGCAGCAGGCAGGTCGCGCACTCCCATAACATTTACCTGGATATGCTGCTGAATTTTGGGGTGGTAGGCTCCTTGTTATTTCTGGGCTATTTTGCGCGGTATTACCTCTCGGTTATCTTTGCCTGGATCACAGATAAAAGAAATGTACCGGCGGCGCTGATCCTGGCCATAACGGCAGCCAACCTGGTGCATGGTGTGACGGATCTGACCCTGCTCTGGATCCAGACCCTTCCCCTGTTCCTGATCATCCTTTCAGGGCAGGGATCCCAGGAGAGCCTGGTCCGGCATCCTATTATGTATAAAATGTAAAAAAGAGCATATGCTAATCCTAAATTTATAAGGCAGCTATCTGCCAAAAATAAGTACTAGGAGGGCAAATCCTCCATCTAGGAAAGACAAATCCTCTTTTCAGGAGGATAAAGCCCCCTAGGTGGAGGATTAGAGAATATGTATCGATTGCACAGAATAAAGACGCCGGAGATGTTCCAGGGAAAGCACAGGAAGAAACGCTACTTTGAGGGTTGGTATTACAAAATTACGGATAAGAAGGGAAGGAATTCATTTGCAATTATTCCCGGAATCGCTATGGGGGAATGGAGTTCCCATGCTTTTATCCAGGTGCTGCACCAGAACCATAAGGTGAGCCATTTCCATTTTGATATCAGTGAATTTCAGTTCAATACCAAAAAGTTCGAGATAATGATCGGCGATAATTATTTCTCGAAGACAAGGCTCCGCCTGAATCTGGTAGGAGAGGATTTCAGCCTGCAGGGTGACCTGTATTTCTGTGACATACTGGAATATCCGCCCACCTGCCTAAAGCCGGGAGTAATGGGACCCTTCCTTTACCATCCCTGGATGGAATGCTATATGGATGTTGTTAATATCCAGCATAAAATAGTCGGGCATCTTAAGGTAGCGGGTAAGAAGATCAATTATACGGATGGTATCGGATATCTGGAGAAGAACTGGGGATGCTCCATGCCAAAATCCTGGGTGTGGGTCCAGTCGAACCATTTCGGGGAGGATGATGTATCCCTATCCATCAATATCGGTAGAATACCCTGTATGGGTGGAAGCTTTATTGGATTTGTTGGTCTGTTCCGTTTCGGGGAGCGGATTTTTATGTTTACTACGTATTCGGGAGCAAAGATCAAAACCCTTTACACCAGTGACCATAAATTATATCTTACCCTGACGGACTGCAGGTTCCGGCTGGACATCATTGCCTACTATGGAGAAGGCGGGAAGATATTGGCACCTGTGGACGGAATGATGAGCAGGACCATAGTAGAAAGCATGAATGCAGTGGTCAAGGTACGCTTTGCGGACCGCTCCGGAAATGTATTTTATGAGGGGTTGGGTACGAACGGCGGACTGGAGGTCACGGAATAGATTTACAGGATAATAAATCTGGCTGATCTAAGGCGGAAGAATGGATGCCTTAGGTCAGCCAGAAATTTTGTTTAGTGGGGAATTCATTTATTTAGCAATTTATTCAGTATGTCCAAGCCTACTAAATAATTGCGGTCAGGTTAAATTCTCTTTTCGTAAATTGAGATATTTGATTTGTTGGCTTCATAGGTTCCGGTATCGGTATATTTAACCGCCGGTTTGTTGGCGAATACATCCGTAAGGATTTCAAGAGCCATGGTAACCCAGGTGAATGGACGCTGTGCGATAGCGGCCTTAATCCTGCCCTTTTTGATCAGGTCAGCCACGTCGGCACGAAGATCCGTTGTGATGATGTCAAAGTCAAGGTGATGCTTTCCTACATATTCACCGAGTGCTGCGCCCCAGGCGCCATTGGTGCAATAGAAGGTTTTAGCATTTGGATGCTCCCTCTTCAGGGTATCAAACATCTTGTCCAGCTGATCCTCCGTCGGAGTGCTAAGAACCTTGACAGGATAGACCTTGATGTTGGAGTTTTTCTGCATTTCCTCTATGAAGCCGTCGGCACGCTTTTCAATGGAGGCTATTTTCACGTCGGTCCATTGGTTTACGAATACCTCACCCTGGTTGTTCATGAGCTGCTTTATCGTCTTGGCGGCATTCTTGCCCAGCTCTAGGCTGTTGGTTTCAATCAGGGAAGCGTAGGGCACATTGTCAAATACGGAATTGATGAAGATGATTTTAATGCCTTTATCTGTGGCTTCCTTTAATGCGGACTGAATCTCAGGTGCATCAATGGGGCTGATGATGATGGCATCAAAATCACGAGCCACAAAATCCTTAAGTGCTGCCTGCATATCCCGCACACCATGCTCCCTATCCTTTGGAGCGAAGAATTCAATATAGTAGTTCAGGGCTTTTGCGGCCTTGATTCCTTCTTTTCTGGCAGGAACCCAGAAAGGATCATCAATATCGAAGATAGCGGCAACCTTTTTCTGCTGTGTAGAAATATGGTTCGTTCTTATGCTGGAGGAATCGGCGACAATCTCGTCTACCTTGGTATGTAAGTCCCGGGCCATCTTAAATATGATATTTGCCGTGCTGCTCTGGCCGATGGTCAGGGAAGCCACCTCCTCCGTTGTCGCAGAGGATTCCTCAATGACGGAAGCGATGCTGCAGAAGGAATCAATAAGACGGTCCTTCTCAGTGGACAGGCCTTGAAATTCACTGTTAAATTCCTTTTGGCAGGCTACAAAGCCATCTACATAAGAGTTGATTACTTCAAAGGCTTCAATTACTTTGTTAACGGCATCAGCTTGATTATTGAAAATTTCTTTCGAGCCGTCAGCAACATTCTTTAGATTACCAAGCTGATTATTAATAGCTTCGATATTCTCATTAATTGTAATACTGGCAGAGCGGCTTCGTTCTGCCAAATTTCTAACCTCGTTTGCTACAACAGCGAAGCCTTTCCCTGCTTCCCCTGCCCTGGCAGCCTCAATGGAAGCGTTAAGGGATAGGAGATTAGTCTGGCTTGCGATGTCATATAGAACTTTTGTGATTTCATTAATTGCCTGTGTTTTGCCAAGTAAAGCGTAGATTTCATTAGTAATCGCATTATTTGCCTCTAAATTTTTATTCTGGTTTTCGGACAGATTCTCAACTGCCACCCTACCATTTTTGCTGACCTCACCCATTTCGAGAGCGGAGCTGATTAATTCATTGGAGCGGTCACTCATGATATTGATATCATTTGCGATGATATCAGCAATTGACTGGCAGGTTGCGATGTCCTCAGTCTGGCTTTGGGCACCATTTGCAATAAATTCTGCAGCCATCTTGACATTGTTTGAAGAATCCACTAATCCGTCCACAACCCCCTCAAGTTGGTCGGATACCAGTTTAATCTCTTCAAAATCAGCGTTGAACTTTTCAAAATACGCCTTGTAATTCTTATGTAAAGTAGCTTGGGCACTGTCAAGGCCGCTACTTTCTGCTGTCAAGTCATCGGTGAAATCCCACTCCAGCATTTTGTCAATAACTTTAGAACTCCTCCCCTTGTTTAAAGAATTAAATTTCATTTCTACACCTCTTTGCTATTGAATGTATAAGTAATTCGGCCTAGGGCTGCTTTAAAACAACATAAACCGCAATACTTAACCTTAATTATATTACAGTTGTGAGGAATTTACAATTAAAAAATCACTATTTTTATCATTAATTTGTTAAATCTGACGAAATATATGGTAAACGTTGGATTTGGCTTGTGGAAAATAGGAGAAAAATACTAAGACATGTCGTATATTTCATGGGGGCATACGCATATTGCTATTTTGCTACCCCTATTGCGGAAGCTATTGGGTATGGTGGATAGTATTATAGAGATTGCGTATATAAAAAGCATGTCCGAAAATAGCGAGATATTTATGTGGAATGTGATATAATAAGTTAACTTCAATTAGGAGGTGAAAGAGGATGCCAGCTAACGATAGCGGTCTGTACGCAGCATTTAAGGCGAAGGATGCCCGCTTTGATGGGCGTTTTTTTGTAGGAATATCGTCTACGGGAATCTACTGCCGCCCGGTGTGCCGGGCAAAACAACCGAAAGCCGAAAATTGTACCTTTTATCCGACTGCAGCGGAAGCGGAACAAGCCGGATACCGCCCATGCCTTTTGTGCAGGCCTGAGCTTGCCCCCGGTACTTCAATCACTGACGCTACCGCTAATTTAGTTTACCGGGCAGCGAGGATGTTAGAAAAAAACTGCGGGAGTGGACAGAGCTTGGAGGAAATAGCCGGGCGGCTAGGTTGTACTGACCGGCATTTGCGGCGTGTTTTTACAGCAGAGTATAATGTGTCGCCGGTCCAATACCTGCAGACCTGCAGACTGCTCCTTGCAAAGAACTTGCTCACAGACACAGATTTGCCGGTTTTGGAGGTTGCAATGGCGGCTGGCTTTGGCAGCCTGCGGCGCTTCAATGACCTTTTTAAAAAGCAGTACAAGCTCTCGCCCACGGCCTTACGGAAACGTACCACAGAAGAAAAAGAGCAGAATGGCGACATTACTTTAGCATTGGGCTACCGCCCGCCCTATCCTTGGGAAAAAATGCTCCGCTTCCTTGCCGGACGTGCAATAGCAGGAGTTGAGGTTGTAAAAAACGGTGAATATATACGTACCGTGCATTTGGAAAGTGCAGAGGGAAAGCATATATACGGTTGGGTGCGGGTAGGCCACAGGCCTAAAAGGAACGCATTAAGCGTTACCGTGAGTGAAGCCTTACTGCCTGTCCTCCCGCAGGTATTAGCCAGGATACGGCACCTATTTGACCTATGCTGCGACCCGGAGGCGGTGTATGAAACCCTCCGGGCAATGAACGGTATCCAACCGGGGCTCTGTGTTTTGGGAACCCGTGTGCCGGGGTGTTTTAATGCTTTTGAAATGGCAGTACGGGCAGTGCTTGGGCAGCAAATTACTGTGAAAGCGGCAAGCACATTAGCGGCAAGGATTGTCCAAGCTTATGGAAAGCCTATACAAACAGGGATTGAGGGATTGACCCACGTCTTTCCTGCACCCGAAGAGGTATCAGCTTTGGATGGGGCTATTGAAGATCATTTCGGGGCACTGGGAGTTACCGCTGCACGGTCAAATACGATTTACGGACTGGCAAGGGCAGCCGTGCAAGGGGAAATAGATTTTGACCTCCCGGCCAAGCCGGAGGAGGAAATGAAAAAGCTGATGGATATCCGCGGCATTGGAAGCTGGACAGCACAATATATTGCTATGCGTGCCATGGAATGGCCTGACGCTTTCCTTGAGACAGAC
>JARKQP010000175.1 GCA_029974875.1 Mobilitalea sp.
CCGTTAGCATTGTAGGTATACTCTGTGGCTACATTACTGTAATTCTTAAAGTCCATTGACTCGGCTAGACTGATGGTTCCTACGGCATCGTCAACTTTAATCAACTGATTTCCCGTATAGGTCATTGTCAGGTTATCTATCAGCCCGTTTGTGGTAGCTGTAATTACCCCTCCGCGTGTCAGAGTTTTCATATTGCCTTGCTTATCATAGCTATAGGATGTCTTATAGTCGGTATGAGCTGTACTGACGGCTCCATTGACAAGATAAACAGCTGATGTTAATCTTGAAAGGTTATCATAGTTAAAAGTATACCCCAACAATGAACCACCATCATTTACCTGCCAGTTCATTGCACCGATATTTCCATTGTATTGTTTCTTACTCCCTCCATAGACATCATTGTAATACAACGTTTGCGTAAATAGTGGACTTGTAATCGATTTTGTCCACGAGCGGATATTATAACCATAGGTAGACAGGGCATTTGCGACTCCGCCTTTCTTATTAGTCTTAAGTCTGCCTAATTCATCATACGTATTTTCTGCAAGAGTGACCTGTTGCCTTGCCGTTGTACCATCGATCAATTGGTGAGTTGTAGTAAGCAACCGCCCAGCATGATCATAAGTATAAGTATAGAGCTCTGTTTGTTTTCCTCCTCCATTAGCATCCTTGGTGTGAACATGCATTTTCTTTGTAGGCTGGCCGATGAAGTTATAGGCGATATATTCCTTTTCAATACCACCCAGATGATTGGTCGATTTGGTCTGGATCAGCCGCCCTCGTGTATCGTAGTACATAGACGTAGCAATCTGTCCTTCCAAGGTATTATTGGATTTCCCATCCGAGCCCATCAGCTTTACCCGGGTTCCCACCAGCAATCCTTTAGCACTTGAATGCCTGATCCCATATCCCGATTCTGTATTGTAATCCAGATTCGTTTTATAGTAAGAATTTGTTTTTAACATCGCTTCATAGTCATCGTAGTAGTTTATAAGCAATACATCATCTACCGGGATACTCGCCAATGTGGTCCAGCTATATCCAAAGTTTCCGCTTCCCGGGGTCTCCGTAAAAAGCATTGTTGAATAAGTGGTTCGCATCGCTTCATGGGTGGAAGCTGTACGGTATATCCCTGAGATAATCAACCGGCCGAAGGCATCGTATTTATTAAAAGTCCACTCGGGAGTTGGTTGTTTTGCCCGCTGTTCACCATCTTGTGTAAAGATCAAACGGTCAGCCTTGTCATAGACATAATATATCCACTCACAGCCGGGCAACTTCTTGGCTATACAACGGTTGCGGTCGTCATATTTATAGAGGTAAGCATACAACTTTAGATTCATATCAGTCTCTGCCCAAGCTGATGAGCTGACAAGCCTATCCGAAGCTTCCGGAGGAAGTACTGCACGGAGATTACTAAAACTATCATAGATATAATTAGTATCATACAGCTTGCCTCCGTTTATCTGACGGGTTAATACTACTTGCCCCAGTTTATCCTTAAACTCATAGGACACATTTTCATTCTCATCTTTCAGCCGGGTTACATACAATTCTCCGGCTCCATAATTCGCTGCCCTGGAAAGGCTGATCGTTCCCGTTGCATCAGTAGTCTTATACAGCCCACAAACTAATGAATCCGCATCTGCCTAAGTAGTCGCAGATTTCGCTATATTGGTCAGGTAACCCGTACGTACGGCTTTTTTATTGTTTTTCCAATCCACACCTACTCCGTATTGTTCAAGTACACGATTTAGCGGAGAGGCTTCATAAACAGGGCGGCTGTAAGCTACCGAGTCTGCCGCAGTATTATATGTCGTGCTGTTATAGGTGGTCATAGCCTTTGCTTTATAAGTAGCCAATGGC
>JARKQP010000233.1 GCA_029974875.1 Mobilitalea sp.
TGATTTCCTGTACCTGGTAATCATGGGAGTTAAAGGCAGGCCCAGGTGGCTATAGAGGCACCCATTTTCATCCCACAGCCTAAATCACGCTCATTTACCCTTGAATTCTTACATACTCTCAATGGTATATTTGATTTCGTCGGCCTTTGCACTTACCTGTGCATTCAATGTGGAGATTAAACCATCCACAAGCTTCTTGCTATTCTGTTTATTGGTCATGGCCTCCTTTAACTTGACGAGCAGGTCCTGGCCGTTAAAGGATTCCTTAATCTTACCGTCCGTTACCCTTTCCCTGACCCAGGAAGGCAGGTCGTAGCCCGTAATCCTTTGGGAAAACTTCTCCTTAACACTATCCACCCCATTGGTAACCAATACATACAATGCATAACCGGCGACGACAGCAATAATAGCCCAGCCCCCTACCGGTATTGCAGCTAAAATAACAAATAATATTCCTGCAAGGGTCGCCGAAAGCATGGAAATTAATACCAGAATGATTCCTATAACCGTTGGCAGTGCGATATATGCGATAATCCCTGCAATTAAGCCTATGATGCCTCCCAGGACATCAAAGAGGTCTAAATCCACCATCTTACTGCCATTAATACTCCCGATATCAACCTTAACCCCGGATATATTTAAATCCTTTAATTCAAACTCTTTTCGTACATTATATTTCTGGCACAATTCCTGGAGCTCAAGTGCAATATCCTTACCTAATTTGTCGGTATACCAGTCTCCAACTGCTTTCATATATCTGGCGTCATGCTCTAACCTTCTCGTCAGATTTTCCTCCGTGCACTCTGCTTTTATCGCATCCGTGGCATCGTCAATTGTTTTATACTTCCCCTTGCGCCATTTGTCCATTTCTGCGAATACAATTTCCTGGACAAGCTCAATAATAACCGGCCCTATTCCTGTTTTTTCGTCTATATCCCCAACCAGGTCCGGAATATCCTGGATAATAAGCTCTGGGATCCTATTCTGGATAATATGGCTGATGTCCTTTTGAAAAGCGGTGGATTTTTCATTGGAAGCACCGACTGCCACCAGTCCCTTGGAAATGGTTCTAGCGGGATCCATATCCTCCGCTGTTTCTATCCCTGCAAAGACCTCTTTTGTTACGGCTTTCACAACCGGCATTCTTGAGGCACTTCCGGTAAAAATAATACGACTGATTACCGTTTTATTTTTCGCAAGATTGCTTTTCTCCTGCTCCAAGAATTCCCGGAATAACTCCTTCCAGCTTTTATCCCCCATCTCCACGGCTATCTCGTCAGGAAGATCTGTATACCGTTTCAAAACCGGCTTCACAGGCTTTGTTCCGACCAGCTCGTCTAAGACCTGGGGTTCCAGCCTGATTACAGGAAAATCCGCGAAGATAATCGTATAAAGCACACCCGTTGAAAACACCTTTTCCTTTGCTTTCCTGCAGTTCAGCAGCAGACTCATTTCCGCCGTAGGGTTATTGGAAATAATATCCTCAAAATCAGCCCGGAATTCCGCATTTTTTTCAAACAGCGTTTTCAGGTACCATTCAAATATTAACCAGTCTATGGCTCTGGCTCCAAGATAATTATTTCCGCTATTATACTGGCTATTTCTGGAATCCGAGGTCAGCGCTGTAATATCAATGGTCGATGAGCCGACATCAATTAACATGGCGCAGGTATCTTTTTTAATCTTCAGCCCATTGATTTGACGTTCATACAGGAATGCCGCCCTGGATTCCTGTGCCAGAACAATGCTGACCGGATATCCCGTATAGGTTTTCTTTCCCAGAACACTTCCCTGCAGGATCCTTTTATAGATTAAGGCATCGATTTTAGACCACTTTGTCGGGTGTCCTACGGTTATTACAATTTCCCCTGCACCACCCACTTGGGCGGAGCTTCTGATTTTTTCCGCAAATGTGGCATCTGAAAATATGGCATCCGTAAATGCTATTACCTTTTTTCTATACTCACGTATTTGGGGCGTGTTTACAATGCTGTCTGAGGGCCAATCTCTTCCATCATTATCAAATAATTGAATTATGGCTCCCACTTTTTCATTTCCTAAAGTACCAAGCAAATCCATGGGTTTCCTTTTAAAATTGGTGGAGATGTCGTTAATATTTTTAGATGTAGCCAGCATTACATTTAATAACACAACATTGCCATTATCATCATACCCATATACCGTAGGCAGTGCCTTGCCTGGATCTACAGAGCTGGGCATAGTCATGCTCGGGTAATCAATGATATTAAAATTTTTTTCACTGTCTGCCAATGCATAATCCGTTATTGTTTCTCCATCTCCAAGGTCGTATCCAATGTACAGCTTTTTACTCATCTGCTTCCATTCCTTCCGTTGCAATAAATTTGCACAAATAGCGCTCATATTTCATATTTATGGCAGCATCCGTATGTACTGCCGCCGGATCATACCCGATATCAATTCTCATAGCAGCCCCGCCTTTTCTGCATCCGCAAAAATAATCTTTGCATATCACATGCTCCGTCCACAAAGGTCTTTCTATAAACTAACGTGGTAAATATGAATGCCTCTGTAGCTATCCGTGCGCAGACCGGTTCTCCCATGATTTCCTGTACCTGGTAATCATGGGAGTTAAAGGCAGGCCCAGGTGGCTATAGAGGCACCC
>JARKQP010000261.1 GCA_029974875.1 Mobilitalea sp.
TTGCCTCTCCCCTCGGGAGAGGATTTATGAGAGGGTATATTATTCCCTCAGCTGAGCATCAAGATTATTTTTCAGACCATCCAATATCTTCACCATAACCTTGTTTACATCTTCATCGGTTAAAGTCTTATCCTCGGCGCGGAAGGTAATTGAATAAGCTACACTCTTCATTCCTTCAGGCACCTGTTTACCTTTGTATACGTCAAAAAGCTTGATGCCTTCAAGTATTTTCCCTGCACGCTGCTTAATGATATCCTCTATCTGCTTAACCATTATCTCATCTTTCACAAGCATAGCTATATCTCTTGAAACAGCCGGGAATTTTGGCAATGGCTTATACCTGGCACCTTCTCCTGCATTTTTTATAAGCTTCTCAACATTTATAATTCCGACATAAGCCTTGGTGGATATATCATAATTGCCCAGCACGTCGGGATGAATCTCGCCTATTATACCTGCATTTTCATTATTCACTACCAGCGACGCCGTTCTTCCGGGATGGAAAGTAGGATTGCCTGCTTCCCTTACAAACTCACAATCAGTTATTTTGAGCTCTGCCAGAAGGCCCTCTACAACTCCTTTAATATCGTAGAAGTCCACCCCTCCATACATTCCAAGAGTCAAAATTTCAGTCTCATAAGGAAGTGCAGCTTCATCTATTCCGTCTACCTGATTTTCTCTGGCAATATTCCGGGAATAGGTAAATGACAGCTCAAAAAGCCTTGCTTCCGAAGCCCTTCTATTGTAGTTTCTTGAAAGAACATCAAGCATATCGGGTATTGTAGTTGTTCTCATAATACTGTAATCAACGCCCAGAGGATTTGAAATGACAACGGCATTTCTTAATTGACTGTCTTCCGGGACATTTATCTTATCAAATACTCCTGGGCTGGTAAAGGAATAGGTATATATTTCTGAAAGACCTGATGCGATCATTGTATTGCGTATCCTGTCCTCCAGCCTCTGCTTGAAGGATTTTATGCCCCTTGTCGTCTCCTTTCCCTGCAGCAAAGTGGGCTTGATAGCATTATATCCGTAAAACCTGGCTATTTCCTCAGCAATATCCGCCGTCTCCTCCATATCCATCCTGAAAGTCGGTATTGTAACTTTATCTGACGCTTCATCCACTTCTATTTCTACGCTGCGAAGAATTTTTATCATGTCCTCTCTGGAAATTTCTGTTCCTAAAAGGGCATTTATCTTTTCAACTTGAAGGCTTATCACTCTAGGTTCAACTTTTCCGGGATAACTGTCAACAATGCCGCCTACGACCTCGCCTGCACCCAGCTCTACAATCAGCTGTGCGGCTCTGTTCAGTGCATTCACTACATTATTCACATCCAGGCCCTTTTCAAATCTTGAGGATGCTTCTGTCCTCATACCCAGCTTTTTTGAGGTTATCCTGACTGAGGTGCCATTAAAGCTGGCTGATTCAAAAAGTATATTTGTTGTAGTATCACAAATTTCCGAATTGCCTCCGCCCATCACTCCTGCAACTGCAACAGGCCTTTGGGCATCCGCTATCACAAGCATTCCGGCTTGAAGCTTTCTTTCATTTCCGTCCAGGGTCTCTATTGCCTCTCCATCCAAGGCCCTTCTTACAATAATCCTTGCTCCCTTAAGGTTGTCAAGATCAAAGGCATGCATGGGCTGGCCCATTTCAAGCATTACATAGTTTGTTATATCCACTATGTTATTTATGGGACGTATTCCTGCAGCTCTCAGGCGCTCCTTCATCCATGCGGGAGAAGGCTCGATCTTTACATTTCTTATAACCCTTGCCGCATATCTCGGGCATAGATCGCTATCTTTTATTTCCACACTTGCCAGGTCATTCACATTACCATCCGACTCTTTCACGCTTATGTCCGGCTTTCTAAATGCCGTTCCAAGGGTAGCTGCAGTTTCTCTGGCTATACCTACTATACTGAGGCAATCAGGCCTGTTTGGAGTTATTTCAAACTCTACGACATCATCATTTATGCCCAGCACTTCCCTTACATCCATTCCCAGCACATTTTTCCCATCATATTTTTCCTGCAGCAGCTTGCCCGATAATATATATATCCCATCCTCATCAGCATCGGGAAAATCATATTTGGTATATCCCAGCTCGTGTATGGAGCACATCATACCATTTGATTCCAAGCCCCTGAGCTTTCCTTTTTTAATTTTTTTGCCTCCGGGAAGCTCTGCCCCATCAAGAGCCACAGGTATATAGTCTCCTACGCTGATATTCTGTGCACCCGTTACCACCTGAATAGCCTCACTTCCTATATCTACCTGCGAAACTTGCAGCTTGTCTGCATCGGGATGCTTTTCAAGAGAAACAATCCTGCCTACAACAACCTTTATAACCTCTTCTCCCTGCTTTTCAACACCCTCCACCTTGGAGCCCGACATAGTCATGGCATCTGCATACTCTTTTGGACTTACATTTATATCAGCATAATCCTTCAACCATTTTAAAGGTACTTTCATAATTAAAACTCCTTCCATTGAAAATTGTGATAAGCGGCGGATTGCGGCGTCAGATTTCGCCTTTGCGGTGCTCATTTATAAAACATAAACTCCGCTCCTCAAGACTCATCTTTCTTGCACTCCTTGCTTCTGACAATTTTCATTTTTTTATTAGTTACAGAACAATCTTTTTCTTATTCCCATAGCCTATTGCCTATCACCTATTACCTGCAATTCTTAAAATTGTTTTAAGAATCGTACATCATTATCAACCAGAAGCCTTAAATCATCTATGTTAAATCTAGCCATTGCAACACATTCAACACCGATCCCAAAAGCAAA
>JARKQP010000311.1 GCA_029974875.1 Mobilitalea sp.
AATTTTTTTGATCGCCTGGGGCAATTCGGCACCGATGGTAAACACCATCACCATCAGAAGCGACCGGATTCCTAACAGTTTTTCTTCTTTTCGCATTGCACAGATTTCTGACCTTCACAATGCTGAATTTGGCAAAGGCAACGAGAAGCTACTAAAGATGCTGGAAGCAACAAAGCCGGACAGTATCGTTATTACCGGTGATTTGATAGATTCCAGACATACGGACCTTGGCATTGCTATTGCTTTTGCAGAAAAAGCCATGCGGATTGCAGCAACCTACTATGTATCTGGAAACCATGAAGCAAGAATTTCCGGGTATGGTAAGCTGGTAGCCGGACTGGAAGCTGTAGGCGTAGTCGTCCTTGAAAATGAAAGCATTGAGCTGGAACGGTCAGGGGAGAGGATACGTTTCATTGGGATCAGCGACCCGAGCTTTGCAACAGAGTACCTCATCAGCGGTCCGGAATCGATTGTTGCGGACGAATTAGAAGAGCTCATGGTACATGACGGATGCTATACGATACTGCTTTCACACCGGCCTGAGCTGTTTGGGACGTATGTTGCAAGTGATGTAGACCTGGTATTCAGCGGACATGCGCATGGTGGACAATTCCGATTGCCTCTGATTGGGGGGCTGGTGGCGCCGGATCAAGGGCTGTTTCCTAAATATGATGCTGGGCTGTATTCTGATGGTGATACACACATGGTTGTAAGCCGTGGGTTGGGAAACAGTATTATTCCATTTCGCATCAATAACCGCCCTGAGATTGTTTTGGTGGAATTAGACAGATGATTTTGGGAAGAGGATAACTTCTAATTTGTCCAGATAAGTGGGAAGAGGTATGGTTTTCTGTTACGGAGATCATGTCTTTTCTTATGTGCATGAGCGTGGTAGAATGGATATAGGAGTTTTACTTCATGTGGAAAAATTAGAATTTGTCGGTCAGTTTTTAATCTGCGGACTATTTATACAATGTGAAATTTGATCTAAATCTCCAGAGCATGAATCGGAGCATGGATCGCATTGGAAAGGTGAGAGGAATGGCTATAGAGAAGCAATATGTATCAGATGTTGAAGTTATATTATCGCATAAGCATGATAATGGAGCTGACCTTTGGACTACGCCTGATAAGCGTTTAATAAAAGGTGCGCCGTTCTCAACTTTGGAGAGCGTAATGTACTTATTGGAATTGGGTATGGAGACCACAGAACCTTTACTGCAAGAAGCCGCCGCATTGATATTCAGCACTTGGGAGGAGGACGGACGTTTCAGGTTGTATCCACAAGGCTCTGTTTACCCCTGCCAAACAATCCACGCCGCCAATGTTCTTAGCCATATGGGGTATGCCTCCGATACAAGACTGCAAAAAACCTTGCAGCATCTCTTAAATATCCAATATACAGATGGGGGTTGGCGCTGCAATAAATTCAGCTTTGGCCGGGGTCCAGAAACGGAGTATTCAAATCCCCTCCCAACGCTTACCGCCCTGAATGCGTTCCGCTTTAGCGATTATCTCAACAAAGAACCCGCACTCGACAATGCCGTGAATTTTTTATTGGAGCATTGGACAATCAGGAAACCCATAGGCCCGTGCCACTACGGAATTGGCACACTATTTATGCAAGTAGAATATCCTTTCCGAAACTACAACCTTTTTGTATACGTCTACGTCTTATCGCATTACAACCAGGCAAAGGAAGACAAACGGTTTCTCGAAGCCTTGGAAATATTGGAATCCAAAATGGTAGATGGGCAAATTGTGGTTGAGCGCATTGTTCCGAAGTTGGCCGGGCTTTCTTTCTGCAAAAAGGGTAAAGTAAGTGCTTTGGCAACAAAACGCTATCATGAAATTTTGCAAAACGTTCAAATGAAAAGATAGCGTATATTCATAGTATGGGAATAATCCAAAGCAATCAATCCCAATTTGTCAGGATGTTATGAACATAATGGATGCCCCACAGAAGAAGGAGAGGTCATGATGGCGACGATTTATGAAAAATATCTGAAACTGAATATAAATAGCTCTCACATTGGCTTGGAGTACGGTGAGAGTAAAAACAACTATTGTTGTACTCCAAAGGGTGCAAGCATCATCGGCTGGGCAGGTGTTGACGGTATTCATTTTTGCTTTGTGCGCGGTTTTGGCGAGATGGTGTTTGCCGTCAGTCCAATGAACACGCCCGGTAACTATGTGCATCCACTGGCACAAAATTTTAAGGACTTTCTTCGTCTCTTGCTGGCTTGCGGCCATACGGCGCCGCTGGAACAGGCGTGGCGTTGGGATCAGGCGCAATTTGATGGGTTTCTACGGGAAAATGCCTCTACTGCCGAGCGATCGGTGGCGTTGGATATTATCCGGGAAAAACTGTCCCTTACGCCTATGGATCGGCCATTTACTTATATCAAAGACTTACAGGCCGGATTTGATTACAGCCGCATCAAATATACGGAAGATTACAATGACTTTGTCCCTAACGAACCCAAAATGCCGGAATGGAAGGTTTACTTTGACGGAAACTTTTGTGGACATCATGGCCGCTAAAGAGCCGGAAAGGAAATTCCCTTAAACAGGCAATTTATCTGGGATGATGAAGCCTGGAATATTCCGGCGGCTTATACCTGCAGCAAGGGTCTGGTCATAGACTTTTACTTAAAGGTTCCACTGGAGCGTATACGTGCCTTTATGGATAAATGGAAGCTCCTTGACGGCAGTGACGGAACTGACTTCACAGATGAACAGCGGATGCAAATTGACGCAGAGAACCCGCTGGCTGTCAACATGAATCCGAAGGTTGTGCTGAACGGAACCGAGCTTTCAGGTTCGCACGGCTGTGGCTTGTCCTGGAACCCCTGTTTTCCGGAGGGCAACGGCCTTGAGGCTAAGAGTGTAGTGCAGCATTATGGCCTTGACCCCGACCAAGGCTATGCAATTTGGCGTAGTGCGTTTCTTTGGAAAACGCAGCAGAAGCCTCAAATAAAAACCCTCAGTGTGGTATTGGCGCAAGAGCCTATAGCTATATCAGGACCGCACTTTCGGGTATCGTTGCCCGGTGAACAAATTGAGTTTACGCATCCATCCACAGGGCAGAAATACACGTTGACCGTGCAGGGATATGAGCGTCAGGAATTCTCCGCCAAGCATTTTAATGTTCCAACCCAGGAGTTCCCGGAGCACTATACTATGCTGAGCTATACAATCTTGCCCAATCCTCCGGAGGGATTTCTTACCGTCACAGACTGCGCTCCATCCGACCGGCCACGGCAGAAGCATCTTGGGTCAAATGTACAGGCAACCAATGACGTTTGCAGCATTGGCATCATCGGCATCCCGAGGGGCGCAACCAGCACCGCATCCGGTGGAGGTGATGAAGGAAAACTCCAGGTGGCCTGCTCCGCACTTCATTTTGAGCCGGTGGATGAGGTGGAGTGGCGTATCGTGTTCCATGAAAAAAGGTGTGAAGATATTGCGTTAGCGCTAATAGGAACCTGAGGCGAAAGGCTCTTTATAAAGAAGATTACGGAAAATCTACAAATTATGGTTTAAAGGGGGAGAAAACATGTCAAAAGGAATGAAAGCATTTATTGTAACTGTGCTGGCAGGTATCATTGGATTATATTTAGGTGCATTTATGAACTTGGAGGGGTATTTAGGGCTTATTTTTGCAATCGCTGCCGCTACAGGTTTTATTGTCTCAGGGATTAACCATAATGAATAAAATTAGAATTTGACGAGGAGAGTGCTTATGCCGAAGGTAATTAAACGCCAGCCTTTCGTGGCTGGGGGTGTCCGATATCAGAAGGTTTGGCATTGGGCTCATGGAGGTGTTGTCTGGAAGGAATTGTCCGACAAGCGTAGAACAGCTATTGCTGACAAGGTAAAGCGGCTTGCCAAAAGATACGAACGACCATATGATGCAAATAAAGGAATCATCGTGGCATTAAAATTCTTCATGTGTAGAATGATGCATAAAGCGGTAGCGAAAAACGAAAATCCGTTGTCTGCCGATAATCAGCATTGGGTGGACCGGGGATGGGTAAAATTATAATCTTTAAAACTAAGACAGGTATTGCCTTGTTAAAATCCGTCTATAAGTTAAGTTAGACCCGAATTTCGTTGTAAAAGAAAAACGGCGGCTTTGATCAGGTTATATCAAGTCCGCCGTTCAACTGTTTACCTATCACTTTCTTCTATTGAAATACTTATCTATGAGTTCCTCCGTAACAGGTACAGCCCGCCTGTTATCAATGATATAGACCGCATCGCAGAGCTGCTCAATATCCTCGTAATTATGGGAGGTCAGGAGGATTGTCTTTCCCTCGGCTTGCAGCAAACGGACAATTTCCTTAACATCGTTGTATGTCTGGAAGTCCAAAGCGTTAAACGGTTCGTCCAATACAAGGATTTCCTGATTCTCCATAATGGCCTGTGCCAGTCCGAGCTTTTGCTTCATACCGAGGGAATAATTATCAACCTTTGTTTTGTTTTCAGGATCCAACCCGACCTTCCGCATGGTTTCACGGATTTGATTGTCGTTGATAACGCCGCGGATGTTCGCTAAGAATTTCAAGTTTTTAAATCCGTTGTAAATCCCGATAAAGCCGGGGGAGTTGATGAACACGCCCATATTTGCCGGGAAATCCGCCTTATCACCTAAGGTGCTTCCATCAATGACAACGCTTCCCTTGTCCGGTTTAACCATGCCGCAAATTATTTTGAAAAGCACGGATTTTCCGCTCCCATTTGCGCCGACAAGCCCGATAGTTTTTCCTCTTTCTACCGTAAGAGATACTTCCTCCAATATGGGCTGGCCTGAAAATTGTTTTGATACGTTTTTTATTTCGATGCATGTAGACATGTATGCTTCCTCCTTAATTCTAATTTTTTGGCAGGCGCTTGTATCCGGCGGCAAAAAGCCAGCTGATAAACAAGGCATTTGTAACAAGTAAGATCAGGGCGGCATAAGGGCTTGCGATACCCTCCGCGCCGATTTGCGGTAAATCGATTCTCGCCAGGCTTGATAATCCAAAGGGCAAGTATTCTATGGGAGCCATACAGAAAAGATTTATTATTACAAGTCCAATAAATCCTGCAGTTATCTGCCCAGCCAAGCAATAGATCCCTATGATGAAAAGAGCCTGTGCAGCTATATCCAATAATCTCATTCCCACAGATAGGCCAAGCAAAGTAAGCGTACCTGTGTCAATCGTCATCCCCATTACCGACAGTCCGAGCATCGGAAAGGCCGCGAGGAAAATGCCATAAATAAGGAAAAACAGCAGCGCGGATGTGAGAATCCCGATGAGTAGATCCCTTCGCTTTTTTAGGCGTACCGTGATAAAAGCGGAGTGCTCGGTTGTCGCTTTTTCAATAAACGCCGCTAACAAATAAATCGGTGCGCCGTTTAACAAGAGCATCTCCATGAAGCTCAATATATGGAAGCTGCCGGTGACATGCCCTGCAAACAATCGGATAATCCATTCTTCGCCGCTGATCCCACCCGCACCTTGGAGATATTTCCACACAACCATCAAAATCACCATAGAGCTTAAAATGATTACATTCTTCTTGTTAATTAACTCCTTGCAGTAGTACGGCGTAATTCCTTTCCATTGTCTTTTTGAAAAGGTAAGCTGGTGATGCCAATATTTCTTTGCAGTCCAAAGGATAACGCAAAGGAGGAGGATGCCGGTTATGGCAGTGATCATCAAGCGGTGCGGGCTTGTTAGGTTATGGTGCAGTATAACGATATGATTGAATGCAGTGATCGGCAATTCCAGCAAAAACCCGATTTTAATGCTCAACGTAGATAATACATAAAGGAACAATATGATCTTTATCGCTGATGATCTTAATAGGAAGTGGCCGATCCACATTAAAATCATAGCGGTTACGCATAATCCTACGAACATATAGGCAGTCACCGCCGCAAAGCTGAGGGCAGGAGAAGCAAAGAAGGAGGAAAAAACAGTGAGCAATTCTTGCGTTGCCCCTCCCTCTGCTATCATCCAACCGCCGTCCGTCGGCAACCCTATTCCAGAGACAACAATCGCCAAGAGCTGCACTGCCATAAAAATGAATGAAATAACCACCAGTGACAACCATTTGTGGACAAAATAACGGAAATATGTCTTGTACCGCAGAATCACCGCTTCGCTGTCATCCTCTATAACAAAGAAGCAGAGCAGCAGAAACATCGGGAGCATGAAGTACAGCAAATAATAATGGTCTGATATAACGGCAAGGCAATGCTGGAGCAATGGCTGTTCTGTGCCCACGCGGACACTCAGCCCGAAGATCAGACAAACGATAAATAACCCCACAAGGGTTCCCCTAACCCCGCCACTTAAGTTTTTCCGCAGCAGATTCATGTGTTTCACCTCCCGTCATACCTCATAAACAGTTTTATGCCTTACTTTAGCGAAAACAATCCAAAGGACCGCAATAACAGCGAGGAGCAAAGCCGGGCCGGCAAATGGTGACAGGGAAGTGATCGATTGGCTTGCTACCGCAGTCGGCTCATAGGAGGTGATAAGCCGGTATTCCGGCATGGCCAGTATGGATAAGGAAAAGTTCTCCAAAATATCATAGATAAACGGGCCAGTTAAAATAACAAAGATATTTTTGATATATAGCGACAGCACAAACCCAAGGCTCATAATTATCACACCAATCATGCTTTTCCAAAGTGACAGCAGAAACGCATATAAGAGTGGGACATTGACAAACATATCAAGATAGATATGGCTAAAGGGGGAGGCCTCCGTACCCCTTATCATAGGAACGATCGGCTGCTTTACATACAAGGCAAAAACTGCCGACAGGAAGTAGGGAATAAAAAGAATGGCAAAAGCTGAAACAGCGGCAGCGATCCATTTTGCCGTCAGGTACTTTGCCTTGCCAACACGGGGCATCGTATACAGCAGGAAGTTATTTTTACGCTCATAATATATAAGCCAGCAAATCGGAACGGTCACGAACAGGGGAAACAGGAAGTTTAGGAGCTCGGAGCCAACCTCCCATGCCTCAAGGTCATAATCCAGGCTGTAATTTTGATACAGGGTGCAGGACAGGATGATAGCAGCGATGGTAAGTAAAGCGACCGTCAATATGACCGGAATCTTTAATTTGCTAAATTCGTTTTTTATCAATCGAAACATAGTGAGTTTCCTTTCTTTGTGGATTGCCGTATCAACGGTACGCTTATAATTATAGGAATTATCCAGGTCAAAGCAACGGTTCTGAAACGAAACAGGGGAATAACGGCACGAATTCTTATTCATGCCGTTATAGCCCCGTTTTTTTCCGTTTCATTATGGGAAAATAACGCCGATGGTCACATAGTTCTGATGATGTACCGTTTCATTCCGCGTGATAATCTTGCCACGATAACGGTCAACAATCGCCTTGACATTGGCAAGACCGTGACCCCGCGTATCATTCTCGCCCTTTGTAGAGAAGCCCCGCCGGAACATCCGCACAAAGTCGGTTGCGGATTGCATCATGTATGGATTGGAGACCAAAACGGATAAGCCATCGTCTGAGTGCTCTATCTTAATATAAATAGTATCTCCGGCGTTAGACGCTTCAATGGCATTATCAATGAGGATTCCCACAATTTCAACAACATCAAGCTCCCGGATTGCCCTGCCCTTCAAAGGAGCTGTTATATTAGAAATAACCATTATTTTTTTCATCTCAGCGTATTTCATTTTGCTGAATATCATGCCTGCGATAATTTTACTGTCACAGCCCAAAAGGCTTTTTTCGCTGATATCAAGCTGCAGGCCCGTGGTCAGCTCCGCAATTTCAGCCTGTGCCTGTTCAAGATTATCGGCGGTTTGGGCGGCTGCGGAGATAGCGAGCAGGCGGTTGTTGAATTCGTGCTGCCTTGCGCGGACCTGGGTAATAAGCTCTTCGATTACAGGGATATATTGCTCCAGCATAGTTACCCGCTTTATTTCAGCAGAGCGCTTCTGGGCGTATGCTCCAAAGAGCAGGTTTATTAGGAGGATGGCGGCTATTGTTACCGATAGGAACAGCAGCTGGTCCGTCGTTTTTGTTGCGTCAAAATCCAGGAAAACCAGGAGGGCACATAAAAGAACCATCGTATTTCCAATCAGCAGCTTGACGGGCAGCAAGCCGTCATTTAATTTATCCTGTATCCATTTGAAAAATGGGGTAAACAAAACCGCACACAATAGTAGCACAGAACCTATGCGGCATATGACCGGATTCCAGCTATTATCCGCTGTTCCTAACCCGTAAAACAGAAGAATAAACATCTCACGTACGATAATAAAAATAGAAAAAACCGCCATGGTGCCAAATAGCGTATATACAGCATCCTTTTTAAACCAAAGGCTGTTAATAATAATCACGATCAGGATTAAAAATAAAAATAGAATTAAGCTGGGGGCAGGAACGATCTCATAGCCCTGCTTTTCCATGGATAGAAGAGGAGCTGTATTCATACTGATTGAGACGGAAAGCCGGCTCACGGCGCAGGAGAGCGTAAAATACAATGCCAACAGGCTGTCCTTTATTTTCATACCGTGACGCTCGTTAAAGATTCCGAAGCTAATCAGGAAAAGCAAAGCTCCATCGAGTAATATTTCAATACCGATCGGTAGCGTCATAGTGTTACCTCCATAGGTTTTCCCTGTATTTCTCACCAACCGGTATTTTTATGTCGTCCCGCATGAGGGAAACCGTCATTTCCTGTTTATCCATCCTTCTGATGTAGCTGCGGTTGATCAGATAGCTCTTATGGCATTGGATGAAATTATCAGAGGAAAGAGCTTCAAGGAGACGGGCAAGGGAGTAGCCTGAAATGCTGTCCTGGTTAAGGGTATGTCCGTCTTTGTTTGAGTGTATGATTACTTTCTTGCCGAGTGATTCCACATAGACAATTTTGGGAAGCTCATATTCAAAGATAAATGATTTTTGTTCGATGCGGAGTGTCTTGGGAGCAGGATTCAGGTGGCTGCCCATTTCAAGGGCGTCCTGGAACGCTTTTATAAATTCGTTTTTTGTAAAAGGCTTTATCAAAAAGCTATGGCATTTGACATCGCGGTACATGGTAAGTTCTTCCCCAGCCAAAGCGGAAGCGAAAATAATTGGCGTAAATTTGTATTGGGGCAGCCCCCGGAGCTGTTTCGCGAGGCTGGTACCTTTGTAGTCTAAAAGCTGGATATCTAAAATGAACAGCTCTACTGATTCCGCTTCGGCATAACGGTAGGCCTCTGCTGCCCGTGAGAACAGTACTGTTTCAAGGGAAGGGTCAATCTCGCCAATATATTGCTTCAGCAATTCTGCGACTTTTTTATCGTCCTCAACAACCAGAATTTTTTTCATGGGAAACACTCCTTTTTATACGTCCGTCTTCCGGTTTTTCAGCGTCCTTCGGTATCAGCCACATCCGGCTGAAACGCACAACACCGGGTATGCGGTTCTCCTCGCAAAGTTTTTGTACCCGCCGCTCTGAAATTCCCCATTTCTTAGCGGCTTCAGGGGTAGATATGTAATCCATAAATCACCCATTCTCTCCAGGCCAATACTAATATTATATACGGATAGCCGAATAATATCAACAAAGTTGGCATAGTCGTCAGGCCGATTCTTTTTCCAAAGAAGGAGGCTGGTAAATCCATGCAACGCGGCAGTTTGACAGTCTGCCTGATGCTACAAGAGTTATCTTAGCCTTGTTGATTTTGCCGGATGGGGGTATAATACCCTGTATAATCTTCATATGAGGTGAAAAGATGGTTAAGAATAGAATTTTGATTGTAGAGGATGACAGGGCAATTTCAGATGGCATTACGGTCAATCTGCAATATTCAGGATATGAATATATGGTATTTGCCGACGGGCGGGAGGCGGCTGATTCTTTAGGGGCTGACCATTCCTATGACCTGGCCTTGCTGGACATCATGCTGCCAGGCATCGATGGTTTTGAGCTGCTTCCATATATGAAGAAGTATAATATCCCTGTCATCTACCTTACCGCAAAAAGCGATACACTTTCCGAGATCAAAGGACTTCGCGATGGTGCAGAGGATTATATCATAAAGCCTTTTGATGTGCTGACATTGCTGGTACGCGTTGAAAAGGTTCTGGAGCGTACCGGCGAGCTAAACCAAATATTGCGTATTGGTGATATTACACTGGATTTGGAGAACCGTATCGTTACCAAAGGCAGTGAGGAGGTTGTCTTAAAGCCACTTGAATTTGAGGTTTTTACTATGCTTGCCAAGTATAAAAACCGTACCATCCTGCGCGAAAAGCTGCTCAACGAAATTTGGGGGGTGGATTTCTTTGGCGATACCCATACCATAGACGTACATATTTCAAACCTGCGCAAAAAGCTGGATATCGCAGATAGGATTAAAACAATTCCGAAGTATGGTTATAGATTGGAGGATAAATGATATGAGATTATGGAAAAAAATATCTATAATCACCATAGTCATTCTTCTGGCAGTTGTCGTCACCTGCAGCACATTATTGCTGCTACAGGCGAAAGACAGTATGATCCAGCTTACAACGGAGCAGGCGCAAACGGAGCAAAGAAACCTATCAACTTCTTTTTCCGAAATGGTGCAATATTATCTTGATAATGAAAGCAAGCCCGTTGTTAAGCAATCGGGCATTAATTATTGTTTCAAACGCCTTGCCGGCAATTCATCGGTGCTAATTGGCGGGGATGGCACAATTTATTCTGCGGTGAGTGTCAAGCCGGAGAAGATATTGCCAATAGATAGCAGCCATGAGCAAAGGACATCATTGGAGAAAATAGAAGGCAGGAATATCCTCATTGTGGGAAGTGGGCTGATTCTTCTCAATGACAGCTATTCGGTATACATCGTTAAGGACGTAACGGGGATTTTTAATAACATCGCCGCCATGACCTGGCGCTTTGTCCTAATCTGCGGAATAGGAGTGATTGCCGGCACCCTGCTCATCATCTTGTTTGTCCGGCAAGCCAGCAAGCCGCTTATAAGCTTGCAGGACATAACCCGGCGCATCGCAGTTGGCGAATATGACAAACGGGCACAGATACAATCTAAGGATGAAGTAGGCGGACTGGCCAGGGATTTCAACGCCATGGCCGATGCGGTGCAATCCCATATTTCTGATTTGGAAGATACGGCAAAACGCCAGCAGCTTTTTATCGGCGGCCTTACCCACGAATTCAAAACACCAATGACTTCCATGATAATCCATAGCGATACGCTGTTATCCGCTGATTTAAGCAAAGAGGAAGCACAAAATTCCCTTATCCATATCCACGCGCAATGCCGGTGGCTGGAACGGTTAACCCAAAAGCTGCTTAAACTCATTACCTTGGAAGAAGATATTAGAATACAGCCTGAGAACATAAAGAGGTTGTTCGATGATATTACAGAAAGCACAGCGGAGGCGATGCGGGAGCGCAATACCCCGCTAAAAAGTGAATGCAACCTGGAGACCCTAAAAATGGACTATGACCTGATGAAATCGCTATTAATAAATCTCATTGATAATGCGTCCAAAGCATCTGAGCCGGGGCAACCCATAATTTTGCGGGCCTATGGCAACACATTGGAAGTGCAGGATAATGGCAAAGGAATACCGCAGGGTGATATCGAGAGGATAACCGACCCGTTTTACATGGTAGACCGCTCCCGTAGTAAAAAAAATGGCGGCAGCGGATTGGGGATGGCACTGGTAAAACGGATAGCCGATGCCCACGATGCCAGGCTGGTTATTGACAGTCAGACAAATGTAGGTACGACCATGAAAATAATCTTTCCTGGGAATCCGTCAAGTTAGTATTTTGATGAGGGTTTTTAGAAGAATTTTTGGAGGAATGGAATGGAACGAGGTAAGTTATGAAACGGAGATCTATAGTTCTTTTGGCTTTGGTAATGGCAGTTAACCTGGCTGCCTGCCAAAAGCTGCCGGATAGCCTAATTGTGGTGGGGAAGACCAACGACCAGCTGCTTGAAGCTGCTTCCGGCAATGAAGAAGAAAAGAAGGGCATCGCTGAAATGCTAAATGTGCCTGATCGCATGATACTGTCCGCAGCAGATGCAAAGGGTGATATTTCCGTCAATGTGGACGCCGATATTACCCGCCCTGGGACGGACAGCATTCCGGTAGTGCGGGTGCGCAGCCGCGATTTTACCCAGGAAGAAGCGGATTGCAGCATTGCGTATTTTATAGGGGACGCAGCTTTTAATGACCGCTATGAAGCTGGATATAGCTCTGAGGAAGAGAGGCTGATGCAATGGATAGAAGAACTGGCAATGGAAACCGATCCTGCCAAAGGGGAGGAGCTCCAGCGGAGCATTGATAAATTCAAATCGGCGGGCATTGAGGTACCTGACAAGCCCCATGAGGTTCTTCCAGCCTCCAAAGTGTTTGAGCAGGCGAAGCAGGGGATCTCCCAGATCACAGGTTATGCAAAAGACAAAGAGGGCCATAAGTATTTGAGCATCGTTAACCAGCTCGCTGAAAATAAAAACATGCTGCTCTATACATGCGAGCAAAAAGGCTATGCGGATATCGGGCATGAGGCAAGCTATTACACGGAAGCAAGTAAAGATGATTTAGGGAAGCTCGGGCTCATGGCCGCAGGACAAATGCCGCTTTCCATCTCACCGGAGGATGCCAGGAATAAGGCTGCAGAAGCGCTCCGGGCTTTGAATATCCCTGATATGGAGCTTTACTCCTGCGAAGAGGTCTGGGGCAGCGCTTTCCTGCAGGGCGGTGTTGTTAAACAGCAGGAACATCATGCTTATCGGCTGGAGTTTGTCCGCAGCCTTGGAGGCACGCTTTTAACCTACGCTGAAAATAACATAGGTAGGACTGTTGTTCCGATAGATGAAAGGACGGGGGAGAGGCTCGCCGCCAGTTGGCCATATGAGAGGGTCATGTTCATCATCGATGATACCGGTATTGTAGAGTTTTTATGGGAGTCCCCTTATGAGGTGATGGAGCAGGTGGTCGGACATACCAAGCTCATGCCATTTGAGGATATTCAGGACATCTTTTCCACAATGATTCTGGTCACGCATGCACAGTATGGCGAGGATGTGAAGCTGGCCTTCAATATTGATCAGGTACAGTTGGGAATGGCACGGATCCAGGAAAAAGATGATCCGGTAACCGGGCTGATTGTGCCGGTGTGGGATTTTTTTGGTACTATGGCCATGGAATACGATGGCGGGCAGGAGCTGCTTACGGAGCATGTCAGCCATCTAACGGTCAACGCCATTGATGGCAGCATAATCGACAGGACGCGGGGATACTAAGGAAATTAAATAACAAAAAAGAAAGCAGGTATGGAAAAACGCCCATACTTGCTTTCTTTTTTTATCCTACGTGCGTTAACATTTTGTTGAGGTTTTGTTGAGTACTTTGTATCCATACACAAGGTACACTTATTCCAGCCCTACACCACAGCACCTGCCTCTGGAACGGGTCTGCGGCCAAACGCCCAGACAGATGTGCAGGCCAGCTTTAACTAATCCATGAACAATTAAGGAGCAAAATGATATGACAAGGTTAAAAAAAACTACACGGCTTCTGGGTGGCTGCCTGATAATATTCAGCTTGACGGCATGCGGACCGGAAGACCCGAATGCGGTAATTATTAAGCCAACACAGGAACCAGGGCAAACCGCTGCCCCTACGGGAACAGAACATAATATAGCTGATAATAGCTCTATAGAATCTCTGCTGCTAGGCACGCCTACCCATATCAGCAAAGTCTTCAGCGAAGATTTTGACGTGGAGGCGGACGTGCATGTACCTAATGTCAAAAAAGCAGATATATTACTTGCTGAATATATGCCATTTGATGAACAAAAGTTATTATCCATTTTTTATAAAGGGAAAACACCTCAAAGAAGCTTAAGCAGCTATGATGATACCATATTGTACAAAGATGACAGCTCATACCTTAATATTAATGACGGCTTTCTCGGATATGGTACACAGGATTTTGCCTATGTCCAGTTTCCCACGGATTCCTTTGTCGCAGCAAGTGATACTTTTTCTCTTAACAGACGGTTTGGCGAGGTGTATACGCAGGAGAACTTAGGGTTTATGCCCAGGTCAGAGGCACTCGGGACCGTTTCCGTTGTTCTAACGGAATTATCCGTGGATATAATGGACGATGCCGAAATTTATGCCATTGATTCTTTCACAATGCAAAGGCAGCAGGAGGAAGAAATCCAAAGAGAGATTGATAAACAAAAAGCAGCGGGTATTTCTCCCATACAGAACCCGACGGAAGGATATCAAACGAAAGACACATTTACACAGGAGGATGATTTTTATATCTTTTTTTTCAAAATGACCCAAAACAATATACCTGTTACCCAAAAATCATATACGATCCAGGCAAGCGACCGGGCTCTTAACGGGTCAACCGCCAGGGTATCGTTCTCCCGAAACGGCATTATTCAATTGCATTTTAGTGGGATTTATCAGCAGCAAGGCGTTGCGGAATCTCCAAGTACGCTCATCTCCATGGAAGAAGCACTTCAAAAAGCCTATGAAGAACACAACGCCATTATATCCACGGACAAGGTTACCGTCACGGCAATCGATTTTGAATATGTGCCTGTTCCTTATAATAATAATTATGATGAAGTAAAGCTTATTCCCGCATGGTGCCTGATATTGTCTTATGAAAGGACGATAAACAAGCCTTCAAAGGATGGGAAGCAAGATTTGCAATCCAGTGCAGGTAGCAGCATGATGTTCATCAACGCCATCACAGGAGAAGAAATCCGGTAAGAAGGGGGGAGGCTGCCATCAAAAATTTTATGACCATACTTAAAACGGATTTTTACCGTGGGTTTCTTTCCTCCGGCTTTGTGGTCGGAGTTTTTTCCACAGTGGCCATATTTTATTTTGGCTCAGTCGGAATGGTATCACATATCACCTCCGCTGTTGCCGCTTTTAATAACACGCTTAAGTATAATAACATTTCAAATCTGCTTATTCTGAGCGCAACCTTTGCGTATGGGGCAAGCTTTTGTATAGACTGGCAGACAAGGTTCGCTTTTTCTATAATCATAAGAAGCGGAAAGACAGCCTATGCCCTATCCAAATGCATCGCTGCCGCTGTTGCGGGTGGAGCGGCTGTCGTCATCGGCGCGGCTATATTTATCGGTTATGTATGTGTGACGCAGCCAAGCATTTTGCCTGAAGCTATTGCTGTAGAAATGGAATTTTCCAATCAGGCCTTTGGCGATCTGCTTGTAAAGGGGGAGGCGGCGTTATTCTTCCTGTCCTATCTTTATATTATATTCTTGCAAGCGGTCTTCTTCTCATCGCTGGGGCTTATGATATCCGGTTATATGCCAAATCGGTATGTTGCGTACATTTCTCCTTTCGCCTTGAGCTTTGTGCTAAACCAAATCGCCAATGTTTTTGCCCTGCCCATATGGTTAGACCCCGCTAAGCTTGCTACCGCAAGGGTATTGGGCGCCACAGCATTCACAATACTTTGGATGGCGACAGCGGTCTTTCTTTCGCTTACCGTCATCTGTGACATCTTATTCATCCGCACCGCGAAGAGGAGGATTGCCAATGGTTAAAAAAATATTCTGCATCGCCATATATTCCATCCGGCAATGGATAACAAATCCGCGCATTATTTGTCTCTTTATTTTGATGGGTATGTTTGTGTGGAATGATTTCGAGGTGATCGGCAGTCTCACCGTTAGGACGGGGATAAAAACCAACCCCCTTATTTTCCCCTTTTTCTCCAATGATCCGGTCAAGCAGCTGATATTACTTGCCGGTATTGTATTTTTGTTTTCCGACGCACCCTTTATTAATAAGAACCAGCCCTATATCATCATTAGAAGTAAACGTATACCTTGGGTGCTGGGGCAAATACTGTATATCGTCATGGCCGGCGCTATCTATTTCTTATTCTTAATGTTGGTCTCCATACTGGTCTTGCTTCCATACGCGACATTCGCGACAAACGGGTGGGGGAAAATCATCCATACCCTGGCACAAACCGACATG